>JBFMCO010000056.1:0-60122 GCA_040754495.1 Microcaldota archaeon
ATCAAGAAGCCACTGTGGAATAGGTATTATCGGAACATACATGCGGTCCAGCAGTCTATCCGCAACTTTGTCAAGAAGGGTTTCGTGATGCCCAAAATGTTCGCCTATTTATGTCCCTGACTATTAAAGGTCCTAAATGAAGACGAAGTTGATGCTGGCTCTGTCAAGATAGAAATTGTTGATAGCGATTTTTATCTGAACCCTGGAAAGACAGAGCAGACCATCCTATCAAAGAGCGAAGCTCCATTTAACGAATTCAAATACACCGTTACTTTCGAACCAAAAAATTATGTCGAGCTGAAAAGCGGAAGCACTTCGGTCAAAAAGAGGCTTGGAACTCTTGTTGCGACTTTTCGGGATGTCAATAACAAAGAACGGTCATTTGAAAAAAACCTCGGCATTATCACGGTAAAAAAAGAGCCGGTTGTCGAAGAAAATAATCCAGTAGAAATGACAAACCCAAGCATCGTGCGTCCTTTCCAAAACTACTCACTGCCCCATGAATCCAAGAGCATAAGTAGATCTTTTTGTACTCCGCCCTTTGCCCTCTTGATTCTATTGGTTTTATGCAGCCGAATCTAATCCATCCCATCTCTTTATTTCTGGAACAGGTGCAGCCTCATCGAGTGCTCGCTGTCTATCGGAGCTACTGCACGCTCTTCAAGCCGTCTCATCCCAAGGTTGATGAAAAGCCCGATAAGATCGCCCCTGTGCTTGATGGGCCTGACGACCGACCTCAGGAATAGGCTCACCGCCTCAATCGGTGCAGAAGGCGTTATCCTGAACGGGTCCTCTTCCATGACTACGGCGACGCCGCCCGGGACAAGGGCATCATGTATTGACTTTGCAAGCAGCGGCTTATCCTCATCAGCGATGAGGTGGAACGTCTGGGAGCACAAAACCGTGTTGAACCGCCCGCTTAGATGGTCCGGAAGCCTCAGGGCGTTGTAATCCGTGAAGCCCACCCTCCCGATACCCTGCAGCTTCTCCTCGGCCCTTGCCAGCATTCTCGCTGAGATTTCGTTCGCGTGTATCTGGTAGGTCAGGTCCGTTTGCTCGAAAAAAGGCTCGGGAGCGAGCATGGAGAAAGGGCCCCTCAGGTTTTCGGCCGCGCACATGAACTCGACTGCGTATTTGAGCGGCTCTCCGGTTCCTGCTGTCAAATCCAGAATCGGCAGCCTCAGGTAGGGCATGCCGAATAAGAGGACGCGCCGTATCGCATCATAATGGCCAGTCCCGGCCATGTGCTCGTCGTATCTTTCCGCGAACCTGTCATAGAGCATAGAGAAGAAGCGGACGCGCTGGTCCGGGGCGAACCTGTCGTATATATCGTTGATGGCTTTCTGTATGGCATTAATGGTCTCGTGGTGTTTCCTCTTCTGTTGAGCGAATTCCTGCACGACTGAAAATAAGTCCTGGGGGCCCATGGATTCGGGGTGGGCTTTGAGCATTTCGAGCATAGGTGCCGGAAGCACCGGCCCGCCCTTCGGCTCACTCTTACGGAGTACCCTCCTCCCTGCCATAAACCGTTTTCAAACACAACTGTTTAAATTCGCGGACGGTCGTGAAATCAATAACCTATAAATTTATTCCCACCATACTCAGCGCATGCAGTACAAGGTCGAGCTAATCTCATCAGCGGAGAAGGACTCCCTAATGAGGAAAATCTACTCGTCCGCGCTCTTCGAGCGCAAGGCCGTCATCCACGGGACCTGCGTGAAGTTCTTCACCGACAGCCACGATTTCAAGGACATGTGGGAGGACAACTTCGAGCAGATGCCGGACTGGCTGAGGCCGCACGCGAGGCTGTTCGCGGTTTCGGGTTCCCGGTTGAGGGTCATGTACGAGCCGCTCTCGAAGACGGTAATCATCGAGGGCTGCGACTACTACGGCTGGGTAAAAAGCATCGCGCTCGCGCTCGTCGCGGAATTCATGGAGGACTTCACCTCCGAGCACCGCCGCTACTCGATACACGGCTCCTTCATAGACATGAGGGGAAGGGGCGTCGCGGTCATCGGGCCCTCCGGCAGCGGGAAGACCACCCTCACCTACGGCCTCCTGCTGGACAAGTGCTTCAACTTCGTGACGGACGACTGGTTTTTCGTCAGGCTCGCAGACAGCGAGACGCTCGTCTATTCCTCGGAGAAGAACTCGTACATCCGGGGCGACCTTTCTGACAGCTGGCCCGAGTACAAGAAGCTTGAAGGCATAAAGAAGGACAGCAGGGAGCGGGCTGTCGTGGACGTGAAGCGCCTGCTCGGCGGCGAGCGCATAAGGACTGATTCGACGCTTTCCCTCACCGTGCTTCTCACAAGGGACAAATCGCTCCCCCCGCTGCAGAAGCTTTCTCCAGGGAGCGCCCTTGCATTCATGGTGAAGAACGACTTCTGCAATCCGCACCAGCTTGCCCGCGGAAGGGAGAAGCTCGCGGCGAGGAAGGGATTCTTCAGGGAGCTATTCACCCGCGCTCCGGTGTACCTGCTCAACACGGTGGAAACGCCAAGGCAGAGCCTGGAGCGCTTGAAGGAACTTGCACAGGCGGTCTGATGAAGGTAGCACTCATACAGATGTCCATGTCGGCAGACAAGGCATCGAACGTCTCGAAGGCGGTAAAAAAAATCGGCGAGGCAGCGGCAAAAGGCGCCGGCATCGTCTGCCTCCCGGAGCTTTTCACCTCCCCATATTTCCCCCAGGAGGAGAAGGCGGATGCGGAAAGATTTGCCGAAAGCGTGCCCGGGCCGACAACTGAAGCGCTCTCCAAAGCCGCAAAGCAGAACAAGGTGATCGTGGTCGGCGGGTCGGTTTTTGAGCGCTCGAACGGAAAGCTCTTCAACACCACGCCTGTTTTCGATGCCGGCGGCCGGATGCTGGGAACTTATCGTAAGATGCACATACCGCACGACCCGGGCTTCTTCGAGCAGAACTATTTCGAGAAGGGCGACCTCGGCTACAAGGTGTTCGAAACCCGATACGGGAAACTGGGAACTCTCATCTGCTACGACCAGTGGTTCCCGGAGGCCGCGAGGACGCTTGCGCTCATGGGCGCTGACATGATTTTCTATCCGACCGCAATCGGCGCCGTGGACGGCGTCGTGCAGACAGAAGGGAGCTGGCAGGAGGCGTGGGAAACGGTCCAGCGCGGCCATGCCATCGCGAACGCGGCCGCAGTGTGCGCCGTGAACCGCGTCGGCAGGGAAGGAAAGACGAAATTCTGGGGCGGCTCGTTCATCTGCTCGCAGTTCGGGACGATCCTCGCGAGGGGTTCCGACAGGGAGGAGATAGTGATGGCGGATGTCGGGCCTGAGCTCGGAAAGCATGTCCGGGAGGGCTGGCGCTTCTTTTACAACCGCAGGCCCGAGACGTACGACAAACTGACGGAGCGATAGGATGAAATACCACATGCCGGCCGAATGGGAGCCTCACGAGGCTACATGGCTCTCATGGCCCAAGGACCCGCTGACTTTCCCCGAGCCTGTGCTTCCGAAAGTGGAGCAAGTCTATATGGAAATGATGCTCGCCCTCAGCCCGCACGAGAGGGTGCATCTCCTTGTCGATGACGAGAAGGCGGAAGAAAAGGTCAGGAAGATGCTTGAAGAACGCGGCCCGACAAAGAACATCTACATCCATCGGATAAAGACCGTGGACGTGTGGATGCGCGACTACGGCCCCATCTTCGTCCGGGACAGGAAGGGCATGCTTCTCATGACCAAATGGCTCTTCAATGCCTGGGGCGGGAAATATGAGGAGCTGCTTGCAGACAACGGCGTCGTGGACGAGATATCCCCGATGCTCGCAATGGATATAATCAAGCCGGGCATAATCCTCGAGGGCGGCTCCATAGAGGTGAACGGGAGGGGCACGCTTCTCACGACCGAGCAGTGCCTGCTCAACCAGAACCGGAACAAGATGTCGAAGTTCCAGCTCGAGGGATACCTGAAGGAATATCTCGGCGCCGCCAAAGTGGTCTGGCTCAAGGAAGGCATCGCCGGGGACGACACGGACGGGCACATAGACGACATCGCCCGCTTCGTGAATCCCTCGACAATCCTCTGCGCGTACGAGGAGGACGCATCCGACGAGAACCACCTGATCCTAAAGAAGAACTTCGAGGACCTGCAGAAGGCAAAGGACCAGGACAGGAACCCGTTCGATGTGAGGCCCCTGCCGATGCCCGGGCCTGTCCGGTCGCCGCAAGGCAGGCTGCCGGCAAGCTATGCGAATTTCTACATAGGCAACGGGGCAGTCCTCCTCCCTGTCTTCGGGCACAAGAACGACGAGAAGGCAATCTCCCTGCTCGAGGAGTCATTCCCAGGCCGGAAGGTCGTGCCGATAAACTGCGAGCCCCTTGTCTGGGGGCTCGGCGCCATCCACTGCGTGACTCAGCAGCAGCCGAGGGCCTGACCCGCTTCCGGGACGGCATTCTTAAAAATCTACCCTCCGACTCTTGCCCGAGGTGACCTCATGGGTGGTGAAAAGATGAAAGCGAACGTGTGCGAAGGCTGCTGCGGCATGTGCGGAGCGTGCGGCATACTCGGCGGCATACTGGTGCTGGTCGCTGGCGCGGCGTTATTCATGTTCGGCAACGCGAATCTCGACCCCCGCATCTCGCATATGGCGGGCGGAGTCGCACTCGCGCTTTACGGCGTGGGGCTGCTCGTGCATGCGCTGAAACTCTGCCCAATGTGCAAGTGAAGGGTTTTATTCCCTTCCCGGCATCATATGCTTACGTTCCTCTATGCTTAGCCTGTTGAAGGGAAACGGATTCTCCCGCCTGATTATCGTCTACCTGATGTGGCTCATGAGCTGGGGCCTGGCCGCATCCATGTTCGAGGTCTATTTCTTCAACCTCGGCATGCCGATGCAGGACATCTATCTCGCGAACAGTTTCTGGTTCATGGCCGGGCTAATCGTCATCCCGCTCTTCCGCGGGTTCCACACCCGCAATTTCATGATGGCCGGAATCAGCATCGCGCTCTTCGCAGTCCTGCTGATGTTCTTCTTTCCCCACCCCTTCGTATCATACGCCTTCAGGTTCGTCGTCGGCGCAACGCACCTGTTCTTCTGGGCCCCGTTCAACACGCTTTACTACGAGCACAGGAAAGAGAACAACGCCGCGATGGGTGCGCTCTACTACTCCGCCGGGCCGTTCCTGTCCCTTTTCATCCCGGCAGTAGCCGGGTCCGTCGCGGCATTGCTGGGCTTCCAGGCGCTCTATCTCGCCTCCGCCCTGCTTTTCACATTTACGCTCGTGCTGTGCTTCTTCTTCGTGGAAAAGCGCCATTACGAATACGACCCCGTCGCAGCCCTCCGGGCCATAAACGGCCTCAAGTCGATCATCTTCCTCGAAGGCTTCTCGCCCATGGTCATCACCTCGGTAACGCTCGAAGTCATGCTCCTCACGTTCACCGACAAGCCGCTGGAATACGGGGCGTTCCTGTCACTTGCGACAGTATTCTCCATACTCGCCGCAATGGTCGCGGCGAGGGCCTCGGACAGGATGAAGACGCGCAGGGAGCTCATCCTGCCTTTTGTAGCCTGCCTCTCCCTCTCTGTCGTCTTCGCGAGCTTCTCGCAGGATATCGCGACGTTCTTCGTCGCCTTCGGCCTCATCAACTTCTTCAGCCGCATCTTCTTCCCGCTGCCTCTCGCCCTGGTCGTGGACAACAGCAGGAACCTGGCACACAGCATGATAGGCCGCGAAATCGTCCTTACCGCAGGCAGGCTGTCCGGCGCCCTCTGCGGCTATGCCCTGTTCCTGTTCAGTGACATCCGCACCGTGCTGCTTTTCCAGGGCGCGGTCCTCCTCCTGTACGTGCCGCTTTTCGAGAACAGGAAGCGCAAGCTCGCGAAGCATTAGCTCCTTTTGTTCTCTAAGGGGACAGGCACCACGAACGAGCACCTCGTGCCCTCGGGCGGCGGCGCTGCCCTCAGCCCGCTAAAGTCAATGCCCGTGGCCTTTATGATCTCCCTGGCGCCGAGCCTCTCCCCCGGGCTCACCCATGCGTCCTCCACGAGAAGCCTTCCCCTGCCGTCCACGGAGACCGAGACGTTGAGCGTCAGGCGCTCCCCCTCCTGCGCTTTCGACATCCTCTTCAGGTCGTCGCCGTGCTCGCTTGCCGCGGCCTTCACCCGCCTCTCTATCTCGCTTGCTCCTGCCAGGGCCCTTCCGCACGCCTCCTCGGCATTTGAGCGGGCTGGCGCGGCTTTGGCCTCCCTCGCGCTGCCGGAATGGCCGGCCGTATACCCCCCCGCGAAACAGATCCCCGCAATGAGGACCGTGGCCGTAGCGAATCCAGCAGGCTTTATCCTGCTGCCTGCCGCGGCCGAAGCATCCACGAAACGGAGCCTCATACCCCCACCTCCCTGTGCAATTTACATAGTAAATCTTTATAAAGTTGAATCTTTTTCGCCCATTTCCTTCCAAATAGTATGAAAATTCATTTAAATATGGGCATTTTCAGGTGGATTCAACAAACAGATTCACCGCTTGCGTGCCTCTATCATGAAGACGTCCTTTCCGCGGTCCTTTATTATCTCGAATCCGGCCTTCCCCAGGTCGTCCATCAGGCTCTCCTTGGTGAATTTGGCGTCGAAAGGGTCGAAAGGAAGGAGGAGCGTGAGCGGCCACATGAACCCCTTTCCCTCGTCCATGATGTAAAAGTGCCCGCCGCTCCGTAAGACCCTGAAAGCCTCGGAGAGGGCTTTCCTGTATCCGGCAATGTGGTGGAGCGCGTTCGATTCGACGACGCAGTCGAAGCTCCCTTCCTTGAATGGCAGGGCCGTGGCGTCCGCCTGCATGACCAGGACATCGCTGCCTTCAAGCAGCTTCCGGGCCTTTGCGACCTGCATCGCATCGTAATCAGTCGAAGTGAGCTTCACCCGGAAGCGTCTGGATATCTCCCTGCCCGTGAATCCGGCCCCGCAGCCGAACTCAAGGCAGTTCCCCCCGAGCCTGCAGAAATCCAGGAACCATTTGAGGAAGGTGTGCCTGAAAAAATAGTTGTATGCCCTGCTGTTGACAAGCGCCTTCTCAATCCATCTCATTTCTGCCATGGTTTCACGCCGGGCCGCGGCCCCTCAGATTTTCTCCACTCCGAGGTGCTCCCTGAAATAATCCACTGCGTGGAGCTGCATCTCCTTGTTGTCCTTGTAGCCGAACTGCTCGTGTAGCTGGAGCATGTACGGGTGCGGCGAGAAGTGCGGCACGGTTATGGCATACCCCTCCATGTCCATCGAGGCGGATTTCATGGACGCCCCGCCGTATTTCTCATAGACGCTCTTGAACCTGGCCGAAGTGGCCGCCTGCTCCCTCGACACTATCCTGCCTTCCACGCCCTGGTGTATGAATGTGAACGCGATGCGCTTCTTCTCAGGCTTGCCGGTGACAAGGTTCATCATTGGCTTCTCCACGGACGCGCTTATGCGCATCTCCCCGGCCCCGGCCTTCACCTCGTACTCGCCCTTCTCAAGATGGAGCAGGAGGAAAGAGGTGAAGAACTCCTTGGCATCCTTGAAGTTGACAGACTTGGACAGCACTATCAGCCGCTCGCCGGCGAAGAACAGCGAGCGCATGGCGCCGTGCGCGAAGCCGTTGCCGAGCCGCTCGTCGTCGAGGAGCACGTTCTGGAAGTAGTTGTTCGGGACGGCATAAGCGGCCCGCGCCTCGAACATCGGGTAGACGAGCCTGACCGGCCAGTTCATGGAGCTGTAGACGGCCCTCTTTATCGGCGAAAGGCTCTCCGCCATGAGCTTCGTGTGCTCCATCCGGGATTTGTCCTCCTCGAGCATGCCGGATACGAGAGCACCGTACGCCTCCATAGCCTTCGCTTTCTGGCAGAGCTGGCACATGAAAGGAAAACGACCTTCGCCTTTTTTAAGTTTTATCGTGCCATAAAAGTCGTGGACAAGAAACAGCTTCTGCTGATTGGTTCAGGGTTAATAGTGCTGCTGCTCGTGATGGAGCCGTTCTTCTTCGGGGGAGGCGGCACCAGGACCGGCCCCTCCATCCAGCCTGGCAGGAACTACACCGGCACTACCATCTTCAACGGCAGCATAAGGACGTACGACCCCTACCTGTACCTGCCCGTGGACACCGACCAGTCCGTGATAAGCCAGCTCAGGCTGCTCGAGGCCGTGAGCGACGTCCGGGCAGAGCAGAACAGCTACGTCGTGCAGGTGAGGACGCGCGACGATGTCTTCCCGACCGCGGCATGGCTCATGGAACGGAACGTCACGTCATACTCCATCGCCAACGTCGCAGTCAACCAGGGCCTGGAGGTAAACACGAGCTCCGGCTTCATCAACGCGACGGTCCCGGGCGGCGTCATACGCGTGGTGGCCGAGCCCCTGCTCGATGCCGGCCACGAGGTCACGGTTTCGATGGTGGCCGTAGTGAGTTCCGGCCTCCTCATAGACTACAGCTCCGCGTCCCTGCTCCTCCAGGAGGAGCAGTTCGTCATGAACGCGACGGTCGAGTCGCTGGAGCAGAAGATATACACGTACTCCGTCCCGTGGGAGGAGAGGAACTCCCTCGGGGACCTCAGCCGGCTCGGGGAGGCGAGCTACAAGAAAGTCGATTCGATGGTGTTCCCCACGCCGCTGGACATCTCGCAGATAATGGCCAAGAAGCAGTTCAGCTACATAATCTACATCGACGCTTCCAGCGCGCAGGTCGAGCCGTCCTTCGACAACCTCACGATGCTCCAGGAGAACTTCGGGGACACCCTGTTCATGCTGCCGGACTCCACACTGGTCGTACGCACGAACGGCACGCCGGACCTTCCGTACGCGCCGGATTCGGTCTTCTACAGCTACAGGCTCAGGCTGCAAGACCCGCCGTACGATTTCGGCCAGGACACGCTCGCTTACGAGAGCTCGGTCGGGCGTGAAATCAACAGCACGGTGGAGCTCAACGTCACCGCCCTCGTGCTGGGCGACAAGGTCCTCTCCATCAAACGTGTCTCGCTCCCATCCTGACGAGCTTCTTCATCCTCTGCTCGGCCTCTATGGCATCCAGGACCTCTACGGCTTTCTGGGGCACATGCTTGGTCCATGAGCGGTCGCCGTCGGCCATCAGCCTCCTTATGTTGGAGCCTTCCTTCGGGCCGCGGTCGTAGAACTCGATCTGCTTGACGAGGATGCCGTGCTTGGAGAAAAGCATCTTCACGAGCTGGTTGTTCGAATACACATCGTCGATGGCGGGGATGTGGTTGAAGACGTGCTCCACCCATATTCGGTTGTCATTGACGTCCGGCACGGGGACTATGACCATGCGGCCGAGGTCTCCTTTCGGGAAACAGCGCCGCATCATCTCTATCCTCTCGCCGCACGAAAACGGATTCTCGCTGCTGTAAGAATCCTCCGAGCTCCCGACGACAACCACCACCTCGTCGTACTTCCCCAGCAGCTTCCTGATAGCGTAATAATGGCCGTGGTGGAACGGCTGGAACCTTCCCACGAAAAGCGCGCGTTTTGGCATCTTCATCTCATCACTTCATGTCTGGGCCATCGCCTGCTTCAGCTTTATGCCGACCAGCTTCGATGCGCCGTCGGCCTTGGTGACCCCTATTACCGATTCGGCATGCGACATCACCGTGTCGTTGTGCGTCACCATGACGAACTGGCTGTCCCCGCTCATCCTGGCAACCAGGTCAGCGAGGTTCTTGCTGTTGGGCTTGTCGAGCGCGGCGTCCACCTCGTCGAGGATGTAGAACGGCGCGGGCTTGAAAAGCTGCAGCGCGAATATGAACATGAGGGCCACCAGGGTCTTCTCCCCGCCCGAGAGCGCATCGAGCGAGTGCTCCTGGTTGTTCCTCCTGAGCTTTATGAACAGCCCGCTTTCGAACGGGTTGGCAGGGTCGTTCAGGTAGAGGTGGCCCTGGCCGACGTTTATGTGCTTGAACATGTTCGCGAAGTTCTGGCTGACCGCCTGGAAGGTCTCGAAGAAGGCGTCCTTCTTGTGCTCCTCTATCTCCCCTATCATTGCCAGTATCGCCTCCCGCTCGGTGTCGAGCTGGCCCATCTTCCCCTCGACCTCCTCTATCTCGGCCTTCTTCCGGTCGAACATCTCTATCGCGGCCATGTTCACGTTGCCCAGCGTCGCAAGCGTCCGCTCGGCCTCGCCCACCATGCGGGAAAGCTCCTCTCTGCCGGCATCAATCTGCTCGGCCCCCTCGTAAGATGCGAACTCCGCCTTCAGGTCCTCGAGCCTTGTCGTGGCGGTCGCCTTCCTGACCGTGAACTGGTTCATGTCCTTCTGCAGCCTCTCGAGCTCCAGCCTCGCATGGCCGCGCTTGCCCCCGAGCGTCTGAAGATGGCCCTCGAAGCCTTTCATCTGCTCGAAGAGCTTTTCGATTTCCTTGCTCGCCGAGCTTATCTTCTCCTCGAGCGCAGTGAGCTCCCTCTCCTCATCCTTCATCAGCCTGCTGGTCTCGCTGATTTTCGCGCGAGTCTCCCTCTCATCCTCTGCGAGCCTGCCCCGGCGCTCCTCCCTTGCCGAGCACTGGTTCTTCCTGAGCGCGAGCTCGTTCCTCCGCCCGTCTATGGACGCCTTCAGCGATGAGACCTTCGCGCTGAGCTCCTCCCTCTTCTTAGAGCTCGCCTCGGTCTGCTTCATGAACGCCCCTTCCGCCTCCTCGAGGCGCTTCCTCAGCGAGGCGCCATCCTTTTCGAGCTTCAGGATTGCCGCGGCGAGCTCCTCCCTCTCCTTCTGCCTCTGCGCAACGGATTCCTCCAGGCTCTTTATGTCCGAGGCTATCTGCTCCCTGCGTCTGAAGAGGTGCTCGCTCTCCTTGCGCCTCTCCTGCGCCAGGCGCTCCTGCATCTCGAGCGTCTTTATCCTGACCTCCAGCTTCGAGCGCTCGCCCCGGATGCGGCTCTCCCCCTCCCTTATGGCCGAGAGCTCGCTCATGAACGCGTCCTTCGTGTCCTTCACGCCGGCCAGCTCGTCCTCTATCTTGCGGAGCATGTGGGCGCTCAGCATGCTGCTCTGCCCCCTGCCGCCGCTCACTATTCCGGAGCGCTCGAATATCTCGCCATCCAGCGTCACCATCCTGTGCGTTCCGACGCCGAGCTTCTTCGCGTCCGATACGGTGTCGACGAGCAGCGTGTCAGCAAACACGTACTCGACCGCCCTGCGCACATCCTCCTTGCAGCTTATGACCTCCCGGACAGAGGAGAACCTGCCGTTTTTCGCCGGTGCAGGCGTCCTTATCGAGTCGAGCGGGATGAACGTGGCCCTGCCTGCCCTGGCCTTCTTCAGCTTCTCTATAGTCGCGGTGGCGGTGTCCACGCTGTCCACGACGACATACAGGAGCCTGGAGCCGCCCGCGGCCTCGACCGCGGCTGCATGCTCCGCATCGAATGCTATCAGGTCGGCGACAGTCCCGTATATGCCGCTGCCGCGGTCCTTTATCATCTCGGCGATGAAGCTGAGCGCGGGGTTGGCAAGGTGTGGCGACGTGCGGACCTTGAATATCGAGGCCTTCTCCTTGAGCTCCAGCATCTGCCTGTCGAGCTCATTCATCCGGGCGTTTATCTCCTTTATCCTGGAAAACGAGCCATCGAGTTCCCTGCCCAGCCTCTCGGCCTCCATGCGCAGGGCATTGACGTCCTCCACGGCCGCCTCCTCCTGGAGGTCCTTTGGAAGTATGCTGCCCTCCTCCTCCCTCTTGCTTTCGATGAGCTGCTTCTTTGCCGATGTCTCGGATTCGATGAATATGAGCTTCTCCCGGGCCGAGGACAAGCCTGCGTCGTGCGCTTCCACGGCCTTCCTCATTGCGGTCAGCGTCTGGTCCTCGGAGAACCCGCCGGCGGCAGCGAGCTCCTTTTCCGCATCCGCAAGGGCCGTGCGCAGGGACACCGACTCCTTCTCGATGGCCTCTATCGCCTCCCGCTCCCGCGCTATCTCGTCCTGGAGGCCTTCCCTCTCGCCCTTCATGGCAAGGAGGGCCCCCTCCCTGTCCTCGATGAACTGTTTCCTGGATGCCGCGGAGGCCTTGAGCTCCTCCAGCCTCCGTATGAGCGCGTTGGTCTTCTGCTTCGCCTGCATCTCGCTGCTTGTCTGCGCCCTCAACGCATCGACCTGGGAAATCTCCGCGTCGATTGCCGCAAGCTCCCGCTCTATCGCGGCCCTGGACGAGAGCAGCTTCTCCTCGCCCTTCACTGCCTCGGCAAGGTCCTTTTCAAGCTTCCCTATCTCGGTCCGGAGCAGGGTGCCCTTGGCGTTCGTGAGCATCTTCTTCGCTTCGGTATACTTCAGGGCGACTTCCTTCTCCCGCCCGAGCTCGTCGAGATACGCCCTGCGCTCGCCCAGGATGACCCTCGCCTCCTTTATCCGCTCCTCCACGGTCTGCAGCTCGCGCAGCGCCTCCTTCTTCTTCTCCTCGAAATCGGCTATCCCTGCCACGCTGTCTATTATGGCCCGCCTCTCCTTCCCGTTCATGCTGATTATGCGCTGGACCTCCCCCTGCGCGATGGTGTTCCTGCCGCTCTCGTCGAGGTTGTGCCTCTTGAGGGCCTCCAGGATGGCGCTCCGGGTGGTGCGCTTCCCGTTCAGCCTGTACCTGATTTTGCCGTCATCACGGATGGCGCGCTTTATCTCGTAGCCGTGCCCGTCGTTGTCGCTCCCGAAGACCAGCACGACCTCGGCGCTCTTGGAGCCGCTGTTTATGAGGTCCCGGACCTTCTTGGCCCGCAGCGAGCGCAGGCTGGTCTCGCCCATCGCGAACCGGATTGCGTCGCAGAGGTTGGATTTCCCGCTGCCATTGGGGCCTGCGAAGCATATGAACGTCTTTGGCAGTTGGATGTCCGCTGCCTTGAAAGATTTGAAATTCCTCAGTTTGAGGCGGGAGATGAAAACCATCGCTTCAACCGGTGGCTAATCTCAGGGCAGGTTAAAAAGCGTTTCCCGCAGCGCTTCCACCACCGGCTAGTTAGTCATTTTTAAACACTTCTTAATACATTTATGGCCAGAGGCAACCGAAATCGCCAGGGAAACCCATATGTTCGCCACAAAGGTAAAAAGTACTGCCAAGCGGTCGGCAGCATTCGCCTCCATGTGCGTGCTTACCGCAGGCCTCATGCTTTCATGCAAGGATGGCGGCACTGCCGCCTCCCCGGGAGCCCAGCCCAGCGAAGCCGCAACGGCCGGCCCGTCACGGCCAGCCTCCCCGCGTGCGGACGCCCTGTATCCGGGATTCACCAACGGCTGTCCCGAGTGGATGGTCCGCGTCCCCAGCCCGCCCCGGGATTTCTGCATAGACCGGTTCGAGGCATACGCCACCGAGCTCACGGAAAACGGGGAGGCCCCCCACCCGTCGTCCGTGCCCCCGAGGAACAAGAGGATACTCGCAAAGGTCGCGCCTGGAGCGCTTCCCCAGTCCTCGGTGAACCGCTTCCAGGCCGACGAGGCCTGCCGGAACGCGGGAAAGAGGCTCTGCACCGTCTTCGAATGGAAGCGCGCGTGCATGGGCCCGTCCGGGACCATCTTCCCGTACGGCGAAAAGGAGGTTGCCGGCAAATGCAACACGAGGAAGGTGCACATCCTTTCAGTCTTCTCCGGCAACGACAACAAAAAATGGAGCGCGTTCGACATGAACAACCCCATGCTGAACAAGCTTGAAGGCTTCCTCGCGAAAACCGGCGCTTATCCGGAATGCCGGAGCGGGTATGGTACCTACGACCAGGTCGGAAACCTACATGAATGGGTCAGCGACCTGGTGGATGAGCGCCTGGCCGGGAGCATGGGAGTCTCGGGCGGCGATGAACTGAAGGCCAGGCAGAAGATTCGGGAGATTGTCGGGCATGGCATTTTCATGGGCGGCTTCTACAGCACCGGGGCGCAGAACGGCACGGGCTGCGACTACATGACAATAGCGCACCTGCCGGACCATTTCGATTATTCGACCGGATTCCGCTGCTGCGGCGATGCTGCGGGGATGAAATGATGGGAAGGCGCCTCAGGCCGGCCGCGCGTAGGGATTCACCGGAGCGCACCCCTTTCACGCGGTTGGGATTCCTCACGCTCGTCCCTGATTCCGCGGACGGGATAACCAGGACTGTCGAGCTATACGCATGCCTTCTCCAGCACGATTCGCCCGCAGTCTCGCAGGCCCGGTTCCGCTCCCAGGGACACCTGGACCAGATAGATATATGCACCTCCATCTACTGCCTGTCCCCGGAAGCCGCAGGGAAACTCGTGAAAGAGCTCAGGATAATCGCCGAGATGAGCATTCACCGCGATGTGCGCATAGCCGCCCTGATGAAGCTCGTGGAGCTCGAGCTCTCGAAATGAATATAATCCTCCGCTCCTGATTCCCGTCATGAGGCAATTCATTGCCATCGCGGCGCTCGTCCTGCTCATTGGCTGCGCATCGCAAGGGCCTGATTCCCGGACGACCGCTTCCCGCTCCGAAGCCCTTCCTTCGGGCGCAGTAAAGATGGCTCCGTCGTCCGACCTGTACCCGCCAATCCTCCATGCGGAAGGGTGGGAGGCGCCGGTACCGGTTCCCGGCCCGATAAACACGGCCGGCGCCGAGGATTCGCCCTTCGCGACCCCTGACGGCGGCACCCTGTACTTTTTCTTCACGCCCGACCCTAATATCCCGCCCGAAAAGCAGCTGCTTGACAACGTGACCGGTATCTGGGTGTCGGAAAAGCGCGGCGGGGCGTGGGATGAACCGGAGCGCGTCGTCCTGCAGGAGCCGGGCAAGCTCGCCCTTGATGGCTGCGAGTTCGTCCAGAACGATGTCATGTGGTTCTGCTCTGCGCGCGAGGGCTATAGCGGAATCAACCTTTTCACGGCAAGGCGCGCGGGCGGGAAATGGGGCGGCATAGCCTACGCCGGGGACGTGCTTATGAAGGATTATCAGGCCGGGGAGATGCATCTTTCGGCCGATGGGAACGAATTATTTTTCCATTCCGGCCGGAGCGGCGGAAAGGGCGGCCTGGACCTCTGGATGAGCCGCAGGAGCGATGCTGGTTGGGGCGAGCCGGAGAACCTGGCCGTGCTCAACTCCGCTGATAACGAGGGCTGGCCGTACCTCTCGCAGGACGGCACCGAGCTGTGGTTCACGAGATTCTACCAGGGCAGTCCGGCAATATACCGCTCCATGCAGGCGAATGGCTCATGGGCGGAACCCGAACTCATCGTGTCGCAGTTCGCTGGCGAGCCTACTCTCGATAATGCAGGAAACCTGTACTTCACGCACCACTACTACAAGGACGGGAAGATGCTCGAGGCGGACATCTACGTGGCATACAAGATTGGCTGAAATTATGGCAAACATCGGAATTTTCAGGGCCGGCATCCCCCCTACCCTCCTGGTTTTCCACTAATAGACACCATTATAAATACCTTCATACATAAATTATAACATGCATACTCTCAGGTCCAGCCATAGGGATACTTACATCCATATCAGCTTGGCCAGTGACGTCCCTTCCGGCGCGCCTACCCTCAGGAACAAGGTGAGGGGTTCCCTCCCTGCCTTCGACCGCCTGCCCGGCAGGAAAGGGAGCTACAAGCTGGTCAACGAGCTCGGAAACGGGGGGATGGGCATTGTCTGCCTCGGCGAATCCGAATCCACCGGAAACAAGGTGGCAGTAAAATTTTCCCTGCCAGAGAGCAATTCCTATATCGCCAGGGAATACTATGCGCTTGAAGCGGTGGCTCACCCGAATATCGTCCAGGTGCTGGATGGCGGCGTCGTGGAAGGCAGGTATTTCCTCGTCATGGAGCTGCTGAGGGGCAATGACCTCCATTCCCTGATTTTCGCCCATAACGCGCTCGAGCCGGATGTTGCGATAGAGATAACCCTCCAGGCCCTGGATGGCCTTGGCGCGGCGCACCGGGCCGGCGTCCTTCACTGCGACCTCAAGCCGGCCAACATCTTCCTGGCGGATTCGGATGACTCAATGACCGTCAAGATTATCGACTTCGGGCTCTCCAAGAAGCTGGGGGAAGGCCCGTCGGGCCGGGGCTTCGGGACGCCCGGGTTCATGGCGCCTGAACAGGCCGCCGGAGAGTACATGGACCAGAGGTCAGACATCTTTTCCCTGGGCGCAGTCCTGTTCAACATGCTCACCGGAAGGGAGCCTTTTTCAGGCACTAGCTATGAAAAAACGGTGCAGACGCTGAGCACCTGCCCCCCGCCGCCTTCCTCGCTGGCTCCCATGGTCCCCCAGGTGCTGGACAATATCGTCATGCGTGCAATGGAAAAGGACCCCGGGAAGCGGTTCGGGTGCGTGTCCGAATTCAGGGAAAGCCTCGAGCAGGCCCTTGGAGCTATTGCGTCTGCCTGACTTTTTTTCCGGCAAGAGGTTTCGAGCGCTTCCAGAACTGGTCGAAATACGACCTGAATGAGTCCGCTATCTCCCTGCTCACTATCTCCATCGTAATGGGCTCGGCCGATATCGTGATTATAAGAGTGGTGTCCTTGAACACCTCTATCTCGGCCGGCGTGACCATGCCGGTTGGCATGTACCTTGCTTCGCAGAGGGGGAGGCTGTTCCTGTGGGCAATGACCTTCCTTTCCACATCCGCATTGAAGAGTATCCTGCACCTGATGCCCTGGGCCGCCCTTCTGCTGTGGTCGCTCCTCCAGAACCTCTCGAGCGCCTGCCATGTTTTGGCGCCGGGCGCGCCGAGGGCGCAATACACCTCGCCCCTTTTTAGCTTCAGGTAGAGGTGCTCGTGGGCCACGCGGAGCCCCTTGAAGCCCTGGTAGACGGTGATGTTCTGGGTGCTCCCCTGCTGGCTGTGGAACGCCTCAAGGCTCGGCAGGAACCTTCCGAACTCCTCGTCGAGCCTCCCATACTCCTCCTGCCTCTCCCGGATGTAATCCCTTATCTTGGCAGGCTCGACGGCCTGGAAGCACCTCACTCCGCGCCTGTCCACGTGAGATGCCATCCCCTTCTTCTCGAGGCTGTCCATGACCAGATAAACCTTCGACCGTGATACGCCGGAATTCTTCGCTACCATTCCGGCGGCGCCAGGGCCGCTTTTCAGCAGGGCAAGATAGGCCTTTATCTCGCCCTTCGTCAGTCCGATCTTCTCGAGTATCGCCGTTTCCATACCTCCCGCTTTGCCCGGAAGGTTTTATATTTGCACCTAACTTTGTCTCCCCATTGGGGGACGACATTATTTAAATAGCACTTTGTTGTCATTTGTAAATCAAAATGTAATTCTAGGGTGGGATGAGATGAAGCTTTATCGGAAGGAACGTCTTGGGGAGGAAAAACGGGGGGACGATGGCCGCAGGAAACTTCTGGGCGCGGCATTGCTTGGCGGAGGCCTGGCACTTGGGGGCTGCGGCGACAGCATATACAACTACTATTACACCGGCCCTGATGGCGGGGCGAAAAACGCGGATTCCGCACCAAAATCCGATTCGCCCGTGGCGGATTCGCTCGCGGCCGATGCGTGCATATCGAATGCGAAGATTCGTTCATGCACGGATGCTGTCATAGTCGCCGGCTTTGTCAACCAGGGGGAGTCGCTTGTCATCCCGTCCCCCACCGGCGCCGGGAATTTCAAGCTCGCTCTTGACGACGGGCAGGTTCTCGACGGCAAGAACTACGCCGTCGTTTCCCTGCTGGATGACTGCGGCAACATCCTGATGAAATCAAAAATCGGGGAGGGCTCAACAAAAAAGCTCGTGCTCGACGGCAGAACCCTTGAAGTGACCGTGGAGGAAGCGGCATTCGGCCTCACATTCGGAGCCAAGTGGGCCAACTTCACGGTCAAGGCACCCTGCGAGGATGCCACGCAGTACTGGTGCCCTGCAGTTGCCGGCATCCTGAACCAGGGGGAGAGCATCGCGGTCGACAACCTGAAATTCCAGCTCGACGACCTTGCGACGACCGGGGGGATTAACTCCGCGATTATCTCCGTGCTCGATGCTAACGGCGCAATACTGACGAAGACCAAGGTCGCCGAAGGCACATCGGTCGAGGTCTCGTTCGCTGGCAAGCTGTACCTCTTGACCGTCAAGAGCGTCGCTCCTGGCTACACGTTCGGGGCCAAATGGGCCGACATAGAGATTTCCGGCAAGGCGGACAAGCCGTGCGGCTCGCCGTGATATTTCGTTTGAGGTGGGGATATGAAGTTGAAGCGCGTTGATACCGGGAGTGATGCGGGAAGGCAGGCAGCTTTCGCAGCGAAAGCGCTGCTCGTCGGGACGCTGATTGCCGGATGCACGCCTGACGTGCACATCAACAACAAGTTCTACGACCCGAACGCAAGCGATGCGGGCTGCACATCCGTGACGAACTGCGCGAAGCAGGCGTTTTCCCTCCGGCCAAATGGGAGCAAGGCAGGTCCGGACAGGGTGGCCCTCGACGGATGGACCGTGAGGCTCGTGGAAATCTCCGATTCCGGGAGCACGAAAGCGGCAAAGCTGGAGTTCGAATCATGCGGGCAGAAGGCGGAGAGCGCCTTCCTGCCCAAGACCGTGGCGACGATTACCGCGGGGAGGGATTCCTTCTCCGTGAGCCTGGACTCGATAGAGTACGACGCGGCGGGCCTTATGGTATACGTTTCGGTCGCTCCGGCCTGCAAAAACGACGCCGGGGCGAAGAAGAGCGACGCGAAAAAGGGGTAGGGGGATATGCAGGGGACGCAGGAATGCATCGGAAGAAAGAAGGAGGGGGCGAGGCGAAATGCATGGCTGCTTGCCGGCGGCATCATGCTCGCGGCCGGATGCGGCGGGCAGGATAGCAAATACGCGCCGCTGCCCCACAGCGACGCCTCGGCCAGGGACGGCCTCAGGACGGACGGCAAAAGGGATTCAAGGCCCTACTCGAAAAAGGCAGATGCAAGGCCCGATACGGCCAAGCCCGATTCCAAACCGAAACCGGACAGCCGCCTGCCGTGCGCCGGCTCGCACGACGAAACTGTCCTGCAGAAGGTTTTCGAAAAGGGGCAGGACATCGAGGTCGGCGGCTACTACCTTACTTACAAGTCGTACACGGTCTCGACAGCCACCTTCGATATAAGGTGCGCGTCGGACGGTAAAGCCGTCGCGACCGGGTTCGTCTGCAAGATGGACAGCGCGGTGTCTGTCAGCGACGGCGCCAACAAGCTGACGCTGACCGTGCACAACAAGAACACGTTCCAGGCGGTCGCCAGCGTGAGCGTTGATGCTTCATGAGGTGTTTATGATGAAATTGACAAGGGAAACGAGGACGGAGCGCGTCGGTTCCGGTGCTAGGTGGGGGGCGAGGATGCTTGCAGTCGGGGCGCTTGCTGCTGCAGGATGCGGCGAGATAGGCGTGGATAACATGATTCCCATGCCCGGAAAGCGCGATGGAGGTTCCAGAGACGCAATTGCAGACCTCGCAAGGAAGGACGCGGCACTGGACGCGATGAAGGCTGATTCAAGGGGTGATGGCAGGCTTGAGGGCCACGCCAAAGACCTGAAGGGCGATGGCAAGGGGGCGGATTCCAGGCCGGCGGACTCAAAGGCGGATGGGTGCGTCGCGGTGAAAAGCCAGCTCGGATGCTCGAATTCATTCCAGGCAGCTTCCGGATGGGTGTCCCTGGGCCAGACGCTCGACATAAAGGACACGCTCTCCTTCACGACCGTCATGCGCATCGGGTTCGAGGGAGTGGAAAGCCACAATGGGACGACCAGCGCCATTGTTTCCCTGATGGATTCATGCGGAAAGACGCTAACCAAAATCAAGGTCCCGCTGAAAGGCTCGGTGAGCGCGGGCTTCAACGGCCAGATGCTCGACATAAGCGCCGAGGAAATCAATGTCGGGATGAGCATTGGCGATGCCGGCCTGAAGCAGGGCTCTGCCAAGCTGTCGGTAAAAGTGCCATGCAACCTGGACGGGGGCACGCCTGATCTGAAGGGCGCCGACGCAGCGCAAAAGAAAGACTCCAAGCCACCTGCGGACTCGAAGCCGGCTGCGGACAAGGCAACCGATTCCAAACCCAAGGCGGACTCTTCGCTACCAAAGCCTGACGCTGCGGTGAAGTCCGATTACAAGGTGGCGGACCTCCAATCCGCCGATTGGGCCGGCTGGGATTCGAAGAAGCCGGACTCGGCCCAAAAGGATGCCGCGAAATCGGATTCTTCTGCCAAACCCGATGCCAAGACGGTGATGCCGGACTCCAAGGCGGAAGGGGCGTCAAAATGCGCGGGCGTATACAACGAGCTCGTCACAGAAGGCGTTTTCCAGAAGGGCGCAGATACGGAAGTGGGCGGCTACTACCTGAACTACAAGGCCTACACCCCCAAATCCGTTGTGATGGACATAAAATGCGCCTCAACCGGCGCGGCGGTCGCTTCGGGGGAGGCGTTCATAGTCGGGAAGCAGAAAACGCTCTCGCTCCAGGCCGATGGCAAGAAGCTCATCGTCACGGTGCTGAACAAGAACACGTTCCGCGCGGTGGCATCGGTCGAAGTGGACGACCTGTAGGTGTTTTCATGAGAATGAAGAGGCACATAAATGGCGAGAAGGCTGGGGGGAGCCGCGGGCTCCATGCAGTTCCGTTTGCGGGAGCCGCGGCACTCCTGGCGCTGCAGGTATGCGTCTACGAATCGCCGGGCATACCGCTCTCCGGGCATGACTCCTTAACCCCTGATAAGGCAAAGGACGCGCGTGCAGAAACAAAGGCAAAGGATATTGCGCAGGACTACCTTTCAGACCGAAGCCGCGACGTGAAGCCGCAGGCCGACATGCCGGCAAAGCAGGATATCCGGGCTGACCTGAAGGCCGATGCAAAGAAGCCAGATTCCATGCAGAAGGACATGTCCAAAGACATGAAGCAGCCGTCGGACATGCCGAAGGACGTCAAGGCGGCTATGGACCTGTCGAAGGATGCGAAGGGTCCTGCGGACACGTTCAGCCCTCTATGCAAGGGCGTGTTTAATGCTTCCGTGACAAGCGGCTCATTCCCGAAAGGGACGGACACTGGCCTCGGGGGCTACCTCCTCAATTATGTCTCTTACACAACGTCCACTGTAACGATGGATGTCAAATGCGGCTCGGACAATTCCCCTGTCGCGGCAGGAGAGGTCTTCACGGTGGGGGTTGAAAAGACAATCCAGGTGCCGAAGGACGGCAAGAAAATCCGCATAACCGTGCTTAACAAGAACACGTTCAATGCCACCTGCACGGTCTATGTAGAGAATATCTAGCTCCAGAATCTCCCACGACGATGGAGGCCGGGCGGGCCGGCTTTTGCCGGGCTCCCCGGCGTAAATGGGCTTGCGGTGAAATCCGCGGTTCACTTCCCGCCATTTTCCATGAGTCAAACTACGACTGTCTGCAACTGTTTAAAGAAGGAAAAATGGACTCGGGGGGAAATGCGTTGGGTTTCCGGTTTTCCGTTTCCAGTTCCGTAACAAAACTGGGAACTCGAGACTGGAAACACAATCTCGCACCCCCGGCCTCTCCCATGCCAAGGGAGCGCTCTGCTGCTGAGCTACGAGCCCATCTGGGCTTTTCCGCCGGGTATCCTCAGGATAAAAGCCCGCAAAACTTCCTGAAGTAATTATCGCCGGAATAAAATATAATCCCATCAGGCAGGCGATATGAACGTGACAGAGTCGCCGCGCAGGAGCACGGTCCCGACGCCTCTCTTCACTTCACCGTTGACAAGCTGCTCGGCCTTCTCGAGCACTATGTTCATGTGCACGTCGTAGGCAACCATGACTCCCCTGAACTCGAAGCCGCCTTTCATCCCTATGATGACGGTGTTGTTCAGCGAGCCGTTCAAAACGTCGAATGGTCTTCTCTCTGGCATTGTTTCACCTCAAAAAATTAAAGTTCTCCTTATCAACATGATAGGGTTTAAAAATCACTCGTTGTTCACGATGGTCTCTATCCTTCCCGGGCCCTTGAAGATGATTATCCTGTCGGCCGTGTTCCGGAGCGCCGCGCTGAAAGCGACGTCCGTGGCGATTATCATCGTCTTCTTGCCGCGCGCCTTGGCCTTGACCAGGACCGGGCGGTAGTCGGTGTCCCTCGTCATGAGCGCTATCATGTCGATTCCTGGGTCCAGGACGTACTCCATCGCCTCTATGGCCATCGTCACGTCCACGTCCCCGGTGGTCACGATGGTCTCGAAGCCCTGGTTTATCATGGCCTCGATGAGCTTGTCGGAAGCGTACTGGTCCAGGTATATCCGGGCCACCCTTATGTTGCCGTATTTCGCGAGCTCCTTCTTTATCTCAACCAGGTCGACGTTGAACGCCTTGCGCAGTATGTTCGGGCCGTCCACTAGAAGCGCCATGTCGGGCCTCTCCTTCAGCTGCTCCTTCTTCCCGAAAATCCTCTGCAGGTCTATCATGAGCATGCCCTATATGCTGAAACCGAAGAACTCCATCGCGTTCCTGGATGTCGCCGCGGCCACTTCCGCGGCCCCGATGCCCTTCACTTCGGCGATGTAAGCGGCCGCCTCCCTTATGCTCTCGGGGGTGCGCCCCACATAAGGCGAGTCGCTCTCGACAAGGAGTCTATCGAGCGGCACACTATTAATAACTTTCCTGCGCTCCTTCGAGCGCATGTGGGCTACTGAGATGTATCCCCCGCCATCCACAATCCTCCGGGCCTGCTCCTCGCTCCCGGAATAGAAGTGCATGAGCAGCCTCATGCCTCTCGTCAGCCTGATTATGTCCTCGACCGCGTCCTTCGGGACCTCGTTGTCGGCGGGGTTGTTCCTGGAGTGTATGACGATGGGGAGCCCCATCTCCCGGGCGAGCCCTATCATGCGGGAAAAGACGAGCACCTCCCCGTCGACGTGCGCTTTCGTGGTGGCCCACTTGTAGTCCAGGCCGACCTCGCCTATGGCGTTCGGCCTGCTCTCCCGTATGAAAGACACCCACTCCTCCAGCTTCGATACGCCCTCCTTTACGGTCGTCTGCGGCGCGATGCCGAGGACGAAGGGGTAACCGCCAGCCCTGGCAGTCTCCACCGCCTTCCTGTTGGACGAGTGCGAGTATCCCACGACTACCGGGTATATGTCTGGGGGCAGGGCGTACCCTTTTTTCATGTCGAAAAGATGGCAGTGGGAATCGATTAGCGTCATAATCCAGGTTTAAAAACCTTAACCATTTATAACCTATAGTTCTCGAATTGTCGCCAGGTGTATTGATGGTAGAGAAAGTTTTTGCTATAGCCAAAGAGCTAAGGGAAGGCAAGTACGTGCTCATAGACGACATCCCCTGCAAGGTCGTGGAGATAGAGAGCTCCAAGCCGGGCAAGCACGGCGCTGCCAAGATGAGGATTACGGGGATAGGAATATTCGAAGGCCAGAAGAAGACGCTGCTCTCGCCGGGCGACGCGGACGTCGAGATACCTATAATCGAGAGGAAGAACGTCATGATTCTGTCCGTCTCGGGCAACAGCGCCCAGGTGATGGACCAGCAGAGCAACGAGGTCTACGACCTCGAGCTGCCTGCCGACCTCGTTAGCGCAGTGGCCCCAGGCAAGGAGGCCGAGGTCATCGAGGCCATGGGAAGGAAGAAAATGGAGAGGGTCAAATGAATGTGAATCTCTTGTCTACGACTGAGAACAAGCTCCTCGACCGCAAGGAAGTGCGGGCCGAAATCAGCTTCGACGGCGCGACCCCGAAGAGGGGCGAGCTCAAGAGCGCGGTCTGCCAGAAAATCGGCGCGAACCCGGACCTCGCGGTCCTGAGGAAGGTCGAGAGCGCCTTCGGGAGGAAGGCGGTCCGCGTCATGATGCACGCTTATTCGACGAAGGAGGCCCTGATGGGGACCGAGCCGGTGCACGTGAAGGTAAGGGAAGGGCTCATGCAGAAGCCCGAGAAGAAGAAGGCCGCCCCTGCGCCCAAGAAGGCCAAGAAAGAGTGATGATTATGGCAGACGAGAAGAAGAAACCGGCAGCCGCGCCAGCGAAGAAGAAAGAAGCCAAGAAGCCTAAGGGGTACAAGCCCGGAAAGTCATGCCCGCGCTGCGGGGCAGGGGTCAGGCTGGCCGAGCACAAGGACAGGCGCTCCTGCGGCAAATGCGGGTACTTCGAGAGAAAATGACACGCATCTTCCTTATCCTTTCCATACTTTCCATTCTCTCATTCCTTACGGTGCTCGGCTGCCAGGCGGCAGGGTTCCGTGAATGCTCGTTCATTTCGGAGAATGCGACTCTTTTCGGCTCGGCCGCGATACACGTCGGCCTGCTCTCGCTTGCGCTCTTTTTCCTGTGGAAAGGCGGCTTCCGCAAGACGCTGGAATCGGTGGGGTTCCCGGGCGACATCAAGACGACCGCGGTCTTCACGGTAGTCACACTCGGCGCAGTCTTCACGGTCCTCCTGGTCCTCGGCGTCATCTTCCTTGTCGCGGGCTTCAGCGACCAGCAGAAGGTTTCCGACAAGATAGGGAGCCTCCCGCTGTACATGCTCGTCTTCGCAGCTCTCGCGGCCCCCGTGAGCGAGGAACTGTTCTTCAGGGGCCTCCTCGTCCAGCGCTGGGGAATCCTGCCCTCCTCGCTCGTGTTCGGGCTGATGCATTTCGCGTACGGCTCGGTGATGGAGGTCGTGGGGGCGTTCTCCATCGGTCTCGTGCTGGCCGCATCATTCCGGCTCTCGAAGAGCATTACGCCGCCCATAATTGTCCACATCGTATACAACACGATAGCCATCGCGTTCATGAGGCTTTATTCATGAAAGTGCTAGGCATAGAATGCACCGCGCACACGCTTTCGGCGGGCATATGCGGGCGTGGCGAAATCCTCTCGAACGTCATAGACACCTACTCCGGCGGCGGCGAGGGCCTGATTCCGAGGAAGATGGCCGACCACCATGCCGAGGTTTTCGCTGCGGTGGTCAAAAAGAGCCTCTCGGATGCCGGCCTCGGAATGGACGACATCGGCCTCGTCGCGTTCTCGCAGGGCCCGGGCATAGGCGCCCCGCTTTCGGTCGGCATAGCCGGGGCGAAATACCTCGCGCTCCGCCACGGCAAGGAGCTAATCGGAGTCAACCACGGCTACGCTCATGCAAAAATCAGCGAGCGCCTGTGCAGGATGGAGCGCCCGCTCGTGCTCTACCTCTCCGGGGGCAACAGCCAGATCCTCCAGGAAGACAAAGGCTATTACCATGTGCTCGGCGAGACGCTCGACATCGGAATAGGCAACCTTTTCGACAGCTTCGCCCGGGCCATAAAGATGGAGCACGCCCACGGCTCGGCCCTCTCGAAACTAGCGGAAGGCGGAAACTACGTCGAGCTTCCCTACTCGGTGAAAGGGATGAACCTGGTTTTCTCGGGCCTCCTGACCGCGGCCGAGAAGGCGGCGCGGAGGCATGCGCACAGGGATGTCGCGTACTCACTGATGGAAACATCCTTCGCGATGACATGCGAGGTCGCCGAGCGCGCGCTTTTCCTGACGAAAAAAAGGAGCCTGGTCGTCTGCGGCGGCGTCGCCCAGAACCGCAGGCTCCAGCAGATGCTGAAGACGATGTGCGAAGAGGACGGCGTGCGCTTCGGGGTCGCTCCGGACGAGTTCAACCGCGACAACGGCGCGATGATTGCGTACGCCGGCTCCCTGCTGTACAAGAGATACGGGCCGATGCCTGTGGAAAAGTGCGTGCCAATCACGAATTATCGGATAGACCGGATGAAAGAGATGCTGGGCTGATCAGCCGAACTCCTCGATTTTCTTCCCGAGGGCCTGCGCGTTCTCCCAGTTTATCCCGAACGTCTTCTCGTTCTCCCGGAACAGCGAAAGCGGGACGAAATACCACGGCTCGCGGTTCCTCCGCCAGCCGATGAAGCAGTTTATGCCGCTGATGTCCTCCCACCTTTTCAGGTTCTCGAACTGCTCCCTGTCTATGCTCAGGTTCCCCTTCTCCCACGCCTTGGCCTCGATGCCGAACTGCATTCCCCTCCTGAATACCAGGATGTCCGGGCTGAGCGAATTCACCCCGCTGCCGGCCGCCCTTATGACGCAGAATCCCCTTGTCGAGAAATGGTCTATGAGCTCCCTCTCTGCCCTGGAGCCTTTGCGGTATGAAAGCATGCAGCGGATTCTCAGGCAGTCTTTATATTGCCGGCCGCTTCGATGGCCTGCTCCAGCTCGGCCATGTCTATCGGCTTCCTGAGGACCTTCATGGCTCCGGCGCACTTGAGTGCTTGCCTCTCATCCGAATCGGCCTCCGCGCTAGCGACTACTATAGCCGCGCGGTGGTCGAGGGCCTTTATTGCGGTAACGACCTGGAGGCCGTCCATCTCCGGCATGTGGAAATCCGTAATGACGACGTCTATGCCGCCCTGCATGTAGCGGGCGACCGCCTCTATCCCCCTGGAGAAAGCCACGGGCTCGTAGCCGAGCGCCTCCAGCACGTCGCGCATGGCCCCGAGGTTGTCCATATCGTCGTCCACGACCAGAACGCTGAGCGCCTTCCCCGCTTCCCTTTTTTCCGGCGATGCGGGGACCTTGCCGCTGCTTTCCAGGACAAGCCCCGCCATTATTTTCATAAGGTCCGCGTCAAACGGCTTTCCCATGACCGCGGCAGCACCGCTAGCGTGGAACCTGTCCTCGTCTGCCACGCTCATGCCGCCGCTCAGGATGATTACCCTGGCAGCCGGGTCGTGCTTCCTTATCTCCTGAAGAAGCTCAAGCCCGCCCATCTCCGGCATCTGCCTCTCGGATATCACGAGGTCGAACCCGCCCTGCTTGTAGAGCGCAAGAGCCTCGATGGGGTTCACGCTCGTTGCGCACTCGTAGCCGCACCTGCCCAGGCCCCGCGTCAGCGCCTTGGCTACCATGGGGTCATCGTCAACAAGAAGAATCCTGGCATGCTTTCTGCCCTGAAGGGCTTCCGGCTCGGGCTTCCGCAGCGCCGCCTTGGGAAGCTCGCCCGGCAATCCTTCTGGGGCGGTTTTTTGCTTAGGCTCCATAATGCGTAATTTATATCACATAATTTATAAAGCTAACACAAAATGCCGCCTCTCACGTCTGGTCGGCATATGCCCCCAGCCCCTTCACCTTCTTTATCGCGCAGATGGCCGCGTTGCATCCTTCGCCCGCGCTTTTCGCCATCTGCTGGTTCCCTCCTGTGCAGCCCCCTGCGGCGTAGCAGCCATCAATCGCGGTCCTGCCTTCCTTATCTATCACGAGGAAGCCCTCAGGCGTCGTGTCGAGCGCGAGCTTCTGGGCGAAGACAAGGGAGGTGACGCCTCCGAGAGCCAGGAATACGCCGTCGAACTTCAGTGCGCTCCCGTCGCGCAGGACGAGCGCGTCGAGCCATTTTTCCCCCCTGAATTCGGCTATGCGGTCCTTGCCCAGTTTCACCCCGCCCTTTGCGCATTCGTCAAGCAGCTCCTTCGAAATCTCGAAGTCCCTGCCGTTCGATATTATTGTCACGTCCTTCGTGAGCCCCAGAAGCTCAATGGCCTCCTCCGCGGCATGGTTTCCGTTGCCTATGACAGCCACCTTCTTGCCCTTGTACGGATAGCCGTCGCATGCGACGCACGTATGCACGCCTTTGCCAAGAAGCGCCTGGTCGTTCTTTATCCCGGGCATCTTCGCGGTCATGCCGCTCGCTATTATCAGCGTCTTCGATGTGAAAGACCGGTTGTCGGCGCTCTTCACGGTGAAGGAATCGCCCCTTTTGACGGCATGGACCGCCTCGTTCTCCACGAGCTCGGCCCCGTACTTCTTTATCTGCTCCGCGCCCCTCTCGAGTATCTCAGGGCCGGACATCGAATCCGCGGCGATGTAGTTCCCCACGCTCTGCGCGAAATGGAGCTGGCTTTTTTCGGGAATCCCTATGACCAGCGTCTTCAGCTTCGCCCTCGCCGCGAACACGGCCGCGGTCATGCCTGCTATCCCCGCGCCTATGATAATCGTATCATAATCAGCCATGCCACCAAATGGCAGGCTGGGTTTTTATCTTTTTTCGGAAGCCCTAAAGATTAGATTCGATGGTGCGCATGAGGATGTCCGGCTCTACGGGCTTCTTCAGGACGGCTAACGCCCCCGCCTGCATTAACCTCGCTTTCTCGTCCTCGTCGGCCCCGCCGCTGCACACGATGACCTTTGCCGAAGGTTCGAGCCGCTTTATGGCGATGAGCATCTCAAGCCCGTTCATATGCGGCATGTGCATGTCGCTGACAACAAGGTCTATGCCGCCTGCCTTGTAAGTTTCCAGCCCTTCCAGGCCGTTGTTTGCAGTCCTGGACGAATAGCCCTTAATCTCCAGGAACATCCCGGCCGTTTCTGTGAAATCCCGGTCATCGTCCACAACGAGGATGGTCGCGCTCTTCCGGATGCGGTCTGGTCCCGCTGGTTTTTGGGCAGGAAACGGAGCGCCGTCCCTCCCCGCTCCCTTCCATGGAGTCTTGGGTTCAAGTATCATGTTTAGTCACTTTATGCGACCGTATTTATAAACATAACCCCGCTTACATCTCTGGCGCTTCCAGCATCGCCCTCACCACGCTGCGCGCCGCCTCTCCCAGGTTGGGCTCGCCCCCTTTGAGAACCCAGCCTCTCCGCAGGGCTATCCTTCTCAGGACCTCCTCGGAATCCTGCGCCCCGGCAAGGTCGACATCGAACCTCTCCCCGAGCCATTTCCGCAAAGTCTCGCTCCGGAGCGCCTCTTCGATGAACCTGTGCGCGTGGTAAAGCTCGTCCCCCTGCACGTTTATCGCGCCTTTCCGCGCGAGCTCGTCCTTGTGCTCCCTCTCCGGGAAAAGCCCCCGGTAGTCGCTGACCATGATGGTGTTGGTCACATTCACCCACTGTATGTTCTTCGTCGTCCCCGCAACGGCCGAGACTTTGGCGGCCTTCCTTTTCGCGAGCAGGTTGATGAGCGTGCTTTTCCCCACGTTGGGATAGCCGACGAGGAGCGCCTTGATGGGCCGTTTCCGGGTGCGGGCGAGGATGGCGTCAATGACGGCCCTCCTCTGCTTCGGGTCAGGGTCCTTGGCGCTGATATACATGCCGCTGTGCGGCAGCGCCGGCCGGGCAGTCCCGGGGGGCAGGAGGTCCGCCTTGTTCGCGATGAGAATCAGGCGGTTCGAGCCGGCCATCCTTTCGGCGACCGGCAGCCTGGTTCCGGCCACATCGCGCGCGTCGAGGACCTCGATCACGACGTCCGCGCCGTGCACCATGTCCTCCAGCGCGGCCCATTTGTTCATCCTGCCGCGGTCTCTCAGGCTCTCCATTACCATTAAAACTCCCCGATGACTTTCTTCAGCAGCCTTATGTCGGCCTCGACGTCGCCCTCGTGCGCCACCGCGACTGTCGAGTGTATGTAGCGCGTCGGGATGCAGACCGCTATGGAAGCTATCCCGCCCTTTATATTATGGACAGAGGCCGCGTCGGTCGCCCCGCCCTCTATGACCTCGAGCTGGATGGGTATCTTGCTCTTGCCAGCGATTTCCACCACCTTTTTGGCCATCCTGCTCTCCGCGACGTTCCCCCGCGCGCTTGCCTCGACGAGCGCCACCGCCGGCCCCTTGCCAAGATATACCGGCGCATCGTGCGGCATCAGCTCCGGGTGGTCCCCCGCCACGGACGTATCCACTGCTATGAAAGCGCGCGGCTCGAGCTTGTAGCTCGCTGTCATCGCGCCCTTGCCGAAAGTGGAGACCTCCTCCTGCACGGTTCCCATGAGCACAACGTTGCCGGGCAGGCCTTTCGCGAGCTGGAGCAGGACGTAGCATCCGAGGCGGTTGTCCAGGGCCTTGCCTGACATCATCTTCGCGCCCATCCTTCCGAACCTCGTCGGGAACGTTACCGTGTCCCCGATTTCTATCCCCATCTTCGCGGCCTCCTTGGCGCTGGATGCGCCGACGTCTATGAACAGGTGCTTGTAGTCGATGGTGGCCTTCCTCTCCTCGTCCTTCATGATGTGCGGCGGCTTGCTCCCGATGACTCCGGGCACCATCCCCCTCTTCGTCCTCACCACGACCTGCTGGTTCACGAGGGTCCTGTCGTCTATCCCCCCAATCTTGATGAACCGCACGTACCCTTTCTCATCGACGTGCTTCACCATCAGCCCTATCTCGTCCATGTGCGCGCCGAGGATGAGGGGGGTCTTCCCGAGCGACTTGTATGCGAGGATGTTGCCGAAATTGTCCCGCTCGACCTTCAGGCCGCGCTTTTTGAACTCGGCGGCCATGAGGGCAGCGATCTCGTCTTCCTGTGAGCTCACGCCGTAGGCTTCCGACAGCCGCTTCATCAGCTCGTAATCCATAAAAACACCGGCTCATTAACCCGGCTCACATTATTAATCGTTTTTCAGCAAATATGGTAACATGCTTGAGAACAGCTTCGTCCATCTCCCTGATTTCGGCCCGCGGAGGGAGCGGAGGCTCTGGGGCAGCGGCGTGGAGAGCTGGGACGACTTCCTCGGGCGCTTTTGCGATTCGCCGTACCACCGCCTCGCGTGCTCAATCCTCGAGCACTCCAAGGACGCGCTGAGGCACAATGACGCCAATTATTTCGGCGACATGCTCCCGCGCGAGGACGCCTGGCGCAGCTTCCCGCATTTTCGGAGGGTCGCTTACCTGGACATCGAGACCACGGGCCTCGCGCCAGAGACCGACTACGTCACGGTCATCGGAGTATTCGACGGCTCGCGGACGCACAGCTACGTCCACGGGCAAAATCTCGACGAATTCCAGGATGACATGAAGAAGTACGACCTCATAGTAACGTTCAACGGCTCCCTGTTCGACATCCCCTTCCTCAGGAAGCACATCGGCGGCCTCAGGCTGAGCCGGCTCCATGTGGACTTGCGCTTCGTCCTCGCCTCGCTCGACGTGCGGGGCGGCCTCAAGAAAATCGAGCAGAAGTTCGGCCTTGAGAGGGAAGACGACCTCAAGGGCCTCACGGGCTACGACGCGGTCAAATTGTGGCAGGCGTACATCAAGAGGAACGACAATGATGCGCTGGACAAGCTGGTGCGCTACAACTCCGCGGACATCTCGAACCTGAAAGTCCTGATGGAATGGTCGTACAAGGAGAAAAGGCTCAGGACAGGATTCGACGAGATAATGAACGGAAAAGAAAAATAAAACCGGCAACCGGATGCAGAAGACCGGAAACAGCTCAGCCCGAGCCGCCGGCGCCGCCGTCCGAAGAGCTGTCCGGGCCCGCGTCCACCGGGCACTCGGATGCCACGGGCACTACGCGCACCTTGACAAGCAGTCCGGAAGCGTCGTACGCCATGCTCTCGACAGTGACCTCGAACGATTCCTCGTTAGCGGTCATGGTCGTGCTCGCGCCGGGGGCGACATCGACGGTCGCCGGCTCCGCTTCGCATCCGGCAAGCTCAAGCTTAGCGAGCCTCGCGCTGCCCGATTCGACTATCTGGACGAACCTGAGAGTGCCGTTCCCCAGTGTCACGGTGTCCGAGCCGGCGCTGTTCTCTGCCTCCCTGAGATTGCCTTCAACCGCCTCGCAGCCGATGCGTATCATGCAGGCGCCTCCGTCAGGCGCGGTCGGGTCGTAAGGTATCGGATTGACGTTCACATCCACGCATGCAGGCGCAGAAGCGAGCGCAGCCGCAAGGACCGCTTTACCCGCGAATCCGGCCTTCCTACTGTTCTCCTTTCTCTCGCAAGAAACCGTTTGTCTAATCCCCAATCTCCCACCCTCCAGAAAAGTTTTCAAATAATATAGTCATGGCATACGTTTTAAATGGTTCTTGCTGGGAGGACGTGTTAGTGCCAGGCAAGTATTAAGAAGAGTGGCTGACGTTAAGGATTTCATGAGGGGCGCCATACTGTTGCTTATCGCTGGGGTATTGCTGGCCGGCTGTGCGCAGCCGCAGGACGTAGGGAACCAGACCGGCAATGAGACCAATCTGACAGCGCCGGTCGAGGAATGCTCCGGCCCGGTATGCGGCGCCGACAACAATACCTACACTACCGACTGCGAGGCGGAGCTTGCGGGCGTCTCCATACTCCATCTTGGCGAGTGCGTGGTCGAGGAATGCACTGACAGCGACGGAGGCATGAACGCCACTTCGGCCGGCACTGCCGTGAAAGGGGAGCAGGAATTTGCGGACTACTGCGACACGGACGGAAAGCTCCAGGAATACGGATGCGCAGACAGCGGCATCGTCGTGGTCGCTCTCGAATGCGCACAAGGCGAGGAATGCAAGGACGGCGCGTGCGCGCCGCTGCCCCCGCCACCGCCGCCGGAGAACGTGACGCCGCCGGTCGAGCCGGGATGCGTCGGCCCCCTCCAGCCTGATGCAGGCGTGAAGGGGAACGTGACCTGGAACGGCACGGCATATTCCGATTCGTGCGTCGAGTTCCGCGTCGTGAAGGAATACTACTGCAGGGACGGGAAGGCCGAGGCGATAAACACGCCGTGCGATGCCGGCTACGGCTGCGAAAACGGCGCCTGCGTTTGGCAGCCTTTCGAGTGCAGCGAGACCGACTCCGGCAACGATACCGAGGTCAAGGGAAGGACGATAGTGACCAAGGGGCTAAACACCCCATTCGACCAAACGGATTTTTGCGAGAACGAGGCTTACATCAACGAGAACTACTGCCTTGAGAACGGCACTGCGGTGACCGAAACGGTCCCCTGCGACAGCGGCATGAAATGCGTCCAGGGCAGGTGCGTCGACAGCCTATGCAGCGACACGGACGACGGCCTGAATTATTTCAAGAGGGGCGTGGCGTCGGCCGGAGGCGATTCGTTCGAGGACAACTGCTTCGACGATTATACCATACAGGAATACTACTGCTACGGGGACGAAGTCCGGGACAAAATCACCTCCTGCCCGGACGGCTACATCTGCAGCCAGAACAACAAGAAATGCGTGGAAGGCAGCATCGGCTGATTTTTCCCTCTTTTTCCTCCTCTTTGCTGTGGTTTTCCACAGTTTTCCGAAAAACCTTGGTCTTACTGCTCATCCGGCACGCCGGATGATAGATATATTTTTAAATCCTGCCAGCGTACGGTAGAACCCCATGCAAAAGTTGCGCACCTTTGGGTCGCGCAGACAGGATTCAGGCTTTGTGCCGTCTCCGCTACCGGTATCCAGGTTTCAGGGTTCCGGGGGCTTGAGGCAGTGTTCTGCGCTAATGGTGCGCGCGGCGACCGGGTGACCAGGATGTTCGGGTGGATACTTAAGACCGATTGGGATATCAACCGTGTGATGAGATGGTATTCGAGGCGGCACGTGCGGCCGAGGGCAACCTGCAGGCAGTGCTGAACCGCCCCTCTCTTTAATTTTCTCTTTTTTATTCTCTTCATGGAGCTTTATCTTGTCCAGCACGGCGAGGCAAAGAGCGAAGCGGAAGACCCCGAGCGGCCGCTGAGCGAAAGGGGGAAGAAGGAGGCGGGCAAGGTCGCAAGGCGCCTTGCGGAATCCGGAATCAGGCCCGACGAGGTTTTCCATTCGCAAAAGCTAAGGGCGAAGCAGACTGCCGACATCTTCTCCTCTGCATTGCGCTCACGCTCGCTCGAGATGCAGGGCCTCAAGCCGAACGACGACCCGGCGATTGCGCGCGATTTTGTAGAGGGCCAGGGACGGAGCGTCATGCTCGTTGGCCACATGCCGCACCTCTCCCGGCTCGCCTCCCTCCTCATAACCGGAAACCCCGAACACGAAACCATCTCGTTCCGCATGGGCGCATGCGTGTGCCTCGTGAAGGAGGAGCGGTGGAAGGTGAAGTGGATTCTCACTCCTGAACTCGCCTGAGCGTCCTTATCGCGCCCGCGCTCCCGTCGACTTCAAGCATCTGGCCATCCTTTATGAGGGCGTAGATGTCCCCGCCGGGCATGTCCACCATGGGTATCCTCGATATTATCGCGCCCACCGCGATTATCGGCTCTGCGCTGATGTTGATTATCGCAGCAGGCGCGCGGCCGCCCTTCGCAAGCTGGAGCATCACGTAGGACCCGACCGTGGAGCCCTTGCCGTTGGGGAACACGAGCACTTTGCCGGCGACGTTTTTCCCCTCGAGCGGATGGTTCTTCTCGATGACGTTCCCGGTTGCGGGGTCCACGCCGCCGAGGAACCCGACCGGCTCTGCCGAAAGCAGCGCCGGGCCGGACGCCTTCCCCCTTGAAATCGGCCTTGCGGTCATCTCCATGTCATCACCTGTAAAGGATGTCCCCGATGTCCCCGAAGGCCACGCGCTGCCTGCAGAGGTTCGGGAGGTATTTTGCAGCCTTCCCGGAGTTCGTTCCAGTGACGCGATAGCCCATCTGCTCGAGCGGGCAGACAACCATGCAGGTGTCGGCAACAACCTTCCCGCCCGCTGCTTCGATATCCCGCGCATACCCCAGCCTCACGGCCTCGTCCTTCGTCTTCCTCGCGGTGCATACCCAGAATCCGCAGGTGGGCTTTCTTTCGGAGACCATGCGCGCCACCTCCCGTATCTCGTTGAGCGATGCGTGCGGGCAGCCGATGGTAACGAGGTCGGGCTTCGCGGCGCAATCCATCCTCCCTTTCTCCGCGGCAAGCTCCTTTGCGCCAAATGGCACGGCCTCCGCGTCCTCCGCCACGCTCCACTCGGGCGTGATGCCTTTTGCGAAGAACAGCGGGACTGAGCCTGTGGCGGCCATGGATGCGCCAAGGACCTTGAGCTGCTCCTCGCTCGCGCGGTTCATCCCGGTGAATGCAGGATACCTGTCCTTCGCCATCGAGCCGATAGCATAGCCCAGCGCCCCGAAATCAGCGGTGGTCCGGAGCTCGCAGCCGGACACGTCCACGACGAGCCTCGCGACCCTGTTCTCAGGCGCATGCAGCCCGTAGTACGGCGTCACCCCGCATATCGCGGCGGCGAGCGCTGACGGGCCTCCCTCCCTGTTCGTGCACGCCCCGAGCACCGAATTGGCGAAGGCGACTGCGCTGGATTCGGCCCATGCGACATGCTCGCCCCTTCCGGGCCGTATGCCGATGAAATACGGCGTGCAGGTGCATGTCTTCATGATGCCCATCCCGGAATACGCGTCGAGGATGGCTATCTGCTTCATCGCGAAATCCTCCGGCACCCCCATCTCCTTCCACTGCTCCGCGTCCATGCCAGCCGGATTCAGGAACGTCGGGATGCGCGTGCGCGCCCCCTTGATTGCAAGGCCCTGCAGGTACTCCAGGCCGGCCTGCCCTATCGTCTTGAAGGACACGCCGGAGACCTGCGCGCTGGACACGGGCACCATCCTTTCCGCGCAATAAATCCGGCCGAGCGCGACGAGTATCTCCATTGACTCGCGCGCGGCCTCCCCCCTCTCGCCGTCGAACATCGCCTGCTCTTCTTTGCTCAGCTCCATCCAATCAGTCCTTCCGCATCGATCACAAATACTCTCCCGGCTCGACCTTCTTCCATCCGGCCTTCGTGAAGTTCTTGCCGTGCGCGACGAGCGGCTTCGTGGCATCCATGCCCATCTTGGCCGTGTCGTAGGTGTGCGGGTCCGCGCTGGGGTCCAGCGAGGAGCCTTTCTGCCCTGTTTTTATCACGACGCCCTTGTCCGCCTGGAGCCGTGTAGCTATCGCCCATTCGACCTCGCTAGGGTCGTCCACGTCTATATCATCATCCACAATTACCACGTGCTTCAGGGACTTGTGGCCGGCAAATGCCGCTTCTATGGCCTTTTTTCCGTCCCCCTCTCCCCCCTTTTTTATCGAAACGACCGCATGGAGCCAGGAGCATCCGCCCGGGGTGATGTTCACGCGCCTGCAATCGCAGACCTTGCCCACCTCGTTGTAAATCGTCGGCTCCTTGGGCATGCCCATCAGCACCTTGTGCTCGAGGCCTCCCGGAAGGAGGATATGCCAGATTGCGCCGTCCCTGTGATACATCCTCGTGAAGCGCATGACCCGCTGCTTCCTCACGACATCATACGTCTCGGTGAGGTCAATAAACGGGCCTTCGTCATGCTGCTCCTCCGTTATCCTCGCTTCGAATGCGAACTCGCAATCGGCCGGCACCCCGATTCCGTTGCGCAGCCTCACCGTCTTCACTGGCGAGAGGGTATTCGCGAACTCCAGCTCGTCCTGCCCGAGCTTCACCGAAGTCGCGGCCGAGAGAAGGACGTTGATGGGAGCCCCGACTATCACCGCGACATCAAGCTCCCCGCCCGCCCTGCCGATGAACTCGTTCAGGTGCCTGGGCAGGATGCGGATTACCGCCTTGTCCCTGCCTATGACCATCATCCTGTGGAACGACAGGTTCCGCCCGAGCTCCTCATCCTGCGCCACGACGACCGCAGACGACAGGTACGGCCCGCCGTCCCTTTCCGCATGCAGCGGTATCGGGAGGGAGCCCAGGTCCACCTCGTCGGTGCTGTTTTCGAGAACCGGCCCCCCTGGGACGGTCTCGGGCTTTGTTGGATTGTTGATGGCCTGCACAAGCCTCTGCATCAGCCCTTCCTTCGGGACGCCCAGATAATCGCAGACAAGCTCCCTCGTGGAGAACACGTTCCCGGCGGCGGGGAATTTTGAACCTGTTACCTCCGGCACATAAAGCGGGTTGCCGTCCGTCGCGTGCATCAGGCCCGCAAGCTCCAGGTTCTTCGGAACCGCCTTCCTGGCCGTCCTCATCCTCCCCTCCTTCCGCAGCCTCTGCAAAAAATCCCTGAAAGACGTCATCCTTCCCACCTTTTTCCGAGACTATGCTCCAGGCCGAGCTGGTCCAGAACCCGCGCCGCCACGAAGTCTATCAAGTCATCCACGCTTTGCGGCCGGCCGTAGAAGCCGGGCGACGCAGGCAGCACGACCGCCCCCGCGAGCGTTACCGTTTCCATGTTCCTTATGCCTATCAGCGAATACGGCGTCTCGCGCACAACGAGTATCAGCTTCTTCCTCTCCTTGAGCGCCACCTCTGCCGCGCGGGGGATGAGCCCGGAGCCGCTCCCGGAAGCTATCTCGCCGAGGCTCCTCATGGAGCACGGTATCACGACCATGGCGTCCGCGGCGCTGGAACCCGAGGCGAAGGGGCAGGACAAATCATCCTCGGCGTAATCCGCTTCCGGGAGGGCAAAACCCTCCATCGCAGCGACTTTCCTCGCCCCGGAGCTTATGACCACCTTCGTCTCCGCCTCCCTAATCCCGCGCAGGACGGAAACCATCCTGCCGGCGTACTGAAGGCCGGAGGCTCCGGTTATGGCCAAAAGAACCCGCATGACATGTAATATTTTTTTCACTTTAAAAACCCCCCGGCCGGGGCCGAAAGCTTTTATCGCTTGCCTCCGAACACTTACCATGAGGATAGTGAAAATAGGGGGCAGCATCATCACCGACAAATCCGGCTACATGAAGGCGAGGCCGGAGAACATCGAAAAGCTCGCGAAGGCCGTCGCGGCGATATGGCGAAGGGGAGCGCGCGACCTCGTGCTTGTCCATGGGGCGGGCTCTTTCGGCCATGCGCTCGTGATAAACCACGGCATAGGCGAGGGAGTGAAGAACGCCCTCCACCGCGTGGGATACGCGGACACGCACGCCGCCTGCAGCGAGCTGTCTCTCATGATTGTCCGGGCTCTGATAGGGAACGGCGCCCCTGCGGTGCCGCTCCCGCCTGCTGTCGTCCTTGGACTCAGGGACAAGCGCATCTCCCGCTTCGATGTCAGGCTCGTCACCGATTATTTGCAGGGCGGCTACCTGCCGGTGCTCTACGGGGACATGGCCCCGGACACGCTCCTTGGCGGCTATCCCTGCTCCGGTGACCAGATAGTCTCATACCTGGGCAAGGGCGCGGAGATGCTCGTGCTGGCGACTGACGTGGACGGCGTCCTGGACGAAAAAGGCAACGTCGTCCCGCTTATCACGCGCTCGAACTTCGCGGAAGTGTCGAAGCACCTCAAGCACACGGCGAACGACGTTACGGGCGGCATGAAAGGAAAAATTGAGGAGCTGCTCGCCCTCGACACGGTAGCATACATAGTGAACGGCTCGCACCCGGAGCGCATCGAGGCGGTCTTTTCCGGGAAGCCCGTACTATGCACACAGGTAAATGAGAAAAGATAAGGCGCTGCCTGAACAAGTAAAATTCGTCGAATGGAGATTGCAGCTCGCATTTTTAAACAATCCGCGTCCTCTTGCTCCCATGCGCAACAAGGCCGCCCTTGAGAGGGTGGGATGGATGCTCGGGCGCATGCATGCCGAAGCTGCAAAGCGCGGTGCGCCGGTCTTTCATGCGGAGCGCCGGACGAGGGGCAGCCCTTTCAAGATACTCGTATTCACCATGCTGTCCGCGCGCACGAAGGACGGGACCACGATTGACGCGGTCGAGCGCCTTTTCATGGAAGCCGGCACGCCGGACCAAATCCTCGCGCTAGGCCAAAAAAGGCTCGAGAAGGTCCTTTATGGCGTCGGATTCTATCGCGTGAAGGCGAAGAACCTTCTCGCTATCTGCCGCATGGTTGCGGCTAGCGGCGGGCGCGTGCCGGACACAATTGAAGGCATGCTCGCATTGCCGGGCGTCGGCCGGAAGACCGCCAACATCGTCCTTGCCCGCGCATTCGGGAAAAGCGCACTCGGAGTGGACGTCCACGTGCACAGGATAAGCAACCGGCTCGGCATCGTCAGGACGAAAAAGCCGGAGGAGACTGAGCGCGCGCTTTTGAAAGCCGTCCCGGGGAAATACCTTCGCACCCTGAACCGCGATTTCGTCGCCTTCGGGCAGACCGTATGCACGCCGCCGCGGCCCAAGTGCGGAATCTGCCCGCTCAACCAGCTCTGCCACCGCGTGGGCGTGAAAGAGCCTTGCGGGAGGTGCCGGTTCGGCAGGCGCTCTTAGCGCGGCTTGCTGTCTACGCTCGTGGCGAAGGAAACGAATCCTTCCCTGCTGAGCGCGGCGGCTATCGATTCCGCATGCTTCCTGTCTTTGGCAAGGGCGATGCAGCTTCCGCCCCCTCCGCCCCCGGTGAGCTTGGCACCAAGGGCTCCTGCCTCAGTTGCGAGCGCGGCTATCCTGTCGTTCCTCTCATCTGATACGCCAAGCTCCGAGAGAAGGGCCTGGTTCGCGTTCATCAGGCTCCCGATTTCGTCAATCTTTCCCTTCTCTATGAACTTCCTGCCCTCGGTTGCTATCTTGAAATACTCGTCCCTGAGCTGCTGGAACTCCCCCTCGTCCGCCTCCTTGAACCTGCGCACCGCCTCTATCATCTTCGGCGTCGAGCCTATCTTGCCAGTCATCGAGACCACGAAATCCAGCGGCCTCTCCAGCTCAAGCTTCATGAACTTGTTCTCGAGCGGCGTTCTCCCCCTCGTGAATTCCAGGACTCCCCGGTGCGTGGCGATATAATTGTCTATGCCGCTCGGGTTCCCGTGGAAGGCCTTCTCGCCCTCGTAAGCGTAGCGGTTGACCTGCTCGGGCTCCAGATGCAGCCGCTTCTCGTCGGCAAGCGCCCTGACGAGGCCGACGCAGAACGCTGCGGACGAGCCGAGGCCGCCCTCGGTCGGAAGGTCTCCGGTCAGGTGGACGTCATAGCTTTCCTTTATGCCCATCGCGGAGAGCACGCTGGCTATGCCGGCAAGGCTCAGCTCCTCGACCACCCTCTGCTTCGTTATTATCCTGTTCTTGTCGGACTTCCTGACCTCTACGTTCGCGGTGTTCGAAATCCCTGCCGCGACGGCAGGCGCGCCGTAGACCACGAAATGCTCCCCGAATATTATAATCTTGCCATGTCCTGTTCCCTTTCCCATGTCAACACCTTATCCTTTCGGCTTCCTTCCCCTGACCTTAGGGGGCTTTATGTCCGGATACGCTTCAGTGAGCATCTCGGGGCTCGCATACGGCTTGTAACCGATTTTTTCCAGCCTCCTGCACAGGGAGAACGCACCGGTCCCGGCATCCATCCCGCGCATGGCCTCCGCCAGGTTTCCGAACGACTTCCTCTTGCCTCCTTCGGCGCCTCCGTCCGCGCCCGTTTTGGCTCCGGCAAAATCGAACGCCTTGTTCACTATGGTGTGGTTTATCCCGCTCAGGATTCCGGACACCTCATAGTCCTGCACCTTTTCCAGCCCGAGCTTCTTTATCGCGACCCACTGCCCGTATTTCCCTATGAACCCTATGAAATCCCCCGTCTCCTCCTCGACCGGCTTGAGCGACTCTGACGGGGGCGTTTTGAACTGCACCCCTGCTTTGGCGAGGAGCCGGTTGAGGAGATAGGATTCCGCAGCAGGAATCAGTCCGGGCTTCGGCAGCGTGGCAAGGAGCTTCGCCCGAAGCTCGCCGGGCGCGATGCCATCGAAGAACGCCGCAACCGCGCCGGGTCCATTCCCCTTCGGCTCGGCAAGCTTTTCTATCGCGGCCATGTCGATGCCGGAGAATTTGAAAGCGTACGGCTCTATCATTTCGCTGACGTATCCGAGCGCCCCTGCGGCGTCCGCCGGAGTTTTCCCGGATAAGTCGAACCTGATGCCGAGCCTGAAATCCTTGTACGCCCCGGTGAATATTATCTCGTCCTGTCCGTCCATAAGACCGCCTCCGGTCCCCCCGCCTTTGTATGCGAGGGCATTAATAAAAACCCAATCGGTCAAATCAGATTCCAGCATCCAGTTTCCTGTATCCGGAAGGGACGGCAAAACTGGAAACCTGCGACGGGAAACCTATTGGTGGAATCTCAGAAACATCAGGGTTTCCTGAGTCTTGCCCCTGTAGCGCAGTCCGCCTTTTGGGAAAAGGCGGTCCAAAACCGCCTGATGAAAACCCTTCGGGTTTTGGGTCGTTTCAAACAAAAGCCGGGCGTCACGGTAGCGCGCGTCCTTGGTAAGGACGAGGTCCGGGGTTCAAATCCCCGCGGGGGCTTACATCTGCACTTCTTCTGTTATCCGCTTTTTGCGCAGATGGTTTCCGGTTTCGGGTTCAGGGTTTCCGGTCCCGGGCTTATAAACCGCAAACTTCGATTTTTGATAACAATCTTTATAATCATATTCTATCATTACTATACACGATACTCATGGTCAAGGTAGAGGCAGACGGGGGGCTTAGGGTAAGGGAGGCCCTCGGCGGCATCATTCGCTCGGCACAGCTCAAGCCGATGCTGGACCGGTTCAAGGACAGGTCCGTGGAGCTTGGCATCGGCGTCACTATTGCCGATTCAGCAGTCAAATTCGTCCAGGGCGCCGGGGTTTGCGAGGAGGATGCGTCTGCCCTCGTTGCCGGCAGCCTCCTGAGGGGCCTGAGCTTCGAAGTCGGTTCAGACCTCGACCTCATCCCGAGGGTCGGCGAGCTTGTAAAGGCGCTCCAGGCAGAAAAAACCGGCCTCCTCACGAGCACGGAATTCCTGCTCGAATTCGCCCAGATGCTCCAGCATTCGAAGAACGCCGACGACCTGCATGCTCTCGCCACCATCTGCGTCGAGGTCTATTCTGCCAACAGGCCAGGCTCCCGCCCGGCCAGCCTCTCCGAAATCTCGAACCCGGACCTGATTGTCGAGATGACGCGCGATTATGTCGAGCTTTTCCTTACGGTCAGGGCCGGCCAGGCTGCCAGGGAAATGCCCGCTCCGGCGGGCGTGGAGCAGCCGGCCGGAGCGCCTGCCCCGGAAGAAAGGAGAGCGCCCTCGTCGCTCCCTCCGGGAACGTTCATGGCGGAGGTCCAGGCAATGCAGGACCTGGTGAGCCAGACCTATGGAAACGGCAGGGGGAATGGGCCCAGCGTAAGCGTGGAAATCCTCGCGTGGTCCACCGGGGAGGTGGCGCTCAGGGACATATCCATAAATGACGTCTCGGTCTCAGCCAAGTTCGCAATCAGCCATGGGAGGCTCCCCGTGTTTTTCCTCGACATCGCCCCGTCTTATCTCAGGACGCAGGAGCTGAAGTGCTTCACGTCCGGCCCGGTCGAGGAGAGAATCGCCGCTGAATCCCAGGTCTCGGCGCTCCTGGGAATGGTGGAGCGCCTCACCCCGCACGGAACAATCTACACAGAAAAAGAGGTCCGGGCCGTCCTGGAGCGCTTCGGCCTCGACAGCCTCATGGCCCTTGTGCATCCCTCGAACTTCGTTCTCGAGACGCTGTCACCTGCTCCATCGATAATCGTTCCTGGGAACAACGCAGTGGAAGAGCTGGCAAGGATAGCCGGGCGGAAAACGGGCTGATTATAAGTCGAGGGCGTTCCCGTAGGCCATCGCTGCCTTCCTGATGGCGTACATCATCGAGAAGTGCCTCGCCCTGAGCGCCTCAATGTTCCAGCTCTCTATGCCTTCCGCGTCCGCGATGAGGCCGTAAGCGTCTGCTATGTTGCGGAGGGCCCTTTCGCCCATGCTATTGACCGGGCCCCCGTGGAGCCTCAGCGTGTCGGAAAGTATCGCCTTCTCATCCTCCCCGAGCGTGCCGTCTTCCTTCCTGTACTTCAGGTAATGCGCCCGCACCATCTTGTGGCCGGGGTGGTCGAGGCATTCGAAGGCGGACCAGAACTGCTCCCAGTCCTCCTCGCTGAGCACGCCCTCGCGCCGTATGTCCATGAAGCGCCCGAATATCGCCGAGCTTCTCATCTCGCTGAATGCCGCCCGGTATTCCTCCGGGACCATCTCCGCTTCTATGTTCGCGGTGCAGACGAGGTGATAAATCGCCTTTGCGACCGCGCGCACGCGCAGGTCCGCGATATTTTCCAGCGTCTTCGTGGCCGGCATCTCCAGGGCGGCCTGCTCGAGAACCTGCGCGTCGAACGCCTTCCCGTACTGCAGGTGCATGTCGAATATCTTCCTGTCTATGAATTCGAGAAGCGCCTTGCCTTTCAGCTCGGACGGGGCCCAGATGGTGCTCTCCATCCCGTCGACCATGTAGGTGAACTGCGAATGATTGTTGCCCTCGGCCGGCCCGTCGTACATGACCTTCCGGCTCTCGAGCTGCTCCTCAGCGACCTGGAGCGGGGCCGCAGGCGGGCGGGAATTGCGCCTCTTCCTGAGCGCCTCCTCCCTGCGCGTACTGGCGGTCGTCCCGATGGAGACGATGCGGGCAATCTTCTCCACTTCGCCTACCGGGTCCCCGCTTTCCATTATCGCGTCTTTGAGGGGAACCGTGTAAGTGTCAGCGCCTATCGCGACCTTGAACTGGACTCTGGAGTCGTTCCTTCTCTCCCCGACTATCTCGCCCTCCACGCCTATCCTGCGGAGGGCAGCATAAAGGGCTTCCTTGATGTCCGCCGGCGCCTGCTCGTTTTCAGGCGCCTTCGCGGAGGCCTGCGGGGCGCTTGCCCTCCTGGCGAGTATGTCCCTGGCAATACCCACGACGCGCGCCTCGAAGGCGTTCTTGTCCCTGAGGCCCTGGACGATGAACATCATGGACTCTTTTATGATAAGGCTCTGCCATATCTGCTCTTCCACCGGATTCCTGCCGGGTTCCCTGTCCTGCACCATGAGGCCGCTCACAAGGGTCGCCCTGCCGAGGAAGCGTTTCTTTTCTGCCGGCGCGGGTTCCGCTCCGGGTCCTGCTAGCTTTCTCTCCGGGGGGCGCATCTTAACACATCATGGAGGATAATCCCTGTATATATGTGGCATTTCTTCTATTTAAATGTTGCGCAACGCCACCCCTGACAGCGCTTTCGGCATCCCAACATGAATCAGCCGTTTTCCACCGAATGGAAGTTGCCGTCCCGGTCGCGGGTGAACCGGTGCGACACATTTATCCTGCAGACAAACTGGCCGCTCTCGTTCTGGGCGAGCGGCGACCAAAGACCCTTGTATATATGGCAATGCGGGCACGCCGGCATGGAAACACCTGTTTTTTTACTGGTCGGACCAGATTAGCGCTGGTAGATTTATAAAGATTTACGGCATCCGCCGATGAAAAGCTATTTTAACCTGCTCGGACGATGTGATGCCCATGGACGGCCATCTGGGTTTACGCGAACTGCTGCTTGTGGGCCTGCTGATAGTCGGGCTGGCGGCAGCTGTTTTCCTGCTCTTCGGAGGCAGGCCAGCCACCCCTGCCGCGCCTGAGCCTCCGCCTGAGGAGCCGGCCGCCGCGCCTGAAGATGAGGCTCCTCTTGCCGCAGCTCCTGAGGAGCCATCCCAGGCCGAACCGGAAGCGGAGGCAAACGTGACCAACAAGAGCGTGGGGCAGCTCCTCGACGAAGGAGTGCTGAGGGCAGATTCGCGCTTCTACCAGGAAGTTGAAACCGGCAAATACGACATAAAGGCATACCAGTGGGCCCTGGGCTCGTTCGGCATGCCGCCCGACAGCGTCCCGCTCAAGGAAAACGACCTGAGGGCATCCTCAGTCCGCTTCGATGGCCGTTACGAGGACAGCCTGAGGGGGTTCGGATTCAAGACATACCAGCCCCAGAACCTCAGCGGCCCGCCGAGAATATACGGGACCGCGGTGTTCCTGTCTTCGCCCGGCCCGCTCCCGTCCGGTAAGTTCGACGTGGAGTTCGACCCGCACCCCGAAGGTACGCAGATAATAGAAGACTGCACGGTCCTGACCTCGGAGGAGCTCCAGACCGGGACGGGCGCGGCATTCACGGTTTACGATATAAGCTGCAAGATAATGTACGGTGCGTTCCCATGAGACTGCTGATGCTTTTGTTAGCCGGAGCCCTGCTGTTCGCAGGTTGCGCAACTCCACCTGCCGGAAACCAGACCGGGCCGGTCCAGACTCCGCCAGCCCAGCCCAACGCAACGCCGCCGGCGATGGCATGCTCGGAATACTGCCTCACACTGCCGCACATCCAGTGCGTCGGGGAATGGAAGATATCCGGCACCTACCCCAACTGCGTATGCGAGTACGAATGCACCACCGCCAACGAAACAGGAAACGGGGAACCGGAAACCAACGCGACACCGCCGGCAGCGCCGCCGGAAGAGCCCCTCGCCACGCCAACCACCAAGTCCGTATCCCAGCTCCTCTATGACGCCATGGCGAGGACCGAGAGCGACTTCTACCGCGAGAACGACGGCTCTTTCATCCAGAAGAACTACACCTGGGTCAGGAAGACCCTCCAGCCCGGAGGCCTGGCTTACGACGCGCCAGCTGATGACGTGAAATTCGACGGGAAGGCAATCGCCTCCATCGAGGCGTTCGGCTATACAGTATTCGAAGACCAGGCAGATGATGTCAAAAAGGCATACGGCGCCGCAATCTTCAAGGCGAAAACCACGCCTCTCGACTCATATACCGGCTCCGACGCGTTCGACATCAATTACTTCTACCAGCAGGAGAACGGCCTCCTCAAGGACTGCTGGGCCTACACCCGGGACTACAACGTGAACCAGGCAGATGACTGGTTAGTGACGTATGTCTTCAGGTGCGAGAAAGTGCTTGACAAATGAGGCAGGGCAATATATAACAGAAAGAAAGGATTTCCGCTCCGTCCATCCCTTTCAGAGGGATCTCAGGAAGCCGCTCGAATCCAGCTTGAACTTGTGAGCCGGGTTTGATGTGCACCTGAACTCGTTCTCCCCCTTGGAGAGCGTAGAGTTCATCCCGTGGCTCATGCTGCACTCGGGGCATCCCATCTGATATTCGTTCGTCATGGGAATCTACTCCGCCGATTAGCTATCGGCATACTTTACTGGTCGTGGTTCGCTAACTCGGATAAAATTTATAAAGGTATGTTCCTCCGGCGTCAAACCGAAACTCTTTCGGCCGTCCTAATCCTTAATAACTTTACCATTTATATCAGCACCATGCGACTCCCGGCTGTTATAGCGCTGATGATGCTTGCGGGCCTTTCGTTTTCCCTTGCCAACGTTACCGGCTGCATGAATATCAGCTCGTCCGACACCTACGAATTGACGGGCGCTATTGCCGGAGCTAACATATCCGGATACCCGAATATCGTCGGAAACGTATGCCTGAGGATATCTGTCTCGAACGTGGCTCTCGACTGCAAAGGATTCACGCTCACCGGCGCCGGAGCCCCTACTGCCGGCATCGCGGCTGAAGAGTCGTCCGCCGCCCCCATAAGCAATGTGACGATTAAAAACTGCGTCATCACCAACTACACCCAGGGCATTATACTCGAGAACACCCACTCCTCCCTCGTGTACAACAACACCGCCTTCAACAACACCCACAACGGCTTCTTCATAACCTTCAACAGCAGCGGGAACAACATCAGCTCGAACGTCGCGTTCAACAACACTTTCGCCGGGTCGGACAGCGATGCCGCCTTCATAGTATTCGGTTCCGACAGCAACGTCCTCTCGAGCAACAGGGCATACGACAACTCTATGCACGGATTCTTCCTGCTCTCTGCAAGCGGCAACTCCCTCGTCTCCAACAACGCGACCAACCACCCGCTCTCCGGATTCAGGGTTTCCGCGAGCGGGAACTCGCTCGCATCCAACATAGCGCTCGACGACAACATCGGCTTCAACGTCTCGGGCTCCAGCAACAATTTCACTGGCAACACCGCGAACAACAGCGGCCAGCAGGGATTCCTTCTTGAGGGCGGCTCAGGCAACCGCCTCACCGGCAACACCGCAGCCCACAGCTCGGACCCCGGCTTCCTCGCGCGGCTGGGTGCGACCGGCGACACGTTCCTCTCGAATTTCGCATACAACAACTCCAACACCGGATTTTTCATGTCCTCCGGGAGCCACAACCTTAGCGGCAACCTCGCGGACCTCAACAATGGCGCCGGGTTCTTCGTAAACTCCGGCTCCAACACGCTCTCAGCGAACAACGCCACGAGGTCCATCGGGCCCGGCTTCTACGCCTTCAGCGGCGCCACCAGCACTGATTTCTCGGACAACTACGCGTCCGACAACGACGACGAGGGCTTTCTCATCCAGAGCGACAGCAACACCTTCTTCGGTGACCGCGCCGAGAACAACACCTACGGGTTCCTGCTGGATTCCGGAGCGGACTTCAACGCGCTTACTGACGTCACCGGCTCGTTCAACTCTGTAGACGGCCTGCTCGTCGATTCGGATGGCAATTCCGTGGACCCGTCGTTCTTCTGCAACAACACGGGCAACGGCATCACGATAACCGGCGCTTCGGGCAACTCGGTCTCCGATTCCGTCGCCTGCAACAACACGAACGACGGCCTCTACGCGGAGGATTCCACGGGCCTCACCCTCGCCGGCAACTCATTCAGCGGCAACACCCAGAACGGGGTCGAGTTCGACAACGTCAATTCGAGTTCCGTCTCTTCGAGCAACGCCACGGCCAACGGGAACAACGGCTTCACCGCCGCGGACGGCGTTTCCCTCTCGTTTTCCGGGAACTCGGCGAGCGGCAGCGGCGGGAGCGGATTCATCATCAACAACGGGACCGGAGTCAACCTGACGGCAAATGCCGGCTCGGGCAATTCTATCAACGGCTTCCTGGTCTCAGGCGGTACGGGCATCCGTCTTTCCGGCAACAACGCGTCAGGAAACAGCTTCAGCGGGGTCATCCTCACCGGCTCGGCCAACAACACGCTTAGCGGCAATAACGCATCGTCCAATTCGGTTTCGGGCTTCAGGCTCCTGTCCACCCCAAGCGCCAACCTTTCCACGAACAGCGCTTCAGGCAACGGCGCGGATGGATTCTTCCTGTCAGGCTCGTTGGGCGGCGTTTTCCTCTCCAACAACGCCTCAGGCAACACGGGCGACGGCTTCGACTTCGGCACGAGCTCTTCCTACCTCATGACGTACGACACAGCCTCCGGAAACGGCGGCTACGGCATGCTCTTCACGTCCAGCCCGGGCGGCATCCCGCAAAACGCAACCATAACCTCGAACGGACTGGATGGCATGGCGTTCTTCTCGAGCCCGGGCGGCATCCCTCAATACAACAACGTCTCGGGCAACTCCGGCAACGGCATCACGATGGTCTCAAGCGGGGGCAAGATACCTATCGGCAACATCATCGGCGGAAACTCCGGGGACGGCATATACTCCGATGACAGCGGGGGCAGCATATTCGACTCCAACGTCATCTTCTCGAACGGAGGCAACGGCCTTGCGGCGTACAACGATTCCGGAGGCATATACGGCCCTAACGTCATTTTCGGAAACGGCCTGAACGGAATCCTCGTCTCCAATATTAACTCAACCATCTTCTACCTCAGCAACATCTCGAACAACAGCCTCGACGGCATTGCGGTCACCGGCGCCTCGGGAGGCAATATCATAAGCGACAACATCGTTGACGGCAACGGTGCGGACGGTATCTCCGTCGACGCAAGCCCTGCCAACACCCTGCAGAACAACACGCTCTTTGGCAACGCCGCGAACGGCCTTTACCTCTTCGATTCAAACGGAACGGCGCTTGTCTCGAACCACTATTACAACAACACGCTTGACCTAGCGGTGGAATCCGCCTTCGGCAACCCGTTCAATTACTCGATGGCCGGGAATGTCTTCGACAACCCCTCCGGCGGATTTTCGAACTACACGAACCTCTCCATCACGGACCAGGTGGAGCTGGACGGCTTCCACAGCATAAGCTGGGATAACCAGCCTGCGCCCCCTCCTCTCCCCATCAACCAGGTCAGCTTCAGGGGCAAGTTCGCCAACATAACGCTGTGGTTCGGCTCGACTTCGATAGACAACATCACATGGCACTGGCTTGACTCGGAGACGGCGGGCTACAATGAAGCCACGTTCAGGCTCTGGGAATTCGATGCGGGCGGCTGGGCCGTAGTGAACGGAACGCCGGACATCACGGCTAACACGCTGTCCCTTGCGAACGTCAGCACCTTCAGCGATTTCGCCATCCTGCAGAACAACCCCCAGCCTTCCCCCGATGATGGGGGCGCTCCGTCCGGTGAGGCGCTCTCAGTAGCTCTCGCGCCGTCCTGCAACGGATTCATCGTGAGGGTGAAAGACGGCGGCGACCCTGTCGCGGACGCGTTCGTTGAAGGAACCGACGCCACCCACGGCACGGAGTTCAGCCCCAGATACACCAACGAGTCCGGCGAGGCGTACTTCGGCACGTGCGACATAGATGTTTCCATGGAAGTGTCTTCTGGCGGCCTCAGCGGGGACGCATCAGGATTCGCCGCGTGCGGAGCCTGCGCTGAATGCGCATCCGACCTGGACTGTCTCGATACCGAGCAGTGCGTCGCACAGCAGTGCGTGCCCCTCTATTGCGAGGGCGGCCAGGCAGTGGACCACTCCTGCGAGCCTTATGAATGCACGTCGGACAGCGACTGCCCGCAGGGTCTGCAGTGCGTAGGCCACGAGTGCGTCGAGGCCTTCGAATGCGATGAAAACTCCGACTGCCTGCCTGCGCAGTTCTGCGAAATAGCCCCCGGCCAGGCGGGCGGAAGCTGCAAGGACGTGCAGTGCGCCTGCGGCACTATAATGGACCATGCCTGCGTCAGCTTCGAGTGCTGCGCGGACAGCGACTGCGATGCGGGGGAGCGGTGCATCTCAAATGCGTGCGTGCAGGCGGACGTAACCTGCCCATCGACCGGCCTTGTCGGCGACGAGAAGACCTGCGAGGCGAAGGAGGACGGCGAGGTTTGCACTGACTGCGACTTCGTAATCACCGACCCCTCAGGCAAAAACTTCACGGGCAAGACCGATGAGAACGGCAATTTCGGCTTACCCCTGCAGTTCGAAGGCACATACCGCGTGGCCCTGCTCAGGAACGGCACGGTGGTGAAGGTCATAGAGGTCAAGGCATTCCCGAAAGCCGAGAGCGGCGGCGGGGAGGAGAAGCCCCCTGCGCTGATTAGCGAGGAGATGGTCCAGGCGGGCCTCATCATCCTTCTAGTCGCGCTTGCCATCGGCGGCATACTCTACTGGAGGAAAGGGCAGGGAAAGAAGCCTGCCGCACCCCAGAAGGCCCCCGAGGCCAAGCCTCCGGCCAAGGCCGGGAAGTAATTTTTTTATTTATGTTAACAGGCAGCGCAGAGTGGCTGCCACTGCGGTATGATTTTAAAGCCTAACGCAGATTCCATCCCATGCGGCCTTTTGCATTTTTGGCGATACTGCTGGTTATCTCAGGATTTGCTTTTTCGGTGGACATTTCAGCCTGCACCAACATCACGGGCTCCAACTCGATCTACAACCTGACAACCAGCGTCAGCGGAGCCCCTTTCCCGTATTACTTCGGCTCTTACAATACCTGCATGCTGATAAGCGCATCGAACATAACCCTGGACTGCGGCGGGAACAGCATAACAACGACCGATGACAGCAGTATCGTGATAATCAACGCGTCAAACGTCACAGTTCGGAACTGCATCCTCAACAACGGCACTGGCATAGAGCTCCTCAGTGCCGGCATCGGTGTGGACGGCCCCCAAAACAGCCAGATAACCAACAACCAGATAAACCCCAGCTTCGCAGGCATCAGCGGCGTCCTTTCTTTCGGCGCCGCAGGAAACAACACCATCAGCGGCAACAACATCACCGGCGGGACTTACGGCGTATGGGAGCCAGGTGAAAATTCCACCATCTCCAATAACCGCTTCCTTAACCAGGGCTCAATCGGGCTGGTGGATGGCGGCTTCAACAATACCGCGACGAACAACTACATAAACGGGAGCGGCGGGTTCGGCATGATGCTTGACGGTTCCAACCTCAACGTCATGTCGAACGTGGTAGGGAACAGCACCGATGTAGGAATTTACGTGAATGCTTACAACTCTACGATCTCCGACAACAACGTCTCCTCCAGCGGCGGACACGGCGTACAGATGGGCGACGGCGGCTCCGACGACGAGGCCAATTTCGTCGTGCTTTCGGGCAACCGGATATCCTCGAGTGGCGGAAACGGAATCCATGTCGAGGGCAGCACCGATAATCTGATACAGGGCAATATCATATCAGGCGCGAGCGTGGGCATCTGGCTGCAGAACGGCTTCGGCGAGGGCTTCCACCCTGCCGTGGACAACAGCTTCAGCAACAACGTAGTATCCGGGAGCAGCAGCAACGGCGTCTACCTTACCGGCGTCTCTTCGAACAACTTCACGGAGAACAACGTGTCTTTCAACGGGGATGACGGCCTTTTCGTAGACTCGTCGTCCTCAATCTTCATTGACCCCTCGTATTTCTGCAACAACACGGGCAATGGGCTCACAATCAATGCCTCGACCAACGTGACCGTGACGGACTCCGTCTTCTGCAACAACACCGGCAGCGGCCTTCTCGTATTCCTCTCCAATAACAGCCTGATATCAAACAACACGGCGCTGAACCACTCGAGCATCTCCAATGCATTCGACATACAGAACAGCACCGGAATAAACCTGAGCGGCAATGTCGCGGATGATGCGAACGTCGGCTTCAATCTCTTATTCAGCCCCTCAAACATACTTGCGAACAACACGGCCCTCGACACAAGCACCGGCTTCCTTCTCAGTTTCAGCGGAAACAACGTGCTGTCGGGAAATAACGCGTCTAACGGGGGACTGGGCTACCGGAACTCGTTCAGCTCCGACAATACGACCTTCCTGAACAACTATGCCCAAAACAACACCCTTGCCGGTTTCTTCGTGGCCGAAGGCTCGGATAATGTCACGCTCCGCGCCAACACCGCCCTGAACAACAGCCTCCAGGGCTTCGAAGTCACAATCGGCTCCGACAACAACACCCTGGAATCGAACCTGGCCTCCAGGAACGGCGGCACAGGCTTCATTATAATAACAAACACCGGAAACAACCTGACCAACAACACGGCGTTCAATAACACGGGGGCGGGCTTCGAGTGCTCATCCGCAAATAATTCCCTCTTAATCAACAACACGGCCACCTTCAACGGAGGAAGGGGGCTGCTGCTAAGCTCGTGCCACAATAACCTGATAAGCGACGGCATCTTCAACAACAACTCCAATACCGGGGTCCAGGCGTCCTTCAGCACGAACAACACCTTCCGGAGGAACGTCGTCGCGAACAACACGTTCGGCGGCTTCACGATAGCCCAGGGCTCGAACGACAGCGTAATCGCCAACAACACCGTTTTCCTCACTACCGACGCATACTCATTCAGCCTCAGCTCGAGCAGGAACCTGGTGGCGAACAACACCGCATTCAACAACTCAGGAACCGGCTTCCGCGCGGTCTCGGCAGCCAACAACAATACGTTCCTGAACAACACGGCCTACCGCAACGCGATAGGTTTCGACATGACCTCTGCAAACGGGAACAACCTCACGGGCAACACCGCGCACTCGAACACGCAGGCAGGAGTAACGATAGGCGGCGCGACCACGAACGTCTCCACGCACCACATCTACAACAACACGGTCGGCCTTGCCCTCAGCGGGAATCTCTTCAGCGTCAGCCTGAGGGAGGTAATATTCGACAACCCCGCCGGCAATTTCGCTGACTTCACGAACGTCAGCCTGAACGACACCATCCCGGTATCCGGCGGCTCATACAACATGACTTGGAGCGCCCTCCCGGCCGCGCTGCCCGGTTTCACCGGCTCGTTTGCGAACAAGCACCTGAATATCACCAACACCTCGTCAAACGCTTCCATAGACAGCATCACCTGGCACTGGACGAACACCGAGTCAGCAAGCTACCTCGAAGAACGCTTCGAGGTCTGGAAATACAACGCCTCGGGCTGGTCCCAGGTTTCTGCAACCCTTGACCCCGGGACGAATACCCTGAGCGTGGCCAGCCTCGGGCCGTTCAGCGTTTTCTCGATACTGCAGAACGACGGCTGCCCCGCGCCAATAGCGTCGCCGGGCACATACCTCCTGAATGGCAGCGTGGTCGGCGCCTCGAACGATGCCTCCCCGCTCTCCAACTTCAGCTGCATCAAGATAGCGTCTTCGGACGTGGCCCTGGACTGCCAGGGCTTCAGCGTTACCGACAACGGCACCGCGGGAACGACCTACGGCATTCTGCTGAACAATTCCGCTACGAACGTAACCGTAAGGAACTGCGTGGTCTCCGGCTACAGCGTCGGCATGAGGACCATCTCGTCCGACAACGGGCTGTTCGTCAACAACACCGCGTTCAACAACTCGCTCTACGGATTCAACCTGGACAGCTCATCGGATTCGAACCTGCTTGCCAACAACACCGCATACAACAACACGGCCGGCTTCTTCCTCGTGGGCACGGCAAACGGCAACAACCTCACGAACAACACCGCCCACAGCAACGTCAACTACGGAATAATCCTCCAGTCCGGCGCGCTGCTCAACCGCCTGGTTTCCAACCTTGCCTACAACAACTCGTTTGCAGGATTCGGCGTCCTAATAGGCTCCAACACGAATACGCTCTTTAACAACATCGGCCATTCGAACGGGCAATTCGGGTTCTATCTGGATACGGTCAACTCGACCAACATGACCAGCAACACAGCGTACAACAACTCCAACTCCGGCATCGAGCTCGTATCGAGCCCGGCCAACCTCCTTGCCGACAACAACGCCTCGAACAACAGCTTCGACGGGCTGGTCCTGGTAACCTCCAGCAACAACGTGGTCGACCCGTCGTACTTCTGCGGCAACGGGGATGACGGCATCTACGTTTCGTCCTCCAGCGGCTCGCTCATCACTGACAACGTCGCCTGCAACAACGGCGGCAACGGGATAGAGGTATCCGCCTCGTCCAGCGTCACGCTGGGAAATAACAGCGTCTTCGGCAACTCCGACCACGGTATATTCCTGTCGTCGGTGACCTTCAGCAGCCTTGCCGGAAACGGCGTCTACAACAACAGCGGGGCTTTCGTCTCAGGCATATACCTTGGCTCCTCGTCCAACAACACGCTCTCAGGCAACACCGTGTACAACAACTCCGTCTATGGCATCCGGCTTTTCGCGAGCTCGGACAACAACCTCACCAACAACTCTGCATACGACAACTTCAACGGGATATTCGCTGCGACCTCGCCATTCAACAACCGCTTCGTGAATAACACTGCGCACGACAACCCCAACGACGGCTTCACGGTATCGGGCGGCGGCGGGAACTTCTTCAGCGGCAACACGGCCTACCTCAACTCAAGGGGCTTCAATCTCGATACCGGCCCGGACAACACCCTGAGCGGCAACGCTGCATACAACAACTCCAACGGGTTCAGCCTGGCGGCAAGCGACAACAACTCGCTGGGCAGCAACCTCGCCTACAACAACACCAACACCGGATTCAGGCTGGAGGTGGGCTCGGACGGCAACACCCTGTCCAACAACACGGCCACGGAAAACCTTTACGGTTTCAGGGTCGAATCCGGCTCGGACGACAACGACCTCACGAGCAACAATGGCTCCGGCAACATATTATCCGGCCTTGTCATAACCGACTCGAACGGCAACACGGTCGACCCGTCGTTCTTCTGCAACAACGGAGGAAGCGGCATCGAAGTGGACAACTCGAACGATACCATTGTCGAAGATTCGACCGCCTGCCTCAACGGCGATGACGGCGTCCAGGTCACAGGCTCCACGGATATCACGCTGGACAACGTGAGCGCCTACAACAACACGAACGGATTCAGCTTCCTCTTCGGAGGCTCCACGAGCGGAAACGCCTTCTCCAACAATGCCTACAACAACAGCGCCTCGGGCTTCTCCGTATCAGTGGAAAACATGCTGGGCTTCAACTTCACCGACAATAACGCAGCCGAGAACGGCGCGAACGGCTTCACGGTCAACGGGGCCGCAAGCGACCTCGTGCTCTTCCAGGACAACAACGCGACCGATAACGCCGACATGGGCTTCGACGTGGAGAACCTCGACCTCGTCAGCGTCATACACAACAATGCAACCGGGAACGGCGGCATAGCGTTCTACCTGTTCAGCACCCAGTCCTACCTGCTCCCTGTCCACAACAACACCGCGACCGGCAACGGCGGCGACGGCTTCGTCTTCGAAAGCGCCGAGGCCAATGTCTCGGGTAACCTGGCCGATTCCAACGGCGGCTCGGGCTTCATCTTCGACGACATGTTCATGGGCGGAACGTCCATCCTGAACAACACCGCCTCAGGAAACGCGGGCAACGGCTTCGATGCAAAGTCCTTCATCGGAACCTCCGGCCTTCTCGTGAACAACACGGCCCGCAGCAACGGGCAGGCCGGCCTGTACGCAGCGTCGCTCCTTGCCCCGACCATGGCGGTGGGCGACCACTACTACAACAACAGCCCCGACTTCCTGGCAAACGGCACCGGAATCAACGTGACGCTCTCAGGGGTGGTCTTCGACAGCCCGGCCGGCCTCTACCCGGACTACACCAACCTGTCCCTCAACGACACCGTGGCATCGGCATACTCCATAGACTGGACGAACAACGCCAGCAGCCTGCCTCTTCCGGGGAACCATATCTCATTCGCGCAGAAGTTCGTCAATATAACGAACCTCTCCGGAAACGTTTCCATAGATTCAATAGTATGGCACTGGCTCGATTCCGAGACCGGAGGATACAACGAGGCGCAGTTCCAGCTGTGGAAGTTCAACCCCATAAGCCTCTGGGCATTCCAGAACCAGAGCCCTGACACGGCCACGAACACCCTGTCTCTCAGCAACCTCAGCAGCTTCAGCGACTTTGCAATCCTGCAGAACGCGCCGCAGCAGCCGCAGCCGGAGGACGGGCAGCCTTCCGAGGAAGGCCTCGATGTGGGGATAAAGCCATCCTGCAACGGCTTCATAATAACCGTAAAAGACAGCGGCGACGCGGTAGAGGACGCATTCGTTGAAATCAACGACGAGACGCACGGCACGGAGCTCAGCCCGAGATACACCAACTCCTCTGGCCAGGCATTCGTAGACATCTGCGACATAGAAGTCAGCATAGACGCCACGAAGTCCGGCAAGGACGGCTCAAAATCAGGCTTCGCGGCCTGCGGCATCTGCCCGGAGTGCGCGACAGACGAGGACTGCCTCGGAAGCGAGCAGTGCACCAACCAGCAGTGCGTGCCAATCTACTGCCCTGACGGCGAGGCAGTCGACCATGCCTGCGAGCTTTACGAATGCACATCCGACAACGACTGCCCCGAAGGGCAGCAGTGCATCGGCCACGAGTGCAAGACGGTCTTCGAGTGCGATGGCAACGAGGACTGCCTGCCTGCGCAGTTCTGCGAAATACCTATCGGGCAGCCGGGCGGAAGCTGCAAGGACGTGCAGTGCGCCTGCGGCACTATAATGGACCATGCCTGCATCAGCTTCGAGTGCTGCTCAGACAGCGACTGCCCGGCCGGGGGGCGGTGCATCTCCAACGCATGCGTGCAGGCGGACGTCACCTGCCCGTCTACAGGCGTAGTGGGCGACGAGAAGACCTGCGAGGCGAAGGAGGACGGACAGGCTTGCGAGGACTGCGATTATATCGTCACCGACCCCTCAGGCAAGAACTTCACCGGGCGTACGGACGAGAACGGCAACTTTGACCTTCCGCTGCGGTTCGAGGGCACCTACAGGGTGGCCCTCCTCAGGAACGGCACGGTGGTAAAGGTCATCGAGGTCAAGGCCTTCCCGAAGGGTGAAGGGGAAGGGGATGGAAAACCGTCCGCCGCAGGATTTGATGCGGCCACCGCGATCTTCATAATCGTCCTTGCCCTCCTTGTGGTGGCGGGGCTGCTGTACTGGAGGAAAAGGGGGAAGAAGGCTGAGCCGAAAGCGGCCAAGGCCGATAAGCCCCCGGCAAAGTAGGGTTGCAGAAGGGTTCCGGCGCCTCTCAGGACCGGAAACAGGGAACCGGAAACCCCTCAGCCGCTGCTGAGTGGAGAAGAATAATAAAAAATTCGCCCCAACCGCGATTTGAACGCGGACAGCAACCTTTCCGCCTTTTGGAAAAAGGCGGCCCAAAACCTGTTGTCGATTTTGCCTTTGCGGGCAAAATAACTTTCAAAAAACCCGAAAGGGTTTTTCAATCGCAGGTTTTTTGGGCGCTTTTTTCCCAAAACGACAGGGAGCGAAGCTCCCTGTGCCCCATTGTTCGATTCGAACAATAGGGAAGCGCAACCGCAGGGTTGCGTCCTTTCTGTTTCCGGCACCCGGTTTCGGGTTTCGGATATCCAGGTTAGACTATTGGGGCAGCAATAATGTCTCCCGTCTCCGGTTTCCGGTCAAGGGAGCGGATTTTTGCCCGATGGACAGATTTAAATAGGTATAGCTTTTAAATTATTCTCTGCATTTTCTCGGTGGTGTTTGGCCTTCCCGAGGGCAGGCCGGCTCATCACTTTCTCAAAAGTCAGGTGGTATATTGAAAAGATGCATAACCTGCGGAAGAAATACCAAGGATTTCGCGGAATTCCCGTGCCCGGAGTGCGACGAGCGCATCGTCCGGTGCCACTACTGCAGGGAGAACCGCAACAAGTACGTGAGCCAGTGCGGCTTCACAGGCCCATAGGTGCGTAGATGGATAAGTTCAACGTCGCGGCCCAGGTAAAGATTTATGTTGACGACCCGGCCTCGCTGCCGGGTGTTAAGGCGGGCATAGAGAAGCTCGCAAAAGTGCAGAAGTTCTGGGAAGAGGATGTCGGCTTCGGCATCAAGGTCCTCAAAGCCAACCTTCTGCTTACTGACGACGAGGGCGGCATGGAGAAGCTCGAATCGTCCATCCGCAATCTCAAGGGAGTGAGCGAATTAGAGGTCGAGACAGTAACAAGGGTGTAATCATGGTCAAGAAACAGGAGAAGAAGCCGGCTGCGCCGAAAAAGCCCGTGAAGGAGGAGAAAGAGGACTTCAGGGGCATAGTGCGCATCGCCGGGAAGGACGTGAAGGGAGAGGTCAGCCTGACAAGGGCCCTGACGCGCGTACGGGGCATCGGCCACACAATGGCGGTTGCCGCAGCCGCCATCGTAAGGGACGAGCTTTCGATAGACCCGAAGGGCCGGGTGGGAGACCTCAGCGAGGCCCAGATAGAAAGCATCGACAAGGTGCTTCACAACCTAGAGAACCACAAGGTCCCGGCATTCCTGCTGAACCGCCGCGGCGATTTCGCGAGCGGCAACAACAGGCATATCATCATGAACGACCTCATATTCGAGACGTCGCAGGACGTCGACAGGGAGAAGAAGGCCAACAGCTGGATTGGCTATCGGCATACATACGGCCAGAAGGTGAGGGGCCAGCGCACAAGGAACACCGGAAGGACCGGCATGGCGGTCGGAGTCCTGAGAAAGGCGATAATCGCCGCCCAGGGCGGAGCTGCTGCAGGCGCCAAGCCGGGTGCTCCGGGAGCCGCTGCGGCCCCGGCAGCCGGTGCCAAGGCCCCTGCGGCGGCGCCGGCGGCAGCCGCGAAGCCTGCGGCGAAAGCGGAAAAGAAGTGATGCTATGGGCGATCCTAGGAAGCTGCGGAACAAATATGAGCGCCCCAAAAAGCTTTGGGACGCAGACAGGCTGAAAGAGGAGAAGACGCTGAAGACAGAATACGGGCTGCGGAACATGCGCGAGCTGTGGCGCTCCACAGCAGAGCTGAAGAAATACCGCAGGGAAGCCCGGCGCCTCCTCTCGCTCACCGAGGAAGAGAGGCGCGACGATGCGCGGAAGGTGCTCCAGAAGCTTGCACGGCTCGGTATCCTCAAGGAGGGGGCCGTCCTGGACGACGTCCTTTCGCTCGAGGTCAGGAATATCCTCGAGAGGCGCCTCCAGACGCTGGTGCTCCGCAAGGGCCTTGCGCGCACCGTTTCCCAGTCAAGGCAGCTGATCACCCATGGGTTCATAGCGATAAACGGAAGGAAGGTCACTCGCCCGAGCTACGTAGTGAGCCTGGACGAGGAGCCGTCGCTTTCACACGCCCGCGAGATTGACATCAGCGTGAAGGCCCCTGAGGAGAAGCCTCCGGAGAAACCTGCCGAGGCGAAGGAGGAGAAGCCGGCCGAGCCGACTGCCGGCTGAAGGTGTTTTTATGGTCGAGAAAACAGAAGAGCCTGCCAAGGCCGAGGCGCCAAAGCCTCCGGCCGAGGCGCCGAAGGAAGAAGTGAGGAAGCCGAGGAAGATCCGGCTCGCCGTAGTCCATGTATACTCCTCCAAGAACGACACGATAATAACCGCAACGGACGTCAGCGGCGCCGAGACGCTCGCATGGGCGAGCGGCGGCATGGTCGTCAAGTCCCACCGCGAGGAAGGCAGGCCGTATGCGGCCATGCAGGCCGCGCTGAGGGTCGTCAACAGCCTGAAGGAAAAGGGCATCACGCACGTTCATGTGAGGATACGCGCCCCCGGCGGCGTCGGGATGAAGACTCCCGGAGCCGGAGCCCAGGCCGTCGTCAGGACGATAGCCAGGACCGGGGTCCGCATAGGCAGGATTGAGGACGTCACTCCCTTGCCCACCGATTCGATGAAGAGGAAGGGCGGCAGAAGAGGAAGAAGAGTATGAAGCTTGTCCTTGATAAGAAGCAGGGCAACAGGATAGAAGTCATCGCCAAGGGCACAGGCACATCGTTTGCCAACATGGTGCGCCGGTACTCGCTGTCGCGCATACCTGTCCTCGCCATCGAGGCGGTCACGTTCTATGACAATTCGACCGCTTTCTGGGACGAGTACATCGCGCACAGGCTCGGCCTTATGCCGATAACGACGCCCGCCAACGTCCCGGAGAGCACCGAGGTCGTGTTCTCCCTGGATGCCGAGGGGCCGAAGGTCGTGTACGCTTCTGACATGGTGAGCTCGGACAAGGAAATAACCGTCGCGAAAGGGAACATCCCGATTGTGACTCTCGGGCCGAACCAGCACCTGCGCTTCGAGGGCAAGGCGGTGCTCGGCAACGCGATGAAGCACGCGAAGTTCCAGGCCGGGCTCCTCAGCTACGGCGTTGAGAATGATGGCCTGCGCATCATGGTGGAGAGCTTCTTCCAGATGGAGCCCGCCGAAGTCGTAACGCGCTCATGCGACATGATCGAGGCCGACATCGAGGCAATAGAGGCCGCGCTCGGCAAGAAGAGCGAGAAAAAGAAGAAGCCGGCCAAGAAAAAGGCTCCGAAGGAGAAAGAATCCAAGGAGAAGGAAGCCGAAGAAGAAAAGCCGAAAGAGAAGAAGAAGGAATCCAAGGAAGAAGCAGAAGAGAAGAAAGAGTAATCGGTGGTCGGCTTCGATCACTTACCCTTATTTTCAAAGTTCCTGCGGAGTAAAACCTAAGGAAGTTTGATAGAAAATTTACCCGGGGTTCTCCGGAGGAAATTTTCTGCAGGGGTGGCAGAGCGGTCAAATGCGCCAGCTTGAGGGGCTGGTGGGTTAGTCCCTTCGAGAGTTCAAATCTCTTCCCCTGCATACTACTTCAAGCTCAGGTCTTCCCGATTTGGGCATAATTCTGCCCCAAGGGGCACGAACCCTAAAAAGTTATCTTATAGTCTAGGACAAAATTAGACGAACTTTTATAAATTGTCCTCCGTAGATACTATCTATGGTCTGGCATCTACCAAAAGGAGATGAATTCCTCCCCAAAATATCCGTTGAAGAGTTAAGGCAA
>JBFMCO010000057.1:0-19957 GCA_040754495.1 Microcaldota archaeon
TTCTTTTCCTTGCCGCAGAGGAGGTCCGCATCAACGGGGGGCAGGAAGACGCGGCGGTCGAATTCCGCAGGGAAGCCGTGAGGGCGGCCGAGGACATGTCTGGCGGAGCGGCATGGGCGGAAGGGAACCTCGCCAGGACGCTGGCGAATTTCCTCTCCGGAGAACTCGAAACGGCAGCCAACGGCCGCTGGCTCGGGGAGCATCAGGACATACAGGGCCTGCTCCGCGATATTGCCGCAAACCTCCATGCGCTCGCAGAACGCCCCGAAGGCGCCACGGCGGAGGACTTCACGCGCGGCAGGGCCGCGCTCGGCATCGCTTCAGACATGGAACAACGGCTGACCGGCCGCCACCCGCCGGCATCCGAATCAATTCAGGGTGCCCTGGCAGTCTACGGCCGGGCGCTCGAATCGCTGAAAGAAAGCGGAGACATAGAAGCGGCGCTCGGGGAGGCGTCCCTTGGAGCAGCGTATCTTTCTGCCGGCAGCGATGAGGAGAGGCACGACATCGAAACTCTTTCGCTTGCGCTTCACGATGACCCGGCGCAGCTTTCCCGCGTCAGGGATTACGTGGAGCTAAGTGGGAGGATCGCCGGCTTGGAAGAAGAAAGGGACATGCAGAGGGAAGGAAGCGCAATGCGCGCAAACCTCGACACCATCATAGCCGAACTCGGACGGGCCGCGGCCAGGATAGCTGCGGGGGGCGGGCTGGCCGACGAAGCCTGGGTTTCGCAGGAGGAAGAGGACCTGAGGGGACGCGTCCTCGTGGATGATAATACAAGGCGCATGGTTGAAGACTATGCCGCCCGGAACCAGATGTCGCTCGAAGATGCCATCCATACCATTGCGACGCAGCAGGCGGAGGCGCGGGCCGGCGTGCTGCTTACTGCCGGAGAAAAAATGCTGGAGGTCCTTGGCGGCCTCCGGGGCTCTGCCCGCAGCGAGGCTGCGGAGATTTTCGGCTTCGCAATAAGCGCGGCAATTGAAGGCCGCATCGATGACGCCGGCTTGTTCATGCAGGCTGCCAGGTCATACGCAGGGCTTGAAAACGATACGGACAGGGAAGCGATTCTCAGGGTATGCCGGGAGTATAACGGCTCTTTCGTGGAAGAGTATGCCGGACCTGTTCTTGACGGGGGAACTGCAGAACGCATGCTGCGCGTGCAGCAGGAGCGGGCAAGTTACCTGGGAGCCGTAACGGACAGGGAGCTTCGCCGAAATGCGACCGCGTATTTCGACCTTGCATTAATGGCAGCCGAGGGCATTGACGCGGCCGACGCTGAGTTCGTGCTCCACCTTGCCGTCTCATACGCCCGGGCCGCAGCCCTGCCTGAGCGCACGCTCGGCGCGGTGTTGCGCGAGGAGAGGGGCGAGGTCATGGCGCTGGCCGAGCAGCAACTTGGCGATTACAGCGAATTCAGCGGGCGCCGCGACACCACTGTTGCCAGCGGCAGGATACTCAACCTTGGAACAGAAGAATCGAGGCTCAGCGAGTCGGACATTACCGGCCCCGTCGCGGTTGCGCTCGTAACGCAGCGGCCGGTGAAGGAAGCCATCGGGGAGGCGGAAGCGCTTGCAAAGTCCATCCCCCTGGCTGAGGCTGACATCGCCGCGCTCGGTATCGGCCGGCTCGTGGAGCTGGAAGGCAGGCTTACGGCATTCGAGAGCGCGGCCGACCTGTTCGCATTCGAAGAGCGCCTCGCGGAAGCGAGAGGGACGGATGAGCGGCGCAGCGAAAGAAGATATGGTTCCGAATCGGAAAGGCTGCTCCGGGAAGCTGAGCGCGCAAGGGCGGCGGGCGATTCAGAGCTTGCGGAATGGTTTGCCATGCAGGCAGGGCTGATAGACCGCGGCTCGGTTACAGGGATGCTTGATAGCGCACGGGAGATATTCATCAGCGGCCAGGAGATGCTTGGGGCTGCGGTCGAGCGCGGGCGCGAGGCCGCAAGGGCCGACGCCGCCGGAAACAGCGAAGAAGCGCTCCGGCTCAGGATGGAAGCGTTCGAGATGGAGCGCCAGGGTGCCCGCCTCATAGACGCCGCGGACCATGCAGTAGCGGCCCTTTCCGATTTTGACAGGAGCGTGCAGCGCATCACGACAAGGCAGAGGGAGGATGGCCGCCTGGAGCTTTCGGTGAGCGCCAGAACGTACATCGCCATTGGGGAGAGCAGGGATGTGGACCTTCTCGGCAATCCGGTTGCCGCACCTGTCGAAGCTGGGGCGGAAGCAGTTGCAGCGTCATTAACCGAAGAACGCATCGCCACCCTCACTCAGAACGCACGCTCGGCCCAGCAATCCGGAAGCCAGGCAGTCCGGCAGCAGGCAGCAATCCAGAGAACGCGCGGTCAGCTCATGGACCAGGCGGAGGCCGGACTCCACCGGGCGAACCTTGAAAATGCCAGGCGCCTTATCGAGCCGCTCATCATGATGCTCCCCGAAGCCGAGAGGCAGGAGCATACGGAGCGCCTTGATGCCGCCTATTCATCAGGCAATGTGGCAGCCCTCCAGGAGCTTTACATGGAGCTGGCCGGGGAGGATTTCCCCGATACCGGCATACCTGCCACAGATTCGCAGGGGCGGGCCACATATGACATAACGGCAGTCGAGCAGTCTTACCAGCGCGTGCGCAGGCTTGCATGGAGCGAGAGTTTCGGGGCTGCGGGCAGGGAACTGGGCGAAGGCGTTACGGCCATGCAGACGAGCTTCGAAGCAACCCAGTCCGCCCTGAGGGACATCCAGTTGGTGGGGGTTGGCAATGCGGCCCGGTACGGGCGCGGAGTGGCGGAGGCGCAGGCTGCACAGCTTGCCGGACAGCGTGACGTTGCCCTCGGCGGGGCCATGTCCGGCTACATAGGGGCTGCGGAGCAGACAGACCCGCAGGTGCTGGCAGCCCTGGTAATCAACTACGTAACCGACCCGGCAGAGCGGAGAAGGCTTCTGGAGAGGCTTTGCCAGCCCGGAATGCAGGGCGAGGCCGGTGAAGAGGCCAGGAGGCAGCTGCTTGAAGAGCTCGACGCCATCGAAGTACATGACCCCCTTTCGGGTGCGACGACTACAATCAGGGACATGCTCACCAGCGGCGAGCTTGCGTATTACCATATTGATACGTACGTGAGCGGGCCGAACGGATTTAACGACATCATCGACATGGTCGAGCGGGGCGAACTCGAGAACGCATCCGTGCTTCTTGGCGCCCTTCAGACAGAGGTGGCAAGCGCTTACGTGGCGCAGGAACTTGATTCCCGCGCCCTCGGCCAGGCGTATGTCGTGGGCATAAGGATGCAGGATGGGGGAGGGCGACTTGTTGAATATTCCGGGGAAGGTCCCAGGCCTGAGGACAGCATCGAAGTCACCGATGGACTGTTGTGGGTGCGGACCTACAGCGGCGGCATATGGGAGGAATTCGACGAAACAGCGCCCCCTGAAGAAAGCAGCCGCCATCTTGAGCAGCGCATGAGAAGGGCAAGGGCCCTGCTGCCAGTCCTTGAGGCCCTTAGCGACAGCATGGGCCGCAGCGCGGCAGAGCATTACGAGGCAGCGGCCTCATACCGCGCCGCCCGCGACGGCATACTCAACGGTGAGGCGCCGCTTGAGCTAAACCCGGCCCTCGCAGCGGACCTGCTTACCGGGTTGGACAATGCCGCAGCAGAGGGGATGCTGCCCTCAGGGGTCCAGACTCTGAGATACCGCCGGATGGTTGCAGGCATCGAAGCTGCCACAGACCCTGCTGAAAAGGCCCGGAGGGCGCAGGAGTTTTTCCTGGCAATCGGCCGCGACCCGCAGGCGCTTGGAGCGGCCCTTGACGGGATAGACGCACTCCCGCAGGGGGTGCAACTGCTTACACCCTTTACGAATACAGCTCTTGCACATCTTACTGGAATGGAGCAGGAGGCGCTCGCCACGGAACATGACGGCCAGAGGCAGGTCGCATGGACCTTGTCCAGGACGTGCCTCAGGAACATGCAGGTCCAGCTCAGGATGGGCGATGACGCGGAGACGTACAGGTACGAAACCAGCCAGCAGACCAGGCGCGAGGCGGAGGTGTATGGATGGGTCGCACCCACTTCGACGTCGGCGTATCATCGCGAGCTTGGGGGGAGGCGGGCCGCGCTAGCGCTCACGATTCTGGACGAGGAAAACGACAGGAGGGCGAGGGACATCGTGTATAATGGGGAAACCGTTGCCACCCATCAATATTCATTCGAACCGCTTGGCATATCCGCAGGCACTGTCCACATCCAGGTGGCCCAGGAATTGATGACTCTCAATTACTTAGAGACTATGGAAATCCAGTCGTACGTAGAAGCGGACATCTCCGACATTTCCACACAGGCCCTCGGCTACATGGCCGCGAGGCTCTCGCGGCTCGACCTTGCACAGATAGGCCTGGCCACGGAAGTGACCACTGACGAGAACCGGCGGCTTATTATGACGCTCAGTCCCGTCATGGTGGCTGAAGTCAGGCATGATGCGAACGGCAATGTCATGACAGACGAGTCTGGAAATCCGATAACCGATATGGTGCCCCTGGACCGGGCAAGCCCGGAAGTGCGGGCGGAGTATTACCAGCGCCTCGGGATGCTCCAGGAGCAGTCCATGCGGCTTAATGACATTCTGCTTGGAGCATTCTTCGCCCATGACACGAGCTGGGGCGAGAATCCGCAGTACAACCTCATGTCCAGGATGAACAGCAGGACGGAGTCATTGGACCAGGCGCTTTCCTGCCTCTTCAGATGGGCCGGCGCAACTCCGGAACAGCGGCCTGAGGAGCTCCGCGGCTTTGACGCACTGTACAATGTGAGCGTCCCGATTACTGCCGAATCCGGTTACCGCGATACGGATGCAGACACAAACGCCACCCTGTCGGACCTCAGAATGTGGCAGACCGGGCGCAGGATTGTAGGCATTGCCGGCACGATGGTTGAGGCGGGGGTCGGCGTGGTCCTGGCGGCGCCCACAGGCGGCGCGTCATTGTTTATCACAGGAGCCCATATGGGCGCAGAGGGAATAATCGGCGGAATAGAGATGTACCGGCAGCAAGGGGAGATGACATGGAGCGCTGGGTTCCAGATAGTGACCGGCGCATTGGGAATCCTTCTCCCCATCGGCACGATGGCTTCCGGCATGAGGGCTGTCGCCATGCCTGTTGCCGCGATGGAAGCCGGCGAAGCGCTTGGGACCGGCGCCGCACGGACCGGCGCGCTCTACAGGCTGATTGGACAGCCAGGAATGGCACCAGAGATGTATACCACTGGACAAAGGTTTGGCCAGTTCTTCCTCGGCGCGCCTGAGGCAGGCATTTTAGACAGGGCAGTGCAGTTCGGCGGGAGCATGCTCATGCTGAGCGGCGGTGGCATGTTCATTGCTCAATCCGTTCCGGGGCTGGCGGCTGCAATCCAGAGCGACGAGACCAGGTGGTGGGATTATGCCGAGCTTGCGCTCGGCGGCTTCCAGAACCTGGCGCTTCCGGCCATACAGGCACGCGCGAACATGCTTTATGTTTCGCAAAGGTATGCGAGCGGCGGCGCGGTGACGCGCTCGCTGACGAGGCAGATTGTCGAAGCGATGACTATTGGGACTCCCATGGATACACCGTTCGGATTCGGGGTGGCAAGGGCCCAGTACGAGGCGAACCGCAGCTTCACCGAGCTTTCGCGCGCCGACCCCGCCTTCGCGGACAATTATCATTCTTTCATTGCACGAAGCGGCATCGCGTTCACCCCGAGGCAGGAAGCGGAAGTGCTTGCGATTTACCGGGACGCGCATGCTGAAAACCCTTCCATCAGCTTCCATGAGTTCGCCGCCGGGGAGGGCGCAGGCTCGGCGCGGTTCCGCCAGATTTGCAACGAGTCCGCGCTCGAAGCTGTCATGACCGGCAGGGCGTCGTTTTCAGACCTCGACCCTTCGCAGAGGGCTTACATCGAGACAAGGTATGGGTTCGAGAACCCCAACAGCCCTGAAGCGATTGCGGCTGCGGACCGGGCTGCGAGCGAGGCCGGAATGGCCGCAGCCGGGCGCGAGGTGGAAGCGGCCGCAGCGGCGTGGTCGGCGCAGCAGCCGGCGGCGCCCCGCATGCCCCCTGCGGGCGAAATCGAGGCGAGGCTGACTGCAGCGGAAGAGGCCGATGCGCAGGCTGCGGCCGCGCGGAGGACGCAGGAGCAGGCTGCCCTTTCAAGGCGGCTGGACGTCCAGTTCACGGCCAGGGAGGGTACTGATTACATAATGGGACGCGGCGAGAGCGCCATCAGATATTCGCGGGAGCATTTCCAGGGGGCCGCGGATATTATTTATCGCGCAGAGGAGATACTAAGATTGCCGGAGGGCGACGCGCGCACGGCTGCACTTGAGGCGCTGCCGGAGAACGTGCGGACGCAGGTCCGTGACCTAGTGCTCGACAGGGAATTTGTCGAGGCTGCGAGAAGCGGAAACTCGAGGACGAAGCTGATGCTCGGCCTGGAGAGGGCTGCGTATCTGCCAGAGATTGCCATGCGACCCGAAGTGATGGCAGCCGGATATGCCACGGAGGCGCAGCTTCTTGCACAGAGGCGGGAGATAGGACCGGAAAGGCTTCTGGATTACGCCGCCCAGCGAAGGGAAGACGCAACCAGAATAAGAACCGAAGCGCAGGAGGCGCTGAGGCATGCTGAGGGGCTGCTTGCAAGGCCGGACAGGACGCCTGAGCAGAGAGGCAGGATTGAGGAGGCGATAGCGGCTGCGAGGGCCCGGCTCGCGATGGCGGATGCCCTGGACAACAGCGCGCTCATCCTTGAGCATGCTGCGACGGCCAGAAGGGAAGGAGCCGCGGCGCCTGCAGTTCCGCAAGAGGCGATTGAGGAGCCGGTGACCCCGCAGATAATTACCCCGCGATTGAGCGAGAGGCTGCGCTCCGTAGGGGTGGAGCTTACGCCGGAAACCAGCCACCAGCTTGAGGGTGATATCGGCGATTTGAGGGCAGGCATCATCACCCTTAACCAGTTCTGGGAGAGGCTCGGCCGCATAATGGGTGGCAGGCCGGAGGCGCTGCCAGCGACCCTGAGAATGGACAGGCCGATCCCATCTTTCGAGGAATTCGGCCTTGTTCTCCAGAGCCCCGAGGCGCTCAGGTTCTTCGTAGAGGTAACCGCAGAGGCGCTGCCGCAGGTCTTCGCTCCCCCGGAAACGGCAGGGCTTTCCGAAACTGCGAGCGTTAATGTCGGCTTCGTGTCATTCGATTTGAGGAGGCAGAATTTCCTGAACTCGCTGGCGAGGGGCATCAGCAGGGTTACCGGCGACGTGAATGTCTATGAATATTTCACAAGAGTCGTCCGCGATGCGCCTGCCGAAGTGAACAGGCGGCTTGCCGCGGAAGGGCTTGACGCTACGGTCACCTCTGCTGCCTTCGGCACCAGCTCGGATGAATCCGGATTCCTGATAATGGCCAGGGATGAGCGCGCAAGAGGCAGGGCGCGCGAAATACTCGATGAAGTGCTGAACGAGAGCTTCAGGTTCGAGGGAAGCGCCCTTGATTATGTAACCAGGGGGACGGCAATCAGGCCGTATATCGAGGAGATATTCGCCACAAGAGGACGGGTCGGGACCGGCGGGGCTTTCGTGGAGCTTTCGGTCGCGGACTTCCGGCAGATGGCTGGCGAGCGGGGCGGGGTGGAGGGTTTCATAGATTTCATGAGGCGCATGGCAGACTCGCATATAGAAGCCGAAGACTGGGTTAGGCAGGAGGCAGGCGTTCCCACCACCGCTGAGCTTCCTGAAACGTCCCTGCATTTCATGTCCGATGCGGTTCTGGAGAGGCCGTACATTGAAGAAAGCGGGAGGATGGGCGAAAGATACAGGACAAACCAGGACTACATGGACAGCGTCTTCGACAATCCGCAGGTGAGGGAGAACGATTCGGTAGTCGTTATCGAAGGCGGACTGACCATCACAGACAGGAGCAGCGAGGCATATGCGACCCTGGCCTCGCTCGGCGCGAAAAAGGGCAAGATGTATGGTGCCACCACCGAGGGCAGGGTGGGCCTTTCCGTCTCCAATCTCCCCTCCCAGGCATCCGGAGAGGAGTTCCTTTTCGTGAACAGGGAGGCGGCAAGGAGCGCAGCCGACAGGTTTGCCGCAGAGCACGGAATCAGCCCTGAAACAATCGAGATAAGGCAGACGGGGGCCGGGCCGGACTTCGTATTTGTAGTAAGAGGACGCCGGCTGGAGGCTGCCGATGTCCAGGAACTCCTCGGATATTACCGGGAGACGGGCCAGGAGCTTTTGAGCGGAGAGTTCGGCGTGTCGGCCAGCGGAGTGCTGCTTACAGGAGAGAGGATAAACTTCAGTGATTACCGGGCTGCAATGAGATACCTGAAGGACGGGGCAGCATTCGGCGACATGTCTGCTGGCCCCGAAGGCAGATATGTGCCGGTGGAGGAAATTCCGGCCGATTATACTGCACGGGCCATGAGGCTTGATGGGGCAGGAAACATCCTTGGCCTCTTCCTTTCATCCGAGAGCATATCTTCCAGCGATACGGCAATGGCCCAGCAGCTGGCGCGCCTTGCGGGCGAAAGCTTTGTAGCAGATTTCAGGGCATTCATGCAGAGGGAGCACATTTCCATAAGAAACTGGGAGGACCTGAGGGTCGCGCTTGAGGGGTTCCCGGGAGGGGAAGGGATTATTCGGACGCTTTCCGGCGACGACTTCCTTCTCTTCGTGGAGCGGCAGTATCCCGATGCGACTCAGCAGCGGGCGGCTGCTGCGATAAGAAGGGCCGAGGCCGAGAGGAGGGGGGAGAACTTCGAGCGGCCTTTCGAAGAGGAATTCCCCGTAGCGCCACAAGAAGAGGTGGCTGCGATGGCTGTGGGTGCGGAGGAGATGGCAGCTCCGGCTGAGACCGCCCCCCACGGAGTTCCCGAAGCACAGGTTGTGCCACTTGAAGCACCGCGTTCCGTCGAGGCTCGACCAGCATACGAAGTAGGGCCGCGGCCGGAGGGAGCCGAAAGGCTGCGGGGAAGAGATGCGCCAAGGCCGAATGACTTCATCGGCATGGCCCCGAACGACGAGGCGCTTTCAGGCAGAGGTGTGCGCTACGCCGGGCCGTTCAGGCTCCAAGAAGGAACACGGGTTGCAGAATTCACGGTTACGCGAGGGGAAGGCGAGCCTCCGATTCAGATACGGATAGCTGAAGCCGATGACGCGACGCTTGCAAGGCTCGGCATCAGCAGAAAGGAGTATTTCCTGCAGCAGCTCGACATGGCAATCCGCTCACCCGGCAGAGGGCCGGGCGGCGGAGGAGCTTCTGGCCCGGGAGGAGAGGGGGCCCCGGTTGCCGCAGGCGAGCCGCATGCCGCTCCGCATATAGAAATTACTCCACGGCCTGAGGCACAGCCGGCCGAAGCACCGGTCTCTTCGCAGTTGAGGGCAGCCGCAGACGAGGTAATGGAAGCCCGCAGGGCGGCCGGGAACGAGGCCCTTGTTTCCCGCGAGGCAGTCGATGCCGAAGTGAGCTGGGCTGCAAGGTATGGCGCGGGCCGCCAGCCCGAAACGGCTCTTGAGAAGCTGCTGTTCCATGCCGCTGATAGCGCGGCGGCGGCAGCCCGAGCCCGGGGCGGCGAAGTACAGACGAGGGAGGTCACAGCATTCCATGCGATTGAGCAGATAAGCATCGGGGCAGGCCAGCTCATGCACGAGGTTATGGCAGGGCGGCTGCCGCAGGAGTTCAGGCGCAAGTACGAATTCGGGATGGCAAGGGCCGCCAGCCAGGGGCGGACCCAGCCCACACTCGAGGATTTCATGTTCGGCTTCGCTCTTGCCAACGAGGCCGGCCCGGTGTTCGGGAGCTATATACAAGCCGCCATGGAGCGGGCTTCTCCCGCCGGTGCGTTCCGGGACATAGAGGGGTATGCATTGACCGCATTGTCTCTGGCAGACCGCATGAGGAACCCCGTGACAGCGCTGACAAGCAGCGGATTCCAGAGCTGGATTGTCAAGAGTGCGCTAAACGAGGTATTCGGCCTTGCCGCCAGCCTCCATGTGGCTGGAGTTCACGACCCCCTGGCGCTATTCATAAATCCCGACGCCGCAGGCCATCCCAAAAACGCAGGCCTGCTTGATTTGTTCCCTCCAACCAGTGGCGAGGATTCTTTCTTTGACCTCTCGGATGCGGCGGGGTCGTTTGCCAGCATCCTTGCGAAGATACCTTCGGGAGAGCTTCCAATTACGAGGCAGGTCGGCGCCAGGCAGTTTGAGGCCGCAATATCTGCGCCGGAGGCCATCCAGGCTGTTTTCGCTTATACCCTTGCAGACATAAGACGGCTTCCCGACTCGCTCTCGAGAAGGTCATATTTATCCAATCTGGCTGAGCCGTTCTCATGGACCGATTCGCTGAGCAGGGGGCTTGGAGAGGTACTCATCAACGACCAGGGGCAGGTATCGGCTCCACGCATAACAGACAGGCGCACGCCTCTTCTTGCATATGGCCTCGCATCACCAACAAACAGGATGCTTGCTGAATATTTGGGAAGCAGGGCCGCATTGAAGAAACTTGACCCCAACGCGAATTTCAGGGCAGCTGTCGACCTTGCCCAGACAGTGGAGGAAGTGACATGGGCGGTCAATCACCCGGAGCAGGCCGGTGCAGTTGGCCGCAGCGAGCGTATGAGAGCGTGGCTGGACGTTGTCGAGGGGATGCTGCAACGGCTACCAGCATCCGAAAGCGAGGGGATGCTGGGCAGCGTAATGCCACAGCTCGTGAGGGTAATGAGGCATTTCCGGAACGGCCGGCTGAGCGCAGAACAGTTGGGCGAGGTCTGCCAGCTCCTCTCAGGCGCGCAAAGCGTCTCCGAGTTCAGGTCGCTCTTCGGACAGTGGTATAACAGGACGTTCTTCTCGGACCTCCAGCTCAGCGACGCCTTCGTTGCAGACAACGTGGACGTTTTGCTTGACTTCGGCGGATACCGCGAGAACCTGGAAAGATTCACATCCGGCGGCGAGAGGCCTGCTGCGAACCACGAAATCTTTGCAGGCAATCCCAGGTATGCAGCAGTAAACCCGTATGCGGCCCGCAACCGTCCGGAGGCTTACGATGAGGTCATAGGGGTGCTGGAGGAAGCGATGCGCGCAAGGGCAGCCGGGCCGGAGGCTTTCGCAAGATTCAAGTTCTCCGAGGAATTTCACTCTGAATTGCAGGGAACGTATAGCCGGCCGTTGCAGCTTGATGCGGATTACACAAGGCAAGGGGGTGTGGAAAGCGGAACGGCGCAGGGGGAGGCGATATTCCAGGTATGGCGCCAGGAGCACACCGGCCATGAGTTCAGCGCAGGCGGCAGGACTTACCAACTGAGCGAGAGCGGCTCTTTCGAAGCGGGGTTCTACAGTGCCCGCATACGCGGCGAGCAGAGCTGCCAGGATCCGACGAACCCGAATCCGCACGTTGTCGTGGCGGGCCTGACAGGCACGGTGGAGCTTCCATGGGTGAAGACCATAGCTGTGAGGCTTCCGGATTTGCCTGACACTGTTTTCAGAAGAACACTCGTCCTTGTACAGGGAGAAAACGGCCCAATCCTGCTGGTGCAGCCGGAATACCACCAGCCGGACCTGCCAGGCTTGGACGCAATGAATGCAGAGGTGCTCGGTTATCTCAGGGGTATATATGAGCCGCTGGGGGTGGAAGTCAGGGATGTTTCCAAGGCGAGCATTAGGGAGGGCGGGGATGTGACCGGATTCAGCACTTTCAGCAGCGGCCGCTCGCCGTTCTTTTACCTGGACAGCGACATGTGGCATTTTGTAGCAGGCCCGCACCAGATGGGCCAGAACGGCCTTCATACCAGAAGAAGTGGAGAAGCGGTCGGATTCCCGGCCGAGTGGAGCGGAAGAATAGACCTTGAAGCGGCATACAGAAGGTGAGATGATGGAGGAATATTACAGCTTGCTCAGGAAAAGATTCACGACCGTAATGGTCGGTACCGACCAGCGTGAGAGGGAAAACGAGCGCAAGGCCCTCGAGATGAGCGAGAGCCCGGATATACGAAAAATGGCCGGGATAGCCGATGCAATCCATAAGGCCGTCCGGAGAAACGGCTCTCCGGATGAGCTCCTCAAGGCCATGAAAGCGTTCGATGAGCTGCCCGGAACCTCTTTCTGGTCATCGTGCATGGAGGAGGCAGCCGGGGTAGTGCTTGCCAGAGCGCTTTCGCTCGGACAGGAGGATCCCTGCAAGCCTAAGATGCTTGAGTATGGCGTCGCGATGGCCGGTCGTGCAATGTCTGCCGGCTTCCCGTTGTCGAAGGAGACAGTGTCCCGCGTGAAAGCCGTGAAAGAGGTAGAGCCTGCGCTCTCCAACCTGGTGGACATCGCCCTCATGATGAACTCCGCCCTTACTCCATCCAGGCCGGAGGGGACCCAGTTCAGGCCGAAGGCAAAAGAAGGCGAAGTGAGGGGCAGGACACGTGGCAGGGTCGCATCGGGATAGCTTATAAATAGGTCGCTATAGATAGTAAAATATGGATAAAATACCTGTCCTGCTCGCATTCGGAAGGCACTGGGACCGGACAGACGGGCTGATTACCCCGCCGGACAGGGGTTTCTACAGGAAAGCCGCGCTTCCGTTCATAGACCGGGAAGTCCTCGGCGCAGGGCGGAAAGCAACCTTGATACACGAGTGCCGGATAGTAGTTTATCCGCAGGGCTGCGACGATAAGCAGGCGAGGGAATATGTGAGGGAAGCGCTTGCAGCCGAGGAATCAGCCATACTCGCCATGCTCTCCGATACTGTCGATCGCGGCCTCCCGCTTCCAGGTGGCCTGCGCGACGAGCTGGACTGGGGGCTTCTGGACCGCATCATGGAAATCAACCGCTCGGAGCCGGGAAGAATCAGGAATGCGATCGAGCACCAGACGCCCGACCAGGTTTATCTTGCGCTTTCACGGAATCACCACGACGAGGGCTTGGATGAAGATGCGAGGCGGCGGGAAAGGATGAAAGAAAGCATAAGGACCTCCATTGCGGTGTCCAAGCACAGGAGCAGGGAGGTGATGCGCCTCGTCGGCGAGCTCCTGGAGGAGGACCCGGGCCATGCGATATTGATTACGAGGGGCTATGCCCATGCCGGAATGGCGCGCCTATTCGACCCTTCGAGATTCGCAGTCGAGTCCCATGCGGGAGGAACCCTCTCGCCCCGCATCTCCAGCGATGCCATCATCGCGTCTTATGACAGGGATTTGAGCGATACCGAGCTCGGGCAGTATGCAAGGCAAAGCATAGCATTCTCGGATTATTTTGATTCCAACTGGAACGGCGAACCATACCGCTCTCTTAGGGAGGGCGGTGCTGTCATAGAGGGCATACAGCTCCTGAAAAAGCACGCGCGGGAGCATGCCCTCGCCGTGGCCTGATGGGAAGTTCAGAGAAGCCCCTTGTAATGGTAATACGGCCACCCGACGGAAAATTTATCAGTGCCGTAAGGCCCCATCAGCTCACCGCTGATGAGCTTTTTAAGGAGGCGGCTAAAGAGGTCGGGCATTTCGCGCTTAAAGTCAAGATATGCCGCATAGCATAATCCGTGCATCTCGCGGGCATTCTTCCATCTCCGCTCAGGCAGGAAGAAATCGGAAAGCCTTTGATTGAAGAAAGCGACGAACAATTCGGCTTCCCGCTGCTTGGCCGAAGCGTCGGCGGAACTCTCGAATATTACATCCGGCACGTACCTCGCTGCACCGGCGAGGAAGAAGAAGGCCGAAACGGCGCACGTTGTTTCCATGTCCCGCTCCTCTGCGGGGAACTTCTCGAACCTCGGGGCCATGAACTCTTTTGCGGTTTTTTGGAGCTGGTTCCTGGCGTGCTCTGGTACCGCGGCGAAAGCCTTGCGCTCCTTCTCCTCGCGCTCATCCTTCGCGCTCTTTGGGAGCGATTCCGCTATTTCCTCGGATAATTGGACAAGGAAGACCGAGGACCTTTGATATGGCTCGAGTGTTGCAAAAAGGCGATTGCCGTTGCCTCGGATTTCGTCAAGCTGGCGGACGATGGGTGAAGGCAGTTGCGAGCGGGTGGTATTTGAGGCAAGGTATCTTCCCATGACGGCGCGTGCCCGGGTAACTCCGGCTGAAGCGGCGCCCGAAACGGGCCGCTTCTCGGGCCTGCCCCTATCGCCGTCAAAGACGCCAAGGTCTCCCCTCGCAGCCATGAGACGGATATCTATGAAAGAGTTTAAAAGACGGGCATTTCTACTCCGACTCTGTGGCTGGCGATTGTGCTAGGCCTCCCGGCACGCTTCGTCGTAGCACGTCCAGGGCTGGTAGCAGAACGGCCCTTCATCGTCCTCGCAGCACGGCGCATCCTGATACCCGCAGCCGGTGCGCTCGATGAAAGCCTGCGTGACTATGAAATAGTCGTTGACTCGTGCGACTCCGATTCCGGTCTCGTCAAACCTCGTCTCGAGAATATTCGCCTTGTGGCCCGCGCTTCCCATCCAGCCGCCGACTATAATGGACTCGAGCTGGCTCTGGCTGAGCCAGTGGATAGCCGACCATCTCACCCGCGTGGCGTTTTTCACAAAGTCGAGGCGTTCCTCGTAGTCGGCGCTCACGCGGGCTGCCGCGTCCTCGCCTTCGTATTCGTGGACTATCTGGGTGCCGGTCTCCGGGCAGTCTTCAGGCTGGTTGTAGGTGAGCGCGTAATCCCAGGCGGATATCATGAAGATGTTCTCCCCGGCCGCGCTGAAGTAGAATACGCTCCGGTTATAGAGCCGGTCGGTTTCGTAGAGCCCGAAATCGAAGCCCTCGTGGTGGATGAAAGGCCTCTTGCAGAAAAGCGACGGCTCGGTGAGGGGCTGATTCTCCCTGGCGAGGCTGAGGCTGTGGTCCCGCGCCACCGAAGCCACGTCGTCGTTCCACTTCAGCGGCGATATCCCCGCCTTTATCCGCTCGGCGTTTATCAGGTCGAACAGCCTTTTTTCCATCCCGGCGAGGGAGTAATTCTCGGTCTGGTTGGCGCTCATGTTCCCGATTACCGCTGCCGGAGGCGGCTGGCCGCTGACGTTTATGTACTGGACTATGATGGGCGTCGCGTTCTGGACCGGCGGCTCGCGCACGAAATAGTATTGGGTGGTGTTGAGCTGGGGCGGCTGCTCCGGCTCCTGCGGAGCTTCGGCCGGCGGCGATGAGACGCACCCGAGCAGCGCTAGCGCGATGAGAAGATATGGGAGCCTCATGGAGGGGATAATCATCGGGAAATTTAAATGGTTGGCATGCGGTTTTTAAACTATTTGTAATAGATGTAATTATATGGCTTCAATTCGCACGCTCACGAGGATTTATGCCGCGGAGGTCAGGGCCGAAGCCATGAGCCTTGAGGGCACCGCCGGGAGGCTGGAGGCACTCCGAAGGCAGCTCTCGGATTACAAGAACCTGTCTGAGGACAGACGCCGGGACAAGCTGAGATGGGCCCTTGCCAAGCTTGACGACACGGAAAAGTCGCTGGAGAAGGAGGCTGCAGGCGCCCGGGCCGGGGAGGAGAGCAGGCAGTTCGAGCACAAGTCGAAGGCCATAGGCAGGGTAGCCAAGTTCGTCGGCTACATAGGCGTCCTGCAGTTCGCATCCGAAGCCTTCAGCCGCCTGGCCGGGAGCACGTACCTGAGCCTGGCCGTACCGGCGGCGATAGCCGCGGCCGCGTTCATTTTCGTTTCGAAGGCAGTGGATGCCGTCGTGGGCACATCATTCGACGAGAGCGTGAAGAGGCTCGGCAATGCAATAGAGGAGTGCCGCGGGGCAATACTGAAGGCGCAGGGATAAAAAACAGTTCCGGCAACTATTCCATTGGTGATGGGATGGGGGGACAACGGGCGGCGGAAAGGAGCTATTTCTCTGATGACAGCGCGCGCTTCCTGCTTCAGGTTTTCCAGGGCAATCCCGCGGACTACATGAGGCTGAGGGAGCTTCTTGCGCCCGGAACGCATCAAATCGGCAATTCGCCGCGCGAGAGATTCCTGTCCTGGCTGGCCGAGTACATCGTCCGGCAGGGGAGCCCGGTCAGGATGGACGGGCAGGGGAGATACGAGCTGAGCGAGGCCAACAAGAGGACGATACTTAGCCGGGCGCGCAGCATGACCGGGACGGACCTGTCTTCGGTTCCAGTGCGGAGGGAAGAATCCGCCCAGCCTGCAGAAATGGCACGCGAGGACTATTCCCGGCTGAGGGAAGCTGCCGAATCCGGGAATCCGGCAAGGGTCGTGCGCGAGCTGGCGTATATGGCCAGGGAAGACGGGTTCGGGCTCGACGCCCAGGGAAGAACAGAGGTCCTCAGGGCGCTGCGCGGGATAAGAAGCCAGCTGCGGCCATATTCACGACGGATTGAGACGCTGTCGATGAGGAGGCTCAGCCACCTCGTTGATGCGGCCGTCAGCTTCCCGGAGGGCTCGCACGAGGCTGCGGAGTTCCGGACGCACAGGCAGAATGCCAGGACCGCAATCACGAGGGCAGGATATTGGCTCAACTCTGCCATAAGAGCCCTTGAGAACCCGCCTGAAAGCTGGAGCGGGTCGCGGACCTCGTATGAGGGATTCTCAAGGCTTGGCCGTTTCTTCGATTATCTTAACGAATTCGACAGGGAATACCACGGCATGCTGGGCATTGTCCGCCCCGCGCGGTGGCTGGAGCGGCTGGAGGATGTCCGGGATTTCGTGGTGAAGACAGGCATAAGCCTGGCCACCGGCCTTGCCATCGAGGGCCTTGCGGCGAGGTTCGTAGCCGGCTCACGCCTCGGCCGGCTTGCACTCGGCGGAGCGGGCGGTGTTGCCGGGGAGGAGGTGGGCAGCCTTGCCACGGGGCAGGAGAGCGAAAGGCTCCTTGCCTTCGGGAAGGGCGTTTTCACGAGCTATCTGAAGCTGAGGTATCCTGAGCAGTACCAAAGGCTCATGGACTGGCTTGAGAGGCCGAGGTAGCCCGGGATGGCGCGGCAGAGCTTGGAATCAGCGAGTCCTCGAAAAGGGGGACGATGAGGCTCATTTCATCGCCGAATGCGAATGAGATAGAGGGGCTAGCTGAGGCAGTTTGGCGGGAAATCAGATAAGATGCAGGTCGATGTCTGCGAATTTCGCTATGTCCCTGAAATCCTTGTCCATCGTGATGAATTTCAGCCCCTCCTTTTCGGCAGTGGCGGCAATAAGAAGGTCGGCCATCGGCTTGTCCTTGCCGCTTCCGACCAGCTCGGCCTTAATGTAGCCGGCGCGACGTGCGATGTCCTCGCCTACACCCAGTATGGTGCAGCCATCAAGAAACATCTCCACGGCATCAATCGCGCGGTGGCCTTGCCGTTTCGCAGCCCAGACAAGCTCATAGACAGTGATGATCGAGATTGCGACGCCTTCCTCCCCGGCGCGGCGTTTCAGGGCCTCGTCGCCCCTCAGCCATGCCACTGCCGCCGAGGTGTCAAAGAACAACATTCCGGTCACGCCTCGCCTTCTTTATCTCTTCGTAGTTGAGAGGGGAGCCCCGGAGCATACCGAACGATTCGCTCAGCCCTTTTCCTGAAATGCCGAGCAGGCGCTCAAGCAGCTCCGAGAAGCTCTCGTTCTCCTTCTTGAGTTTCCTCAGGCGCTCGTAAACGGAGATTTCGATGTTGATGTTCCTGCTTGTCATGCATGCATATATGCATGCAAATGTATAAAAAAGCATGCCGTTCATCCCCGGAAGAGAGGCACTAGCGGACTATTTATTCATCACCAGGGCTCGTTTCCGCGGCCCGAACCCCGGCAAGGATTTAATTCCCCTTCAGCGTTTGCTAGTCATGTACAAACTGTCCCCCTCGTCCCTGTCGCTGCTGAAGGACTGCCCGCGCTGCTTCTGGCTACGCTTCAGGAAGAAGGTGAAGCGGCCGGAAGGCATCTTTCCGTCCTTGCCTTCTGGCATGGACAAGATACTTAAGGAGCATTTCGACCGTTTCAGGGCAGCCGGGAAATTGCCGCCCGAGCTTTCGAAGCTCGACGGCCAGGTGAAGCTTTTCGACGACATGAAGCTGCTTTCTGACTGGAGGAACAACTTCAAGGGCATCCAGTGGAAGGATTCCGAGGGCAACCTGTTCAGGGGAGCGGTGGACGAGATACTGCAGAAGGGGAGCAGGCTGATAATACTCGATTTCAAGACGAGGGGCTTCGAGAGGGACGAGAGCACGCTGGGCTATTACCAGGACCAGCTCGACATCTACAACCTGCTTTTCAGGAAGAACGGCTACAAGACCGAGGAGTATTCTTATCTGCTGTTTTACATGCCGGACAAGGTGGACGAGAAGGGAGAGGTGCTCTTCAACAGGGAACTTGTCCAGATGCGCATAGACGTAGGCAACGCCGAGAGGATTTTCAAAGAGTCCTTGGCTGTTTTGGCCGGAGAGATGCCGGAGCCGGATGCGGAGTGCGAGTATTGCAGGTGGGCGAAGGAGTGGGAATAAGCCGCAATCCATAGCATAATATAGGCTGGATGCGGTATAATAGCGATGGAGCCGAAAACTGCCAACTATCTTTTCTACAAGAAAGCCGAGACTTCGGTAAAGGCGGGCTTCACGACGCTCACGGTTCGCGGCCGGAAAAGCATCTTCCGCGCGGCGAGATACGAGGTGCTGGTCGAGAACGGGGCGACCGGCGAGAGCTCCATCAAGGCAGCAGGCCCTTATGTGGATGCCATGCTGGCCCTGAAAAGGAGCCCCAAGGCCTGGAACGCTGCGAGGGAGGCTCTGGAGCGCGTCGCTGAAGCGCTCTCGGATGATTCCAGGAACGTCAGGAAAGGCTTCACGAGGAGCGAGCTGACGATGCTCGCCGCGCTCGATTCGCCAAGAAGGATGGATGAATTGCCCAAATTTGCGCACCTGGAAGGCAGGAAAGTGAGCGAGGCGCTCGAATCGCTGCAAGGGAAGGGTCTCGTAGCTATCGAGCACCACGGGGAGGCATCGCTCACAGCAGCAGGGGCGGCCATCCGCAAGTGCCTTGAAGGGGACCCGATTTTCGAAAGGATGGCAGGCTTGATTCACAGGACGTGATTTGCTCGGCCGATCCGGCCTATTATGCCGGGGCATCACCTCCATTGACTTCCGGAAATTGACGCACAGATTATTTTTTCTCTTTTCGTGAGTTCTGATGCGGCGAATAACTTTTCGATAATCGTTTCCAGGTCTTCTTTTGTATAGCGCAAGTGACCAACTTGATCATTGCGTTTGGGTTCTGTTAGAAAGCATTTATCCGAGCACCATTCGCCGAGGACGGAGTCGAAAGTTGGATTATCGTAATGAGAACGAAGGACAATTATTTCATCGATAATGTCACCATCATATAGGATATTCTTCCCGCAACAGTCGCATACTCCTTCAAGGCACTGTTTGGACTTCATAACGGGATCGATCGGACAACGGGTTTTTGAGGCTATCTCTACGTTCTGTAGAGAACAAAGTGGGGCAGCTTCTTTAGGCCGATATAATTGAACATTTTGTAGTTTGCCCTTCGGGCAGACGGAGGGAGAACCCGTTTTTTTAGGTTCTCTTTTGGTACGAAAGGATAGAACACAATCTTCTGCCGTTTGTGGCCGCGTTCAATCCATTTGAAATTAACAATGAGGGGCGGGATCATGAAACCCGATTTCAATACCTTGTCTATTATGTCCCACCCAGCGCCCAAGATTTCATTAGTAGGTTTTGAGTTGTTTGTTTTTACTTGCGCCCTGAAAGAACAGCCAGTACATTGTACATCATAAAGGGGGTAATTAGGAGGCAGGCGCGCCAACATTTTTCCGCAGTTGGGGCAATGGACTTTTTTTACGACTTCTATTTCCCCAACGTTCCCTGCATCTGAGCTTTTGCTCATGAAGAGATTGGAACCGTGGAGTGAACCCCTATTTGTAGACAACCAGTTAAGCCACATTCCCGTTTAAAAATCTCACCTCAAACTCATTGGGCGGCACATATCCTATCGACGAGTGCAGCCGCTTTGAGTTGTAGACCTCCTC
>JBFMCO010000058.1:0-17524 GCA_040754495.1 Microcaldota archaeon
ATGTCTGTGTGCCGAGAAGCTTGTGTTTTTCAAGCATTTCGTCATACAGTCGGTTTTCCTCGGCATCCTTCAGCATCTTCTCCTTCACTTCTTCTGGGATGAGTTCGCCGTCAGGATGGTTCGGGCAGGGAGGCTGCCGAGCGTCGGCACTATGTGCGCAGTATGGGCAACACCACGTCATTTTTCCACCCCATCAAAGCCACAATGAGGGCATGCCCTATCTTTAGTATCCATTGCAGAACCGCACCTGCCGCATATTGGAACGAGGTCACACATTGACATCCCTCCTCAGCACAATGCCTTTGCGGCCCTCAACAAGCGGATAACGGGAAGCGAGAACTGACAAAAGCTGTTTCGCTTCATTTTTCGTCAGACGGAATAAGGCTCCAGAGAGACGGAAATATTCCGAATGGCTGATTCCTATCTCAAACCGTCCCCTCAGCCGCTCGAAGGCGATGGGAACAAAGTCGAAGGACACAGACTTATAAGTCTGGTAAACCATCATCTTTCACCTCGTTTTTTTGGGCGCTGTCAACGCCCTTCTTTTTTCTTTCGGCAAGTATGAACAGCTCATCCAGTTGGGCTATCCATGCCCTCAGGTTTCTGGTCATTGGACCACCCTTCCTTCTGATAGAGCAGTTCCAGGGCTCTCTTCACCGAGCCGCTCACTGTTCGCCCGCTTTCCTCGGCATATCGCCTCAACTTCTCCAGTTCCCGTTCATGGAGGGAAATCGTCGCTTTTGTACGTGTCATAACGACCACGGAAGGATTTCCATTGCCTTTTAAATAAGATTCTGTAATACCATACCTTGGGTATGGTATGGTAACTGAGATTCTTTCATCCAAGAAGAGCAGGGTGCTAATCCCATTACTGTGCGGGGGGTGCGACAGGAAAAGCCTCATGGAGTTCTTCTACGGAAGGAAAAAGATGGACTACTACACGATGAAGAGCAAAAGCGGAAAATTCAACAGAGGCGTCCTTGAAGCTCTGCGAGAGGCAGGTCTCGTAAAGGAAAGCAAGGGCATGCTCAGGACGAAGAAGACGGGAGGGAAAGCCCGAAAAGCAAAAAGAGATAGACGCATCACGGTAGCAGAGGCGGACTTAGCACGAATTTTGGATTTGTGGTTTCCCTGGGCTCTCGCCCACAAGGAAGGGAGACATAGAGGATATGCAAACGTTAAGGAAGACATTGAGAAACTGCATGGAAGAATTTTTGACTGGAAAAAAATGTCACCGCTATTCACTTATCATCAATTCAAATATGATATAAAGGATGGTAAATTTATTAATGAGACCTGGGCGCCAGTTGGTCCGATTGACGTCTCTGTTTTTGGATTTATCGGAATGTGCCTTGTGTTCAGTCAGATTGGCGGTAGAGATGTCACCGTTCCTTATTCAGAGCTTCGTGACGACTTGGATAAAAATCTCCTATCGCTTGTAAAACAGGCACTTTGGAGACGGATTAAGGAGCAATACCCAGACACGAACTACAATAACTTTGGGGATTTTTTCGACGAGTTCTCAGCGAAGGTAATGAAAAATTACGAAGAAGAGTTTGGACTAAAAATCAGAAACACGTCCGACGTAAGCGGCATCAGCATCAGGCATTCGTTGTATCTGTTTTTCATGGACTTTTCCTACTGGGCTATAGAGACAAGAAAGAAGCGGCTATTAGCAAGCTATGACATTCTCACGAAGGGGGTTGGAGTAAAGGCAAATTTGAAGAACCTGCACGAGACACTGCAAAAAGAGATTGTTGAGCTCGAAAAACGTAAGCGCCCTTATCAGAGAGAGGAGAGATGGGCAGGTAGACCTATTCTTTTTACAGACTCTGCGGCGTTTAAGAAGGACTACGGTTATTATCCAGATGAGAGGCAGGTGCATTTTTTTGTCGGCGCTGATAGCTTCCTTGAGCTGTATCCAGCGTTCGAAGATATGATTAGGAAATTCATGTAGCGGGGGGTTTGGTGCCCAGCTTGGATGCGATATACTCACGAACATCGGCATCCTTAGCCAGCAGCTCCATGAGCACAGTTATCTTCTCATCAAATTTCTGTCGGTCTGCCTCAGCCTCGACAGCAGCCCTGAGGTTAAGCGGCATTCCACAAGCGCAATATCGAGCTGTGACCTCGTTCATCCTGAAGCACCTGGGGCACTTTAGCCGATTGTCTTCACCCTCCTTCTTCTTTATGCCATAAACGCTCAGGAGGGCATCATCCACGTCCTTGCCGCTCAAATGAAGGTAGGTCGCAGGCATATCCGAGCCGTGTCGCCAGCCCAGATATGCCTCCATCTGAGGCTGATTTAAGCCGAGTTTGGCGAGCTCCGTGCTTCGGGCATGTCGGAACATGTGCGGGCGGACGGATTTTGTTATTCCTGCCTTTTTCGCTAAGCGGAGGAGCATAAGCCGCACGTGGACGTAAAGAAGCTGCTGCCCCCTCCCTTTCGTTGTTAGTCGAATCCATAGAGGAGAGTCGGGATTAGCCTTGAAGGGATGGTTTTCGAGCCAGTAGGTCAGGTAATGGATGGACCAGATGAGCCTTACACGCCTGGGACCTGTCTTGCCGCTTACCACTATCTGAGCGCCGATGTCATCGAACGAGACGTGCTTGATGGCGAGCCTCGTTATTTCGCTGACACGACAGCCGCTTTCGGCGAGGACCACCACGAAAGCCTTGTCTCGGGGGTTTTCCCCTGCGTCAATCATCTTGTTTATCTCGTCTTTGGTCAGAAGCTCTTCGGGAAGCAACTGGTCGGTCGTTTTGAGGGTGGTGTTCATGCCCCTGACCTGCTCTGGGTAGAACTCCCCGTCCCCAAACATGGTCTTGTAGAGCTTCTTGAGCGTGACCTTATACATGCGCTTGGTATTCGGCTTCTGCTTCGGGTTTTGTTCGATTCTCCCGACCAGCATTCTAATATCGTCCTTGCTCGCCGTGGCAAAGTCCTTGTTGAGCCATCTTGCCAGGTGTTCCAGCCTGACCATGTAAATGAGGACACGCATGTTTGACAAGCCCTCAGCGAAGCAGCGGTCCTTAAATTTCAGGATAAGCTCCTTGTTCACTTGGGATATCTCAGATGAATCGGAGATTCTCTTGAGCTGCTGCTCCAGCTTCTTTCCCGTCTCGTATAAATCCATAATCTGCACCACATCAGCCTCCTTTTACCTTCTTTATAAGGAAGTGTCCTGTGGGCATATGCTAATCAAAAAAAGATGCTCCTGCCGGGATTTGAACCCGGGTCCTCAGAGAACTCCCCGCTTTTAGGAAAAGCGGGACCAAAACTGGATGTCGGCAAACCCTCCGAGGGTTTGCAAACAAAGCGTTTTGGGCCGCCTTTTTCCAAAAGGCGGATGAGAGTCTGATATCCTTGACCGGTATGCCCAACTCTTTTGACTGCATTTCCTCATGGTTTTGGGGTCAAGCCCTTTTGCCATAAGAAGGCAGCAGCCAAAAGGGCTGCTAGACTACAGGAGCCAGCGCTTTTATCATGAGGATAAATGTTTTTAAACAGCCATCAGCGCCTGCCGATTAACCTTCGGATGCTCTCCGGCATCTCCCTGCAGGCGCATGCCCTGGCATGCCCCTTGTGCCACTTCACCCTCTGCTCCACGGTGGCGTTTTTCGGCATCCTGTTCTTGAGGTGCCACTCCTTGTTTACCATGAAGAAAGAAGGAAGAAAAGAAATAAAACTAGCCGGGCTCGACCACGTCCTCCTCGCTTATAAGGACGTCGTCCTCGAAGACCTCGACGTCTATGTCCGAGGCATCCAGCGCCGTTCCGGAGCTTTCAGCCGGCGGAGGCACCAGGTCCTCGTCAGCAAGGACGTCGTCGTCCTCCTGCGCCTCCGGGGATATCTCCGAATCGCCTATGCCCGGGGCGGGCTGGGCCGGCTGCCCGGGCAGAGCCGGCTTCTGCGGCGCTCCGGTCCGGGGGCCGGCCAGGCATCCGAGCAGCAGTGCCACGGCAAGCAGGCCGAAAAAGATGCGGAGGTCCATCAGCCCGACCTCAGCGCGGAGACTATCTCCTTTATCGTCCTTGCCGCATCCTTGAGGTCATCTAAAATCTGCTTGCCCTCCCCCTCCGGATACTGCGAGGTGCCGGCAGCTTCAATCGTGGCCTCTGCGGCGTCTATGTCGGCCTGGGCGCTGTCCACATCGTCCCCAAGGCCTGCAGCCTCGGCGTCGTCAGCGATGAATTCGAGGATGCTCCCGAGCTTCTCGGCCTCGAATTTCACCGCGAAATGGAAGTTCGTCCCGTCCTTGCAGCCGTTGAAGAGGCAGTAGGCCATTATCGCCTCGCGCACGTCAGTCCCGTTCTGCGCCTCGTCCAGCGCCTCGGAGAGCGGCTCCGTTACCTCTTCCTTCGCTTCGGCGATGAGGGAATCAAGGCCGCTCGTATCCACTCCCTTTCCGCTCAGATCGTCAGCCTTTTCCTGGGCTCTCTCGAGAACCTGCTCGTAGCCCTGGAGCCTGGCGTTGCCGAACCTGCGCAGGGAATCCAGGTTGCAGCTCACATACGTCCCATGAAGCTCGTCATAGTCCTCGCGCATGGCTTCTCTCGCCGAAGCGTTCATGAGCGCTCCGCGCCTCGCCTCGAGCACATCCAGCCTCGTCTCGCGCATGTCCGGGGCGTACGTCCCATGGACGTAGGACCTGAAAGCGGCCACATCGCCAGCGTCTGCATAGCCCTGAAGCGTATCGGTATCGGCCTCCAGCATGTTTATATCGTCCTGAAGGTCCTCTCCGGTGTTCTCCATCACCGACTCGATCACACCTACCATGAAATCCGTCTTGCATTCCACGTTGTCCATGGCCGCCTCAAGCCCGTCCATCCTCACTTCGCTGAGGTTCAGGGCGGCGCTTGAGAGCGACACCAGGAGCAGCGCGAATATCGCATGCTTGTATTCCATCTTTTCACCCCTTCCGCAATGCGGAAGCGACTTGCAGTCTTTGGAACGCTATTTATAATTTTCCCGGAACGAGTGGAACGAGCCACGACGGAGCGCGATGGAACGGGTCATTTGGCCAGGGAAACGAGCTTCCTGTTGCCTTTCTGCGACCTCTGTATCAGCCCCCTGCCCTCAAGGGAGGCGAGCCTGCGCGAGAGGGTGGCTTTTGGCAGGTGGGTGTCGAGGTAGAGCCGGGCCTGCGTGGTCCTTCCGCCTTCCCTGTGCAACAGCCTGATAATCTCCTTGTCGGTCTCGTCCAGGCTCCTGAACACCGGGTCGGATTCGAGGGGGGCCATCTGCGGCGCTGATGCAGCGGATTTGGCTTTCATCGACTGCGCCCGGGCGCGGATGAGCATGTATGCCGCCAGCAGCACGGCGGCGAAAGCCGCGACGGTCGTTATCTCGAGCTCTGACGAGGATTGGGCAAGCTCGTAAGCGGCCTTCAGGCGCGCCCTCTGGCCTGCCTCCATGGAGCCTTTCCAGCTTATGAGGAGCGAGTCCCCCCCGCCCTGGACGGCGCCGTTGGCGCTTTTGAGGACTGCACCGGGAGGGAGGGAAACGTTCGCCACAAATGAGCCTACGCGCTCGGACGTACCGAAGGCCAGCTCGAAATCCCAGAGGGAGCCGTCCTTGGCGGTGAACGAGTCCGAAACAACCTCGAATTCAATGTAGTCCACCGGTACGGTGGCGTAGACGAGCGTGCTGTTGCCCTCCTGCACGAGCTGATGCTCGAGGATGAGGCCGCTCCGGTCCTTGACAACGATGGAATCCACCGGGCCGCTCAGGTTGAGGAAGACGCGCCTGCCTTCCGAGTCCGAGAACAGGGCCCGGAAATCGAGGCTGGATTGGCCGGATTCGGAGAGCTTGCCTGAAAGCGCCAGCGAGTCTATCGCAGCGTAGGACAGTGCGAAAAGCGACAGGAAAAAAAACAGGCCCTTCATGAACGGGATGGAGAAGGAAACTTTATATTGCTCACTTCCTTCTTGCCCGGCGCTTCAGCGACTTCTTTCCGGCCGCTCGCGGCCTTGCCGCCTTTCTGGCAGCTTTCCGGGCCGGCTTTTTGGCAGGCTTCGCCTTAGCCGGCTTTTTTCGGACATGCTTCACCACATGCCTTCTGGGAGCAGGAGCGTGCGCAGCCTGTGAAAGGTGATGCCCCTCTTCCCTAGCGTGCGAGCGCACTTTGTGGATAAGGGAGCGCACGAGGTGCTCGCCTCCGCCGGCCCCGAATACGTGGCTGTCGGGGCTTTTCGAAGCGTCGAAGTGCTTGGCTTCCTCGGAAGCCGCGGCCAACGCGGGCTTTCCAAGAGACGGCACGAGCCTGTCCCGCATGTGCATATGTATATCCCGCATGTACGTATGGTCGCCGCGGGCCGAGAGCGGGTCGGTAGCACCCAGGCGGGGGGCTGCGGCAGGCTGGAACGAGAGCGAAAGCGCGGGGCGCTGCCCTGAGAGCGGAAGCGATGCCTTCGGGGTGACCGTGCGGGCAGGCGCTCTCATGTCCGCGACCTTGTGGCCGGCAAGCTCGAGAACCTCCCTCCGCTCGAGCGGGGAGAGCACCTTGGACGCGTTCAGCATGTCCGGCATCAGGGCCGCGGCTTCGGAACTTCCTCCGTATTCTCCGACGAACTCCTGCATGGCGGTTTTCATGGCGAGAGGCCCCTTGCCCGAGGCCCACTGGCGCAGCTCCGACCAGGCGTCCCTTGCCGTCTTTCCGTTCCTCACTATCCTGTTGGCCTGTTTCCTCATTTCGTCAGGGTTGAGCATGAGATGATTTCCCCATTAAGCTTAATTTATGTATCTTTCCTATCTCTTCCGCTAATTCAGGGTGACGTCATGGATTTCAACAGGCAGTTCAAGAAGCCAGAGTTCAAGAAAATCAGCGATTACATCTGGGAAATCGGCACGGACTTCAAGGAGGGCATGCGCGTTCCTGCGCGCATCTACGCGAGCGAGGGGATACTCAACCAGATGGACCTCCACGTCTACGACCAGATAACGAACGTTTCCACCCTTCCGGGGATAGTGAAATACGCCTATTGCATGCCTGATGGCCACAGCGGGTACGGCTTCCCTATAGGCGGCGTCGCCGCTATGGACGTGACGGACGGGGTAATCAGCCCCGGCGGCATCGGGTTCGACATAAACTGCGGCATGAGGCTTATTACGACCAGCCTCACGATGAGGGACGTCCAGCCGCACCTGAAGACGCTCGTGGACAAGCTTTTCCAGCGCGTCCCTGCGGGCGTAGGGAGCAAGGGGTTCGTGAAGCTGGATGCCCAGACGTTCAGGCGCGTAATCGAGGATGGCGGCAAATGGTGCGTGGAGCAGGGATACGGCTGGTCGGACGATTTGGAGGTCACGGAGCTCGGCGGGCGCGCAGAGGGCGCGGACGAGAAAAAGGTCAGCGACAAGGCGGTGCAGCGGGGAAAGGACCAGATAGGCACGCTCGGGAGCGGGAACCACTACCTCGAGATACAGCATGTCCGGCCGGAAAACATCATAGACAAGCAGTTGGCCAAAAAGTGGGGCATCTTCGAGGACCAGATAGTCATCATGTTCCACTGCGGCTCGCGCGGCTTCGGGCACCAGGTGGCGACCGACCACCTCAACGTCTTCCTCAACGTCATGGAGAGCAAGTACGGAATAAGGATACTGGACAGGGAACTCGCCTGCGCCCCTTTCTCCTCGCCTGAGGGCCAGGATTATTTCTCGGCCATGAAGTGCGGGGTGAACATGAGTTTCGCCAACAGGCAGACAATCCTGCACCGCCTGCGCGAGGTGTTCTCCGAGGTCTTCAGGACGGACGCGGAAAAGCTCGGCATGAAGCAGGTGTATGACGTCGCCCACAACAGGGCCAGCCTGGAGAAGCACCTCGTAGACGGCTCCTGGAGGGAGGTAATCGTCCACAGGAAAGGCGCGACGGCGGCATACGGGCCTGGAAGCGAGTATCTCATGCCGCGCTATCGGGACGACGGCCAGCCGGTGATTATCGGCGGGAGCATGGAGACGGGCTCCTACCTCCTTGCAGGAGCGCCCGGCGGCGCAGAAACATTCTACACGACCGCGCACGGGAGCGGCAGGACGATGTCAAGGACAAGGGCCAAAAGCCTCTACCGCGGGGACAGGCTGCAAAAGGACATGGAGCAGCGCGGCATATACGTCAAGAGCGTTTCCTTTGCCGGCCTTGCCGAAGAAGCAGGAGCCGCTTACAAGGATATAGACGAAGTCATAAACGCGACGCACAACGCTGGCATATCGAAGAAGGTCGCGAAGCTGATTCCAATCGGGAACGTGAAGGGTTAGGTATATTAAGCGTAAATTCGCGGAATGTGCATGCGTCTTGCGATAATCGCGCTTATCCTGGTTCTTTCAGGGTGCATTCAGCCCCAGCCGGGGGAGAACGAGACCGGGCCGGAGCCTTCGCCCCTCTCGCCGGACGGCGCATACCCGCCCGAGCCTTCAGCAGGCGCCAGCCCCCCTGCGGAGCCCGCACCTGGGGAGGCTGCGGTAAGGGAATACAAAAACCTTGAATTCGCCTATGAAGGCAGGCCAATCCTCCTTGACCTGTACGTCCCGGAAAGCGACAGGCCTGTTCCGCTTGCAATCCTCATACACGGGGGCGGCTGGGCAGCTGGTTCCAAGGAGGAATGCCCGGGCGGGCAGAAAGCGATAGAGAGGCTCGCATCGGAGGGCATTGCAGTCGCGTGCATCGACTACCGCCTCAGCACAGAGGCGAAATTCCCGGCCCAGATTGAGGACGTGAAGTCCGCGATACGCTGGCTGAGGTCAAACTCCGCGGCGTATAATCTGGATAAGGACAGGTTCGGGGCATGGGGGATATCCGCAGGAGCGCACCTGGCGGCCCTTGCAGGGACATCCGGGGACGAATTCCAGGGCGAGCCGCAGAACGTTTCTACGGAACTCCAGGCAGTAGTAGACTGGTACGGCCCCACGGATTTCATGGACAGCGTGGGGATGGGGCCGCCGCCGGACATCCCTGAAAAGAACAGGACGGCTGCCGAAATCGAGCAGGAGGTCATAATCAACGAGGAATGGGCCGCGACCTATCTTATAGGGGGGCCGCTTGCCGGGAACGAAGGGAAGGCAAGGCAGGCCGACCCGATTGCGTACGTCACGCCCGACGACCCCCCTTTCCTCATAATACACGGCACTGCCGACGGCACGGTGCCGGTGAACCAGAGCAGGAAACTCGCGGCAGCCCTTGAAGGGGCCGGCGTGAATGTCACGTATATAGAAGTGGAAGGGGCAGGCCACGGATTCCAGCCTGAGACAGAATATTTCGAGAAGACGATGGAATACCTCGCCGGGCAGCTCGGGGGATGAGCCGCCGGAAAATGGGGCCGGCCGCCAAGCAGGGGCGGATTATCTCCCGGCACCGCTTTTAAACCGTAGCGTCTCCATAAACACGCATGAGGATTCCTATAACAATCATCACCGGCTACCTCGGAGCCGGAAAGACCACCCTGCTCAGGAGGATAGCTGAGGGGGCCGGGATGAAAATCGCAATCCTCATGAACGAGTTCGGCGACATAGCGATAGACAGCAAGGTCGTGGAAGGGAAGAACATAAAGATGGCCGAGCTCTCGGGAGGGTGCGTGTGCTGCTCGCTCTCAGGAGAATTCGAGGCTGCGGTCGCTGAAATACTCGAGAGGGTCGCCCCGGAGTGGATAATCGTAGAGACTACAGGCGTGGCCGAGCCTGCCGCTCTTGCCTACGACGTCGTGGAGAACATGGCCGGCGTGCGCCTTGACGCCATAATCACAGTCGTTGACGCGGATTCGATGGTGAGGTTCCCGAGCCTCGGGCACACCGGGCGGGAGCAGATAGAGCTTGCGGACATGCTTGTCCTGAACAAGACGGACCTGGTGAGCGGCGAGGCGCTCGAATCCCTGCGGGGAAGATTAGGGGAGCTGAACAGCCGCGCCAGCCTCATCGAGGCAGTGCAGTGCGAAATCGACCTGAAGGCCATCTTCGGAATCGAGCGGAGCAGGGCGGAGCGCCCGCATAAGACGCACAGCGTGGATTACGATTACTTCGATTTCACAGGAGGCAGGCTGGACTACGCATCATTCATGGAATGGGTCGGTTCGCTGCCGGGGAGCGTTTACCGCAGCAAGGGGTTCGTGGTAACCGAGAAGGGCTCCTTCCTGTTCAATTACGTGGCCGGAAGATGCACGATAGACGAGTTCAAGGCTGCCCGCACGGAGCTTGTATTCATCGGAAAGAATATAGAGGCGCACAGGGAAGAGCTGCTTGCCGGGCTGAAAAAATGCGTGGTGGATTAGATGGGGTTCAGGTTCGTGGAAGGAGTCGCATTGGCTGACATCGCTTTCGAGGCGACAGGCAAGACCATGGAGGAGCTGTTCGAGAGCGCGGGCAATGCGCTGATGAGCATCCAGGTGAAGGACCTCAAGACCGTGAAGGCGAAGGAGGAAACGGCTTTCGAGATAAAGAGCCCGGACGAGGAGAGGCTCATGCACGATTTCCTCCAGGAATTAATCTTCTACAAGGATGCCAAGCTGATGCTTTTCAGGGATTACAAGCTCAGGATATTCAGGATGGAAGGGGGCGGATTCAGACTGAAGGCGAGCCTCAAAGGCGAGCAGATAGACCAGACAAAGCATGAGCTTCTAGTCGATGCAAAGGCCGTGAGCTGGCACATGTTCAAGGTCGAGCGGGGAAAGGACGGCTGGAAGGCCTTCGTGATTGTGGACGTCTAGCGGATTATCGTCGTTCCGGCGCTTCCGCGGAGAGCCCGGCTGACATTCCCGATGGAGCAGATGACCGCTTTCTTCCCTCCGGCACGGAGGAACCGCAGGGCTGCCCGGACTTTCGGCCCCATGCTGCCCTCGGCGAATTCGCCCTCCTTGTCCAGCTCCTCCATCTGCGCCGCCCCTGCCTTCCTTATCGGCAGATTACCCTTGTTGAAATCGCGGTAGGCGCAATCCACCGAGGTTATGAAAACAAGCGTGTCGGCCCTGACCTCGCATGCAAGAAGCGAGGAAAAATCGTCCTTGTCGATTACCGCCTCGGCGCCCGCCCCGTCTTTTGTCACCGGAATCCCGCCGCCCCCGCCGCAGATTACTATGAAGCCCGAGCGCATGAGGACGAGTATGGCGTCCTTTTCCATGATGCCTTGCGCCTTGGGCGAGGGGACGACGAGCCGGTAGCCGCGGCCGGAGTCCATGACATATGTTTCCGGCCTCCTGTTCCCGGTTCCGGGTTTTGCGGTTTTGGGTTTTGCGGCGTAGAACGGTCCGACCGGCTTGGTGGGGTGCTTGAACGCCTTGTCATTCTCATCCACTATTACGCGCGTAAGGAGCGCAGCGGAGTTGCGCGGAAGGGCGCTCTGGATGAAATAGCCGATTTCGCCCTGCGTCATGGCGTCGAGGACGTCAAGCGGCATCTCCGGGACCTCCTTCGTAGCATGCTGCTGGAGCAAGAGCGAGCCGACCTGGGGGCCGTTTCCGTGCGTGAGGGCGACCTCGTGCCTGGCAAAGACGCGGGAAAGCCTGCGGAGCGCCTCGTTCGCGGCCTGCCTCTGCTCCTGCGCGGTCCCCCGCGCGCCCTTCGGAAGTAGGGCGTTCCCGCCCAGTGCCACCACGATGCGCATGAGGCGGATTCACAGGATTGGAATAAAAAATCCGCTGTCGATATCACACCATGAAAAGACGAGTGCTCATTCTGGGGGCAGCTGGAAGGGATTTCCACAATTTCAACATGTTCTTCAGGGACAACGACGAATACGAGGTCGTCGGCTTCACTGCGACGCAGATTCCGAACATCTCCAAGAGGACGTATCCGGCAGAGCTTGCCGGGAAGCTTTATCCGAAGGGCATCCCAATCTACGAGGAGGCGAGGCTGGAGGAGCTTATAGAGAAGCAGGCTGTCGACGAGGTCTATTTCTCCTATTCCGACGTCTCGCACGAGTTCGTGATGCACCTTGCATCGCGTTCGCAGGCCAGGGGGGCGAGCTTCGTCCTGCTCGGCCCGAGGGAAACCACCTTAGTCAGCAAAAAGAAGGTCATAGCCGTCACCGCGGTGAGGACCGGGGCGGGCAAGAGCGCCCTGTCGAGGACCATTGCGGCGCTCCTGAAGAAAAGGAAGGTCCGGTTCGTCGTGATAAGGCACCCGATGCCGTATGGCGACCTGGCGAAGCAGAAGGTGCAGCGCTTTGCCAGCCTTGGCGACATGGACAAGGCCGAATGCACGATCGAGGAGCGCGAGGAGTACGAGCCGCACATAAGGAACGGCGTGGTCGTGTACGCCGGAATCGATTATGGGGAGATACTCAGGCAGGCCGAGAAGGAGGCGGACGTCATACTGTGGGACGGGGGCAACAACGACATGCCCTTCATCAGGCCGGATTTGCACTTCGTCGTCGCGGACGCACTGCGGCCCGGCCACGAGATGTGGTATTACCCGGGTGAAACGAACTTCAGGATGGCCGATTTCGTAGTCATCAACAAGATAAGCGAGAACCCGACCGACGCCGCCAGGATAATCAAGAACGCGGAGAAGGCCAATCCGAAGGCCGGCATCATCGAGACCGACATGGAGCTGACCGCCTCGGGGGAGAGGAACATCTTCGGGAAGAAGGTCATCGTGGTCGAGGACGGCCCGACCGTTACGCACGGCGGGATGCGGTTCGGGGCAGGGTTCGAGTACGCGGCAAGGTGCGGGGCGGACGTGATTGACCCTAGGCCGTTCGCGGTCGGAAGCATAAAGGAGACTTATGCGAAATACGAGCACATGGGCGCGGTCCTCCCCTCGATGGGATATTACGGGAAGCAGGTCGAGGAGCTGGCCGAGACGATAAAGAGGAGCGGGGCGGAAATCGTGGTGTCCGGCACCCCGATAAACCTCGCCAAGGTAATCAGGATAGACATCCCGATACTCCACGTGAACTACAATATCCGGGAGCGGGATGGGAGCATCGAGAAGGCGCTTTCGAAGCTCCTGAAATGATTATTTGTTCTCGCCCTTGTACCGGCCTTCGTAAGTCGAAGACGAGTCCTCCGCGAGCCTGAGGAACACCATCTGCCCTATTTTCGCGTTTTTCTTGAAAGTGATTCCGTGCTCGTTGCGCACGACGAGAAGGGCCTCGCTCCTCCCCTCGTAGCCCGGGTCCCAGACCGCGCACTCCAAGGTCACGCCGCAGCGCAGGAGCGACGAGCGCGGCAGGCACAGGCCGCCGACGTTCTTCGGGATGCGGACGTATTCGTTGAATATCACCTTGTAGGCCCCGGGCGCAAGGCTCACGCGGTCGGACTGGAACGCTATGGGCTCGACGTCGCTTATCTTCCTCTCCTTGTTGTCGAAGTCGATGAGCCCGGCAGACTTGAAGCGGTAGACCTCTTTCAGCGTTATGTCTATGCCGCAGGGCTGGAACTGGCTGCTGTGCAGGTTCTCGAAGATATTGGCTCCCTCAAGGTGCTGTTTGGGCAGAAGCATGGGAGGGAATTCGCCTCAAAAGATTTATAATGTTTCGAATGGTTCGGCAATCATGGCAGCCTATAAGATGTACATCGGGGGGGAGTGGGTAGGCGCTGATTCAGAGTTCGAGTCGCTCAATCCCAGCAACGGAAAAGTCATAGCGCGGTTCCCGCAGGGCGGGGCGGCGCACGTCGATTTGGCCGTCGAGGCTGCGCGCGAGGCCCTGCCGGCATGGTCGCGGACGCCCCCGCCGAAGAGGGGCCTCATCCTGCTGAAGGCGGCCGGGCTGCTGAGGAAGGACAAGCAGAGGCTCGGGCGGCTTGTCGCGACCGAGATGGGAAAGGTGATGAAGGAGGCCCTCGGCGACGTCCAGGAGGCAATAGACACCTTCGAGTATTTCGCAGGGGAAGGCCGCAGGCTTTTCGGGCACACCACGACGAGCGAGCTGCGCGACAAGTTCTCGATGACAATCCGGAGGCCGGTCGGGGTGATGGGGCTGATAAGCCCGTGGAACTTCCCCATCGCGATTCCTGCCTGGAAGCTCGCGCCAGCGCTCCTTTGCGGCAACACGGTCGTGTTCAAGCCGAGCTCGGACACCCCCCTCTGCGCATACGAGATGGTGAGGCTCCTCCTCAGGGCCGGCGTTCCCCCTGGCGTGGTGAATTTCGTCACGGGGCCGGCATCCAGCGTCGGCGAGGCCATCGTGAAGCATCCCGGGATGGAGGGGCTTTCTTTCACGGGCTCGAGGTCCACCGGCGAGTGGATTGTGAAGAACGCAGGGCTGAAGAAGGTCGGGCTGGAGCTTGGCGGGAAGAACCCGATTATAGTCATGGATGACGCGGACCTGGAGCTTGCCGTGGAAGGAATCATCTGGGGGGCTTTCGGGACTACGGGCCAGCGGTGCACCGCGGCCAGCCGGGTGATAGCGCACCGAAAAGTCAAAAAGAGGCTGCTCTCTGCAATCGTGACGCGGGCGCGGATGATGCGCCTCGGTGACCCGACCAAGGCCACGACCGACATGGGGCCGCTCATAAACAAGGCCGCGCGGGACAAGGCCGCAAGATATGCCGAGATTGGCTGCAACGAGGGCGCGAAGCTGCTTTGCGGGGGGAGCGCGCCGCAGGGCCCGGGCTACTTCTACAGGCCTACTGTCTTCGATGCTGTGGAGAGAGACATGAGGATAGCGCAGGAGGAGATATTCGGGCCGGTCCTGTCTGTGCTCGAGTTCGATACGCTGGACGAGGCGATAGACATAGCTAATTCAGTGGATTACGGCCTCAGCTCATCCGTCTACACGCGAGACGTGAACAATGCGTTCAAGGCTATTGAAGGGATAGAGGCTGGCCTGACATATGTAAATTCGAGCACCATCGGCTCCGAGGTGCACCTGCCTTTCGGCGGGGTGAAGAAGACAGGCCACACGCGCGAGGCGGGCATACACGGGCTCGAGGAGTTCTCGAATGTCAAGACGGTTTATGTGGATTATTCCGGGAAGCTCCAGAAGGCGCAGATAGATTGAGGATTCACCTCGCCCCACGGCGCTCAAGAGTCCGTATCCGGCGCTCGAGGTCGGCGCAGTGGCGGCGCTTTTCCCGGCTGACATCCGGGCCGCAGTCGCGCGCGTACTCGTAGTACGGGCTCCTGGCCCGGCTTTCGCGGCGCACAGCTTCTTCGTATTTCCTTCCCATCTCGCCATCCTGCTGCGTGGCCTGCGCAGCCGGCCTTTCCGCAGCCTGCGGCGGGGCTGAATCCTGCCCGCCGTATTTCCAGGCGCCGTAGACGAGCGCGGCTATGGCCAAGGCGACGGCCAGGCCGCCGAGGGCTTCCTTCCTTTCCGCGGGCGTACTGGGGCCGCCAGGGCCGTCAAGGCCGAACGCGCTTTTTAGTTCCCTTATCGTTTCCCGCCGGTTGGCGCGTATCGATCTCCTGTAATTCTCCCTGACGGACTCTTCGCTGGAATCGTGCACGAACCCACCAGTCGGTATTTGGCCGGAAAAGGATTAAATTCAGCAGGTAAGGTGGAAGAGCCCGATGACGCCCGGGCCGGCCATATCATTGTATCTTTTCACCGCTTCCTCGGTCAGGCAGACGATGAGCTTTATTCCCGCGGATTTGCAGTGCTCTGATACTTCCTCGTCGACTTCCATTGTGCCCTCGTGGCCGGTCCCGACGATAAGCGTCCTGGGCTTTGCGGCGAGGACTTCCGCGAGGTCAGCCATCTGCAGCTTGTGGCCTTCCTTGCGCCACCAGTCGGCCTTTAGCCTGTCCGGGAAGACGATGAGGTCCCGGCGGAACTCCATGCCGTCGATTACGAGCTTCCCGAAGGAATACGATTCTATCACGGATGGGTTTCCGCAGCATTCTTTAAAAACTCGAAACCCGAAACCCAGAACATGAAGGAGGCGGCAAGGCTTTTCGTGATGCAGCTCCAGTACGGAGGCATCCCGGAGGAGATATACCACTTCCTCCCGGAGCACGAGAAGGCGATGCTAAGGGAGGACAAGGGCAGGTTCTACCTCAAGGATGACGAAAGGGGGCGCCTCAGGGTCGTCCTGACCGGAGGCGTGTTCGACGTCCTCCACATAGGGCACATATTCACCCTGCACGAGGCGAGGAAATACGGGGACGTGCTCGTTGTCGCCGTGGCGAGGGACGACCACATAAGGAAGAAGGGCAGGGAACCGGTCCACGGCGTGGAATACAGGAAGATAATGGTCGAGTCCATAAAAAGCGTGGACCTCGCGCTCGCGGGCTTCGACGACCCGAAGAAGATGCTCGGCCTGGTGAAGCCGGATGTCATCGTCTACGGCTACGACCAGAAGGAGGCCTTCAGGCCGAAGGGCGTGGAGATAGTGAAGCTGAAGAGGATGGTAGACGACTCGAAGTTCAAGACCGGAAAGATTCTCGAGGAGCTTGGCCTCTGACGTAGGGCAATCGGGTAAATTTATAAACATTTTATGAGTTCTAGTGGCATGATTCTTGGCCAGTTCAGACCGTTGGCGATGAAGCCGCCGGGCGAGGAGGAGAAGGAGCCGGAGGTCACGCAGAAGCCCCCGGAGTCCCAGAAATCCAGCAGCGCGGACGACTTCCTCAAGACTCCGGAGACCAAGGAGTTCATCAGCAGCTGGGCGGGCAAGAGGGAGGACGGCAAGCCCGTCTACACGAAGAGGGGCATCACGTCGCTACTCCGCGAGCTCTACCCCAACTACGACTCCAACAAGGCCATCCTGCTCGGTGCCGACAAGCTCCTCAAGCTGCTTGGCGGCACGGACGGCCTCACCGCATTCCTCGCAGGCTGGAAAGCCAAGTCCGAGGGCCTCATAAAGGGCCTGAAGACGATTTTGGGCGGAGGATAGATGGCCAATAGCGAGGAAGTGAAGGAGCTCATAAGGAAAGGGCTCTGCCCCGTCTGCAGGAACAGACTCGTGCACATGGAAGGCTGCATAGAGTGCGAATTCTGCGGATGGAGCGCGTGCGAGGAAGCCTAGATATTTAAAATGAAGTCATGATGATTTTTCTGCTCGTTATGCCTCGGTAGCTCAGTCGGTAGAGCGGCTGACTGTTAATCAGCAGGCCGGAAGTTCAAATCTTCCCCGGGGCGTAATTTACTTTTCGAAATATGCTTTTACTTCAGGATGAAAGAATAAATACAGTAAAATTATGCCAAAGACAGTGCCGATTGGAAATCCGAATAAATCAAGGAATGCACCGGCTATTCCAAGGTATCTCCCAAGTTTGTTTCTTTTCCAAACCAAATAAGGCACAATTAGCCATAGTGCTATCACCAGCAAAAGCACTCCAAAAAGAAGAAGATGCGATTCACGAATGCCTGCTACTAAAAGGAAGAAAAGAGAAACAACAAAAAGCAAAGCTAAGAGTATTGCTGGAACAAGATGAATCACGATCAGAATTTTTACTTTTCCTGGCATTTTTGAGAAGTCATTACTAATATGTGAAAAATCCATCTTAATTGGAGGGCCAAAAAGTACCGAGGTGGACTGCACCCCTAAAAGTGGACAATTAGAAAAGACTCATCCCACTATTGAAAAGGGGTGCAAAAATGAAATTGAAGCGCAGGTTCACGAGAGAATTCAAGCTGGCAGTAGTACGGGAGCTGCA
>JBFMCO010000059.1:0-13274 GCA_040754495.1 Microcaldota archaeon
CACTCCGAAAGAGCGCCCGCTTGCTGAGGCCCTGCGCAAATTCGGCCTCATCGAGCGGGCCGACGGGGCCGGTGCCACCTCTTTTTACTACGGCACCAACGTCTCCAGGGGCGGCGAGCCACTGGACCAGCTCGATGCCCTGCTGCTCCTGTCAAGGATGAGGAAGAGCGGCCTTGATGGCAGGCTCACCCTGTTCGTGGCGGGAAGATACTCCCAGCTGAATGGGGCGCCACTCGCGGAGCTGCTCGCGGCTGAAGAGAGGAAGATGAGGGCGATGCGCGCTGCTGCGTCCGCCCTCTCGCTTCCGCTCGCCATCCTGCGCACGGACGAACTCTGGTACGACCCCGGATACTGGTCTGCGGTTTCTGAACTCAGCACGGTCCCGGGAATAATAAGCGGGCGCAGCGGAGCCCGGTTCTCGGATGTCGCCTCGTCGTTCGAGCCTGCCATACTCTCTGCCATGCCGGAAGGGCTGATGGGCGCCCTCGGCCAAATCGAGGCCCCGGCATTATACCGCCTCTTCGAGGTCGCCGAGGCATCCGCGCTCTCGCGCAGGATGGGCATCGGGTGCAAAATCGGCCCTGCGAGCGAGGAGGAATACGACTGGTTCATCGGCTCTTTCATGGGGATAATCCAGCTCAGGCAGCCGCTCGATTTTCGGAGCTCTCCCGCATCCCCGCGCCCTCTCCTGCCGTACATAAGCAAAAGCGGGCAGGAGCGCATTTTCCTGGACGATGGGAAGGAGGAGCTGGCCGGAAAGATATTCGGGCTCGCGCAGCGCTCATCAGGCTCGCCGCTCTTCTACGGCGGCTTCATGAATCCGTTCGCAAGGGCCGCGGCGCTTGCCGTGGAGGCCGCCGCTGCCGCCGATTCGCTCCCGGTCCGGTTCGGCAACTCGCTCGTCCGGGACGGGGAAGGCGCCATCAGGGTGCTGGACCGGGGCGGGACGTCGGGCCTGACACGGCTCGCGCCCGTCGTGGCAGAGTGCCTGTGGGCATACCTTCTCAAGCCGGTGCAGGCTGCGCTGGAAGGAGGTGCTGCCGCATGATAGGAGTTCTCGGGGGCATGGGGCCGGAAAGTACGGCCTACACGTACATGCGCATGGTTCGGTACTGCCAGCAGGAGCTCGGCTCAAGCTTCGACTGCGATTTTCCGCCGATAGTGATGTTCAGCATGCCCATCCTGGATGTCGTGGAGGAGGGGAGCAACGATGCGGCGGTGCTCTCGGCGCTAGGGCGAGGCCTTGGCGTCCTTGAAAAGGCCGGCGCGTCGTTCTCCTTCATCGCATGCAACACCATGCAGGGCTTCGTTCCTGAGCTTCGGAAGAAGTACGAAATGATGTCTCTCGTGGAAGAGACGCTCCGGGCCGCGCAGCGGACAGGCGTCCGCAACTGGGGGCTGCTTTCAACCGAAGTCACGGCAAGGAAGGGCTATTACCAGGAGGCGTTCCGCTCGCGGGGCATGTCGCTCGTCGCGCCGGATAACTCCGCGCAGGCGCAGGTTACGAGGGCGATCCGGGAGATACTCTCAGGCGCGGACATCGCCAAAGCCGGCGGGAGGCTGAGGTCTGTTGGCCGCTGCCTCGAAGCCGGGGGCGCAGACGGCCTCGTCCTTGCATGCACCGACCTGCCGCTCGCGCTGCAGGGCCCGGATGCGGGGATGATTGTGCTCGACACCGCGGACATCATAGCCCGGGCGGCCGTGAAACGCTATGTATTGGAATCCGGAGGGCCCCCTTTTCTTTTTTAATCCAAGCAGGATATAGAGGATGGATTGACATGAAGCTCACGCCAAAGGGAATGAGGGACATCGGCCCCGATGACATGTACGTCAGGGAGGAGGTCGTAGAGAAGATACGCTCAATCTTCCGCGGCTACGGCTACCGGCCCCTCGAGACGCCTGCCATGGAATACCTTGAGACGCTGAGAGCCAAGGCCGGGCCTGAAGTGGACAAGCAGATTTTCGTAATTGAGGGCGGGGAATACGGCCTCCGCTTCGACCTGACAGTTCCGCTAGCAAGATATGCTGCCAGCGCGGACGTTCCCAAGCCCTTCAAGCGCTATGCGATAGACGTGGTCTGGCGCAGGGAGGAGCCGCAGAGGGGACGCTTCAGGGAATTCTACCAGGCTGACGTTGACATCGTCGGCAGCCCCTCGATGCGGTGCGAGGCCGAGCTCCTGCGCCTCGCCCGCGACGTCTGCCTCTCGTTCGGGTTCGATAAGCCGCGCATCATGCTAAACAACAGGAAAATACTGGACGGCATCGCGGATTCGCTCTCGCTCGGGGCCGACAAGGGCGAGGTCTTCCGCGTCCTTGACAAGCTCGACAAAATCGGGAAGGCAGAGGTCGGCCGCCTCCTTGCCGAGATACTGGGCGAGGAGAAGGCGGGCAGGCTCATGGAGATAACGATGGCCGGCGGGAGCAATGATGAGAGGCTCGCGCTCGCTGAGAAATTCAGCAAGGAGGGGGCGGACGAGCTGAGGCAGATAGTATCCTCCTGCCCGTTCGAAATCGAAGTGGACCTCTTCCTCGTCCGGGGCCTCGGATATTACACCGGCCCTGTCTATGAGATAAGCCTTCATGAGGACATCGGCACAGTCATCGCAGGCGGCAGGTACGACAGCCTCCTTGGCGTCTACGGCCCCGCCCTGCCCGCGGTCGGCATATCGGTCGGCATCGAGAGGCTGGTCACGCTCATCAGCGAGCGGGGCGGGGGGAGGAAGAAGACAGACAGCACGGTCCTTGTAGCGGCCGTGAAGCCGGAGTTCTATGGCAATGCCTCGGAATTCGCGGCGAAACTCCGTTCTGCCGGCATCCCCTGCGAGACCGACCTGAACGAGCGCAACCTCAGGAAGCAGTTCGAGTACGCGAACGCCCTATCCATCCAGTACGTAATCATCCTCGGCGAGCGCGAGGTGAAAGGGGGCCTGGTCACGCTGCGCGAGATGGGCTCAGGGAAGGAGCAGCAGCTGCCTGAGGCCGAGGCGCTCAAGCTGATACGGGGTAGATAGGTTGCGGATTCCGGTCATGTACCTGCGGGACAAGCAGGCATTCAGGAAGGAAGGCGGGGCGATGCGCCTTGCGGGAAAGCCCCTCAATGTCGCAAAGGCATTCAAGGAAGACGGCGTGAAGCTCATCCACATAGTGGACATCGACGCCCTCTCCGGGCTCCGGAATAACCTGGACGTATACGACAACCTGACATTCATCATCAACGTGCAGGTCGAGTGCGCGCCCAGGGCGGACATCGTGATGAAGCTCCTTTCCCTGAAGTGCCGCGTCGTCCTTCCGCCGTCGTTCGATGCATCCGGCCTCAAGGAAAAGAAGCTGCTTGTCGCGAAAATCCCGAAGGATTACCCGGGCGACGCCGGGGGCTTCCACGACGTACTGCTTGAGGACGCTGATGATGCTTCAGTCCGGAGATTCCATTCCCTTGGAAAGCGCGTAATAGTGCATGAAGAAGGCTACGGGAAACTGGATGCCGGCTGCCGGAAGCTGGTGTGGGGCGTCATTTCTTCTTCATGATTTTGCTCTTCGCTTCTGCGAGCCTTGCCGCGAGCGTGGGCGACATCTTCGCCGGAGCCGGCCTTGCTGGCTTTGCGGCCGGCTTGGGCGGCGCTTTCGCAGGCTTCGGTTTGGGCTTTTCCTCGGCGGGAGCCGGCTCCCCCCTCTCTTCAGGCTCCGGTCTGGGCGCCAGGGTTTTAAGCGGCTTCTGGGGTGGCGGGGCCGCCTTGTGGACCTGTGCCTGCGGTTTGGGCGTTTCAGCGGGCCTTGCCTCATGGACGATGCTGAACCCCTTCGAGTTCAGGATGGCCGGGTATGCCCTCGAAGAGTGGTCGACGCCCTTCATCTTTATCACTTCGACATAGCGCGCCCTGGAGAGCGCCTTGTCGTCATACTTGAAGAACAGGTTGACCCAGCCGTCGGTGAAGCTCTCTATGCCGTATTCGGACGAGGGCCTCGAGCCTGCGTGCCCCATCTTGAGGTCCTCCGAGACTATCAGCGTCGTGGTGTTCCATTTCCGCAGGTTCTCTATGAACTTCAGGAACCCCTTCTTGCGCTCATCGTCCCCCTTGAAGTAGAGGGCTATCGGCATGATGGAGTCTATGACCACCCTCTTCGTCCCCGTGGTGGCTATGATTTCCTGGATGGCGCTCGACTGCGTCACTATCTGGTCCACCTCGTGTATCGGGTAGTCGAGGAGGATGAACTTGCGGTCTCGCTCGAGGGCCTGGAAGTCCCACTCGAAGCCGCCGAGGTGGAAGAAGAAGTCCCGCCTGCTCTCCTCTATGGAGATGTACAGCCCCGGCTCGTTGCTGTCGACGGCTCCGTTGTGGAGGAACTGCGCCGCGAGGGTGCTCTTTCCCGCACCCGTGGGGCCGCTCACCGTGACTACCGAGCCTTCGAGGAGGCCCCCCCCGAGAACATCGTCCAGCCCCGGTATGCCGCTCTTGATGAACTTGCGCTCCATCAAATCACTCCTTTTTCTCCTTCTTAAGGAGTTTCTTGCCCATCTCGGCCCTTTTCCTCAGGTTCTCCTGAAGCTGCAGGAGCTCCTCGGGCTTTGACAGCTTTGTGAGTATGTACCTCTTGTATTCTGCGGTGGTGGCGGACATGGTCCCGAGAAGCTCGTGGGCCTGCGAGAGCGGCAGCCTTATCTCGTCTGGCCTCAGTATCTCGACGGTGTAAGGGCTGTGGGCCATGCAGATTGCCGCAAGGGAGGAGAAATCCTTCGTGAGCACCTTGACCTCGATGGAGCTCGACCAGTTCTTGCCCTCCTCGCCGCCTGCCGGCTCGTCAATCTCCCCCAGGGCGAACACGACGCCGGGCTTCTGTATGATGCTGTTGACGAATCCCGTGCCGAGCTCCTGGACGAGCTCCTTGGTCTTCGCGTGTATGTCGAAATAGAGCATCGCGAGCACCCCGCCGCCCGCTACGGTATCTCGTGTGAGCTTCTCAACGTCCGTCATCAAATCTCCTGGATGGAATTCTCTGCTATGCTTTAAAATACTCACCAGACGCCTTCCCTGAATGCGTCCTCCAGCACCGAGAGGGGATGGCCGGTGCATGAGAGCAATGCGAGGGCGCCCGGGTGAAGGAGGCGCCTCTCGCCCTCGCGCCTCTTGTCCTTGTTGGCCACCAGCCCGCGATAGGTCATTCTGATAAATTCAACTATCTCATCCCGCCGGAGCGGCACGAGGCGGGTGTGCTCCCCCTTGTCCTCGTCCTTGTTGGCCTCGTACCTCCCGACAAGGCCTTCGAAGGTGAGGCCCGTCTGCACATGGAATACGTACATCGGGCCGTCCTCTATCGCCCGGTCCATAATCCTTGCCTGCAAGGAAACGGACCGGATGTCATGCTCCATAAGCCCGAACTCTGCCGTCAGCTCTTTGGACCTGTAGAAACCGAATATCGTCTCCTCCCCGCTCATGATGCCCGCGGTCAGGCCGAGCGCCCCGGCATTGATGTGGAAGGTGTCCGGGTATGCTGCCCCGCCGCGGAGCCCTATCGCGAGAAACGCATCCGAAGTCTCCACTATCCCCCCGATCGAGATGCTGCTGATTCCTACATCGACTCCGCTCCTCACAAGCTGCGTCTCGATGCTGTGCCTCGGGCCTATCGTCACCATGACCGCCCTGCCATCGAAGCTGTGCCCCAGTTCGGCCGCCGCAAGCTCGTTCCACCAGGGAACCCTGACTTTCGTGATGTCCCGGGTGTCCAGCTCAAGCAGCCGGAACGCCTCCCCGAACCGCCGGTCCTCCCAGAATCTCGCCCTAACGCGGTCTGCCATGTCCCCCAGCCCATACCTGTCGAATTCCTTTCCGGTCTCTTTCCGGTACCACGCCGCCACGTCGGCGCCCAGTTCGTCCAAAAGCGGGACCGCCGTCCTGAAATCCAGCTGCTTCCCGCTCCGGCCAAGGCGCCGCTCGTGATACTCGTGCCGGAGGCTCTGCGGCGCAAGGGATGGGTAACGCAGGATGGCGTCATCGCCAAAGAGCCTTTTTCTCACGTCAGGAACCGTAACCATAGTTATAATTAGTGTTATGTCATATTTTTAAAAGGGCAGCCGGCGCACCCAGAAACGATTTAAATATCGATGAGCAATCTTACTACGGTGCTATTTATGCGGGAAAGGAGACCCCACAGGGGCAATCAGGGATTTCGCGGAAACCGGATGTCCGGAAGCCAGGAAGGCGAACGCTTCGAAAAGCGCGCAAGGTTCATGAAGAGGGCCAGGCAGACCGTGATGCAGGCGCTGCGCAGCAGGGACATGCTCCTTGCCAGCGTCACCAAGTCCATAGAGGATTTGGACAAGACCATCAACCTGCTCGGCGAGCGCTTCGAGGACTGGTACGGGATATACTTCCCGGAGCTCAGGGCAGAGGAGAAATTGCAGTACTGCAATGCGGCCCTCATGATAGACAAGGAGAACCTGGACGAGAAGGGGCTTGCGGTCATACTCGGCCAGAAGCGCGCCTCAGAGCTCGCAGCTGCCGCAAAGGGCAGCCTCGGGGCGAAGCTCTCGCCCAAAGACCACTCCGAATGCCTCTCCATGGCACGCGCCATAATCACGCTGGAGAAGCTGCGCAAGGACTACGAGGCTTACCAGAAGGAACTCGCGAACGAGCTGTGCCCGAACATGTCGGAAGTGGGCGGGCCGGAAATCGCGGCCAAGCTCGTCTCGCATGTCGGCTCGCTCCAGAGGCTGGCGCTCCTGCCATCCAGCGCAATACAGGTGCTGGGAGCCGAGAAGGCGCTTTTCAAGCACCTGCGGAACAGGAAGATACCCCCGCCCAAGCACGGCATAATCTTCCAGCACGTGCGGATATCCGCCTCCCCGAAATCCGTGCGGGGCAAAATCGCGCGCGCCCTGGCCAACCAGCTCTCGCTCGCCTCCAAGGCGGATGCCTTCAGCAAGAGGAGCATCTCGCCCGCGCTGAAGAAGAAGTTCGACGACCGCTATGCCGAGATAATGAAGGAGTATGAGGCGCAGAAAAGCAAGGCCCCATCCGGCCCGAAGCCCTGAGCGCATGAGAATCCTCGCGTTCTCGGACATCCACGGGGAGGAGGCGGCGCTGGAATCGCTGCGCTCGATTTCGCCCTCCTACGACCACGTGTTCATCTGCGGAGACATCTCCCAGAGCGGCGTTTTCGCCGAAGCGGTCCTGGAGGCGTTCCCGAAATCGTTCATCGTCCCGGGCAACTGGGACAACTGGAGGGTGAACGAGATTCTCTCGAAGCAGCCGCAGTGGCTCCACGAGAAGCGCGCCGGACTGGGGGACGGGCTGAACGCTGTCGGCTTCGGCTACTCGAACCCCACGCCGTTTTTCACTTTCGGCGAGCTTGGCGAGGACGAAATATACTCGCGCATGTCGAAACTGCCGATAGACGGGAACACGCTCCTCCTGCTCCATTGCCCGCCGAAAGGGCATTTCGACAACGTCCATGTGGTGCGCCACATCGGCAGCGAGTCCATCCTGCGGGTCATCAGCGAGAAGAAGCCGCTCGCCGCGCTCTTCGGCCACGTCCACGAGCACTTTGGGACATCGAAACTCGGAACAACCGAGCTCATCAAGCTCCCGCCGGCGCAGGATATGTTGGCCTGCTCCATCACCATTAAGGATAAAAAAATTACCACGGAGTTCATATTGTTATGATACAGGTCAGGACGGTCAGGCCATCCGAGATGGATTTCGCCAAAAGCTTCATCCGCAGCATCTTCCCGGATGCGATGGTCCAGATAACCGAGGAGGACACCCTGCTGCTTGCCGAGCACGAGGGCCGGGTCGTGGGCTTTGCCCACATCGTGGACGAGGGGGACCGCATCATCCTGCAGGGAATCGGCGTGGACAAGTCCGTCCGGGGCCACGGCGTAGGCACCATACTGCTCGAGCACATCCTCGACACCCTCAGGGATGTCGAGCGGCCCATTTTCCTCAAGGTGAAAGTCATGAACCCTGCGATAGACCTCTATGCCCGCTACGGGTTCATGCTGAAGCGTTTCGGCGATGCGCACCTCCTTGTCAAGAAGCCGAACAGCTAGCCCAGAAAAGGTTATAAGCAGCAGGGAATCAATCTTCACTCGACTGGTGATGCTATAGCCGAAACGAAGTTCTGCTTCCGGTGCGGCGAGAAGATATTCTCGGATGCCGAAATCTGCCCGAAATGCGGCGTGAGGCAGATGCAGCCTACGCAGGCTGCTGCCCAGGCACCGGCCCCCGCCGCAGGGGGCGCAGCCGTCTCCCCTCCGGTCGAGAATAAGAAAAGCCCGGGCCTTGCCGCAGTGCTCAATTTCCTCTGGGTGGGCCTCGGGCACATCTACTGCGGGGACATCATGTTCGGCCTTTTCCTCATGGTGGCCTATCCCATCGTCATCCTCCTGTGTTTCGTCACGATAATATGCATCCCGGTGCCCTTCATCATGTGGCTGTGGGCGATATTCGACGCGTACAACCTGGCCAAGAAAATCAACAGGGGCGAAGTCAGGTAGAATTTAAACATTTCGCGACAACCTTACAATATCCTAGGGGAAATGAGCTAACCTGGTATGCTGTCAGCTTTGGGTCGCACCTTTTTTGGAAAAAGGTGCGTCCAAAAACCGGCTGTTGAGAAACCCTTCCGGGTTTTTTTAGCAAGACGGTTTTGGGCCGCCTTTTCCTAAAAGGCGGAAAAAAAGCTGGTTGTCTGAGTTCAAATCTCAGTTTCCCCATTGCCGGGCCTACTTCTGCTAATCTTCGGCGGCCCAGGCTATGCCCCGCCTGAGGTCCCCCCGTCATCCCCCGTTGGGCCAAACCATCCTGCCCTTGTGGAAAATGCGCCCGCTCCCATGGCCTGGAGTGCCGAGCGTTTCGATGCCGCCATCAACATGCACCTCGCCGCCAATGATGCCCCATGCCGCCTGCCGCCCCGCGTCCCCGTTGAGTACGAGGACGCCCCCCTCCATCCTGCAGGCGAGGAAATCCCCGGCGCAGCCGTCTATTTTCAGCGAGCCCTCGAGCATCTCGTAGCCTGCACCGGCGCCGGCATCGCCCTTCACGGAGAGCGCCCGCATGTTGCGGTAGCCGAGCATCGAAACCTTCCACTCAAGATGGTCTAGGCACAATGCGTAGTCGCTGCCAGAGCCGTTGTTCACGAGCGCGCTGACAAAGAGGCCGGCCCTGCGGCGAATCTCGCCACCCGACCCCAGCGCAGGAAGGCCTTCCAGCACGAACCGCGCGACATCGTCCGGCGACCACCTGAGGCCTTCAAGCGACACGAGCATCGAATCGTAAATCTCCTCGTATCTTGTGTTTCCCAGGAAAAGGGGCACCGATGAAAATACGTCCACGAGCTCGCCGAGCCTTTCGTTGGTCTTCCCCTCCGCGCTCCTTGCCGCCTGCTCCTTCATGGGCCGATAGCCCCTGAACCTTCCTGATGAATGCAGCACTGCATCTGCCGGGCGGAGAATCATGGCTTTATCCGTGTTTGACTCCGTTTTAAAGTGTTTGCATGCGCTTTGACGCGCGGATGTGCAAAGCGCCAAAAAACCGGTTTTTCCGGTGAAAAACGGCGAACCATTTATATAGTTATCGGCGAAAAACTCCTCATGGCAACCAGAAAGATACGACTCCCCAGCATAGAGATTACACCAGAGATAGACGAGCGAGCCAAAAGGCCCCAGCGGAAGAAGTCGCTGAGCGTCCACCACAAGACGCCCGACCGCTTCAGCTTCTCGCATCTCGCGAGAATCCTGACTAGCGGCGAGCGCCTCGCGATGCTGAACGCGGTGGACCGGCTCAAGGGCCGCGCCCGCGTGCTTGTGGAACTCGCGCTGTTCTCCAACTTCCAGTTCGTGAGGCTGGCCGCCGTGGAGCACCTCCATGTTGACCTGGAGGCGCTGCTTGATATTGCGAAATACTGCCATTACGAGGACACGAGGGCCTCCGCGCTGGACGAGCTTTCCGTCAACCCGGAAGCGCTCGTCGAAGTCGCCTGCTCCTCGCTCTTTGGCAGCACGAGGCTCGATGCGGTGGCCCTGCTCTCTGATGCGGATGCCCTTGCAAAGGTCGCATCGCGCTCCCCGCACAAGGATTCCCGCGAGTCGGCGCTCGAGCGCATCTCGGACAATCCCGGCGCGCTGAGGAGGGTGGCCGAGGAGTCTTCTTACCGGAGCGTGCGCATGAGCGCAATCAGCGGCCTGTCATCCCACGTGGAGTCGCTGTGCTCCCTCGTCCTCTCGAAGCACGCTGAAGTGAAGAGGATGGCGGCGGCGAAGCTTTCGGCCTACGTAGAGGAACTGAGCGACCCGGACGCGCTGATAGAGATAGCCAAGGTATCGCCCAGCGAGGACGCGAGGTACATCGCGGTCGGAAGGCTCTCGAACGACCCGCTGTCGCTACGCTCCATAATCTCAGACTCCAGCCACAACGACGCCCGGACGACCGCGCTCATGCTGCTCTCGGACATGGTGTCCGACCTCGACGACCCGGAAATCCTCTCGGACGTGGCCATGCTCTCCCCCTACCCGGACTGCAGGACGGCTGCGGTGGAGCGCCTGGTCGGCCAGAGCAACGCGCTGCTATCGGTCGCCAACAAGTCCCGCTTCAAGGACGCGCGGGAGCTTGCGCTCAGCAAGCTGAGGGACGACGTCGAAGCATTGAAGAGCGTCTCGAAGCTCTCCAAATACAGCGACACCCGCAGGAAAGCCCACAGCCTGGTGTCCAAGCCGGAAGTCTTCGAGTCGGAGCTGTCCAGGATTCTCGGTTAGGCTCTTGGCGGGCCGGCTGCGCATGCGGGTTTCCGGTTCCGGGTTTCCAGTTTCGAGTTTGCCAGAACCCTAAACCGAGAACCCAAAACCACCTTAGCCTTTATTAACCTCAGATGCGTATGGCCCTGCATGGGAGAGGATGAGAAGACCAGGCTTTCCATTCTGGCCAAGCTCAGCAATCTTTCCGTGAAATTCGGCAAAAGGAAGGCGCGCGACTCAGGGAGAAAAAAATGGCTTGAGGTGAGGCGCGACCTGGAAGCGCTCTGCGGGGCCGCCCGCGAGGACGACCTGGAGCGCATGCTCAAAGCAATGGAAAGCGAGATATCAGCGCGCGAAGGCGCACCGCAGCCATCAGGCGAGATGACCATGGTGAAGCGCAGGCGCTCCTGAAGGAAATTTAAACTCGTTTATACAAATTATACAACATGCCCCGGAAAAGAAGCGGCAGCTTCAGGGTGCGGCCTGCAACCGACCCCGCCCTGCCCCGCACCGTTCCGCCCCCGACGCTCTCGGATGTCATGCCCCGGGCCGAGCCCTTGCGGTCCAATGTCCCGCTTCGGCTCAGGCTGGCAAGCCAGGACGCCGGAGAGCGTGCCGTGGCTGCATGGGAATCCAAGCTCATCTCCGAGGCAGGAGACATCGGGGATATCCTCCAGGCCCTGCCATCAGCGATGCGCCTCGCGCTGAAGCCCGAATCCGGCACGGCAGCGAAGGTGTATCTGGCCGAGGCCCTGATGAATTCCGCCAAATCCGGCGCTGATATAGAGCCGGCACTGGCCGTCGTCCCGCTGTGCATCGAGGACAACAGCCTGCAGCTCCGCAACCGCATCCTCCTCGCGCTGGGGCATTATTGCGACAGGGGAGGGGACATCTCAGAATACGTCGGGCTGCTCCTGCAGCGCCTCGTGAGCGACATCGCCCCCATGAACCAGGAGGCGGCACTCAGTGCGCTGAAGTCGTTCGTTTCGCAGGGGCCGCTGAAGGCGCACCAGGTGCATCTGGCATTGGGCGAGGAAAAGCAGTACGAGAATCCCGACGTGCAGGAGCGCGTCCAGGAGCTGAAGGACGCGTGCATGGCGGCGCTCGGGAAGCGCTGAGCGCCGGACACAGGAAACTGAAGACCACCGAAGAAAGTTATTGCTGAAGAAAAAAATAGTTAGCCCCCGGAGGGATTTGAACCCCCGACTTCCTCCTTTCCCGCTTCCCTATGGAACGACGCATCGTTCCATGGGCGGAGGGAACGAAGTTCCCTACCGTTAGGAAAAGCGGGGCCAAAACGGGCTTGCTAATTTTGCCCTTGCGGGCAAAATGGTTTTCACCGAAAAACCCGGAAGGGTTTTTCAACAGCCGGTTTTGATCCAACTTTTCCTAAAAGTTGGTACGAGAGAGGCGCTCTGCCATTGCGCGCCTTGGCGTGCAAAACTTGAACGAGCACGTTCAAGGCTCTGAGCTACGGAGGCGGGTAGACTGGATATGCCCCCTCGCTGTTAAAAAGATTTCTAATTGCCCCTTGCCGCTTGGGAAAAGAGCAGGTACCTGCGCGGGCCATCAGGGCTGCCGACAGGATAGGCGACCTTGTTCCTCCCCCCGTCCTTGGCGGCATAAAGCGCGAAATCCACGTCATGGGTGAGCTTGTGCGCGAGGTTCTCTATGTCCGTGTCGTGGTGCTCCTTCCGGCCGATTATCGCATCGGCGTCGCTGACGCCCACGCTCATGCTTAAGCCCACCTCGCCGGCGCTGGTATCGACCTTCACGCCCTCGATTACGGTCCTAAGCCTCTCCGCGATGATTAGCGCCTCGCTGACGTCGGTTTTCGGAAGTATTACGGTCAGTTCCTCGCCGCCCCACCTGAAGCACTGGTCCATGTCTGCGTTGTGGCCGTTCGACCTCCTCTCCTGGACGTCCCCCTTCCTGATGCTCCTCAGGCTCGTGCTCAGAGCGGCCGCCACTGCCCGAAGGGCCAGGTCGCCTGCATCATGGCCGTACGTGTCGTTCACCCTCTTGAAGTGGTCCAGATCGAACATGAGCAGCGAGAAATTCGGGCCTCCGGCCACGTATTCCGCGACAAGCTTGCTGAGCTGGGCTTCGTACTCCGGCTTCTTGGGAAGCCCGGTAAGCGGGTCGAACCTCGCATCTACGATGCGCGAAAGCAGCCTCGCGCCGCATGCCACGAGGAGCGCGGCCTTCTGTATCGCCGGCGCGCCGGTCTGCCGTGTCTCCTGCACCATCAGGGACCTGCCCTTGAGCGTCAATACGCCGAGCTTTTTGGATGTCTCCGGACCGTCGTTGCCCCGCTCGGCCATGAAAAGCGGGACCGCGCATACGTGCCTGTCCCCGTTCTTGATGTCCTTCCGGGAATACTCTGCGTCGCCTGGTATCATGTTGAATCGGTAGAGCACGCTTTGGACTGCACCCCTAAAAGTGGACAATTAGAAAAGACTCATCCCACTATTGAAAAGGGGTGCAAAAATGAAATTGAAGCGCAGGTTCACGAGAGAATTCAAGCTGGCAGTAGTACGGGAGCTGC
>JBFMCO010000060.1:0-6148 GCA_040754495.1 Microcaldota archaeon
GCAGAGCCCCCCAAGAGGAGGAGGAGGGCCGCGGGCAAGAAAGCCGGAAGGAAGGCGTTCGTGGCCAGAGGCAAGAGGAAGGAGAGCGTGGCCAGGGCCACGATAACGGATGGCAAGGGCGTCATTCGGATAAACAGCCAGAACCTCTCTTCGCTCGGAAACCCGTATATCCGGGAGATAATCAGGGAGCCGCTGAGGTACGTCGGCCCCGAGGCGAACAACGTCGACATCTCCGTGAGCGTGACGGGTGGCGGCATGATGGGGCAGGCGCAGGCCGCGAGGACGGCGATAGCCAACGCCCTTTCGCTGTATTTCGAGGGCATGAACCTCAAGCAGAAGTTCGCGGAGATAGACCGCTCGCTCGTAGTCGAGGACACGAGGCGCGTGGAGCCAAAGAAATTCCGCGGCCCCAAGGCAAGGGCGAGGTTCCAGAAGTCATACAGATGACCTTTTATTTTTGAACTTTTCCATAGATAGAGGTCCGTTCCCGGGGTCGTCCCGGGAATAGGAATTTTCATCCGAACCGAAGCCGCGGCGGCTGAAGTTTGATGAAAGTTTACCCGACAAAAGATGGACGGAGGAAAACCGGTGGAAGTTTGATGAAACTTTAACCGGTGTCTGAACGGAGGAAAGTTTCATGGAGTTCCCGGTAAGATGTTTCACGTGCGGTTCCGTGTTAGGGCACTTGTACGAGCAGTACAAGAGCATGGCTAAAGACAAGAAGGCCGAGGTGTGCCTAGACGAATTAGGCGTGTCTAGATACTGCTGCAGGCGCATGTTCATATCCCACGTCGACATGGTGCAGAGTGTCCTTAGGTATGCCAGGGTGTGAGTTTTCGTTAATCGTACACGAATTAAAACAACCCTTTTAAAATATTCCCATCAAGAGATATATATGTAACGGGGAGGGGTGGAACCAGTTGCATACATCACTCAGTGATATGAATGAGATTGGAGGGATGCCATATAGCTGGCAAAGCGATGAAGGAGGAAGGGCGGGGCCCTTCCGGTGAATCTTCCGCAAGGCCGCTCGAATTCAGGAAGGCAGCGGCTGAGCAAGCTTCAGCCTGCGGCTTCTCCAGCGTAGCCCCCACAGTGGACAGGCTGGCCGAGGCGCCAGAGCGCATGCCTGCCCCGAACATGCCGGTTTACGCTCCCGAGGGCGAAGAGGAGCAGTTCGCGGGCCTTGCCAATGCCGTGCAGGCTCCCCCGGACGACAGGTACATACGCGAAACCTACCAGCGCCTGCTCGCCCTGAAAGGGTCATGCTCCACGAATTCCGAGATAAAGGAGGGCATAAGCGGGATACTTGAGGATGTCGCAAGGCAGGAGGGCAACTACACCGCCATGGTCGACAGCCTCCTCATGCTCCACTGGACCAGGAGGGGAGAGGGCCAGATGGTTTCCTACGACGAGCACATGAAGGAGCACGTGGATACCATCAAGGCGCTCGTGAAGTCGTGGATGAAGGACAAGCACTTCGGAGGCCAGCGCAAGATAAAAATCCTGGACGCGAGCTGCGGGACCGGCCGCGTGCTTGAGGCATTCCTCGAAGTCATGCCCAGGGAGGTCCGCTCCAGGGTGCAGATTGTCGCGAACGACGTGTCTACAGCGGCCCTCGAAACGGCCAAGGAAACCCTGGCACGCTTCGAGAAGGACAAGCGGGTGAAGGTCAGGTACACCCAGTTCGATATCTCACAGGAGATGCCCCCGGGCAAGTTCGACATAGTCATACTCTCACAGACGCTGCCCCTTATCTGCGACGAGAAGGCTCTCGTGGACCAGAGGCTCGGCCTCTCGCTGCCCTCGGAATCCAGGCACATGACCGCCAAAAAGAAGGTGCTCGATGCGCTCGTGAGGAAGGTCAAGCCGGACAGGGGCGAGTTCCTGCTCATAGACGAGCACCCGATGAGGCTGTCCAAGATGCCCGACGATTTCGAGAGCACGCTCGAGGACGCGCTCTTCCGGGAGATTTTCAGGCCGGTAGACAAGGGCACGCTCATCAACGAAATCATGAAGAGGATGCCGGACGACGTAAGGTTCATCGGGCACGTGGAGAGCTTCATAGACCGGGAGCACTCCATGTACCTCATGTCATACACGAAGAGAGGGTCCCAGGGGGAGAGGCGCGACGAGCGCGAGGACGAGCGCAGGATAATCCGCAAGATGGAGAATATCCACCCGGTCCTCATCGAGAGGCTCCAGCAGTTCGACGGCAACGGCTCGACGCACTACCGCTCCATAAACGGCGACGGGCCCGGCCCAAGGCTGACGATCAACCCGGAGGAGTATGCCGAGAAGATAGATGGCAAGCCGCATTACTGGCACAAGAACGGCAGCAACAACCTGGTAGTCATCTCCGGCCTGATGCACGTGCTCGGCAAGGACGAGTACAGGAACCTCATAGAGAAGCTCAAGAGGTCAAGGAAGGCCGAGCCCGGGGCTGCCCTGCTTTTCATAGACAACTGGCCGCCCAGGGGCCAGGCCCCGAACATGGTGGGGAACGGCGACGCGAGGGCGTCGGTGTTCAACGCCTTCGACGACCACGTCTTCGTGGGTTCGTTCAGGAGCGGGAACAAATACGGCTACCTCTACGTAATCAGGAATCTCTGATAGGGGTCTGCTATAATTCTTCTCATACACCGGGATTCTTCCTTCTATGGTATTCTTCTTCCCGGAGCGGAAGCAGAATCGGCTCAGGCCGCTCCGGGGGCAGACGACGGGGGTAATCCTGGCCAGCTACGAAAAAACCGATTAAAAGCCCCTTACTCTTTCTCAGGCACGATTGCGGAGAGAGGGTTGAACTGGTAGCTCTCCTTGTAGGTGACCAGCACCAGGTAGCTTGTGGTCCTGAGGACCGATTTCTCGGTCTGTATGACCCTCAGGATGCGCACGAGGTCGTCCCTGTTCTTGGCCTTGACTATGGCTATGCAGTCCGCGCCTCCTGTGACCGCGTATAGGGACTGCACCTCAGGCAGGGCCGCGACGCTCTCGAGGAGCTTCTCGTCCTCGAGGCCGCTCTTCCTTATCCTTATCGTGACGACGGCGTGCATGTCGTAGCCGAGCGCCTTGTAGTCGATGTCGGCGTGATACTTCCGCACGACCTTGGATTTCTCCAGCCTCTTTATCCTCTGCAGGAGCGTATTCGGATGCATCCTGAGCTTCTGCGCGAGCTCCCTCATGGGCCTCTTGCAGTCGTTGCGCAGCTCCCGCAATATCATAAGGTCTACAGTATCGACTTTGTTCTTCATAGTGTTCCACCCGCTATGTTGGATTGCAACAAAACCCTCCCTGTTTTTGCCACTCTTTTTGTGTTTTGTTACAAATTCCTGTATGTAATTATGCGTTTTCCCCTTTAAATATGTTCCCTTTTTTATGGCGGGGCATCGGCAAGGAATAAAAATACGTCAATACACCGATTACAACATGAAAAGCAGCAGGCCACTGAGAGTCAGGAGCATCCACATCCTAGTCCATCCGGGATTCTCGTCGGACCCGGCATTTTACAGCGAGCCGGACCTTGTGCGGAACAGCCGCCGGCTGTTCGACCGGTACCATGAGAAAGCAGGGGGGATGGGCCACGACGAGCTGATGGTCGCGCTCACGCACAGCAACAGGCAGTTCTTCAGGGATGACGCGAAAGGCGGATTCGGGTATGCCGACTGGCTGAAGGAGCTGAGGGATGTGCTGGGAAAACGGCTGATAGTCCTTTGCGACGAAACCGCCGAGTCGCCGGACGCCGCGCGCATGGCCCTCCGCATCGCGAGGGCCCGCGGATTCAGCGTATCGAGGTGGGTCCGGACAGTGGCGTACGGCGAGATGCTCGGGGAGTGCGTCGAGAGGGCGGCCGAGGCTTTCAACCGCTCGGCGATGCTTCACCGGAAGACCGAAATTGATGTCGGCTCCACCGATTACGGCCTTTACTATGACAGCATCGGGCCGGACGGTATCGGGGACCTCCTGTGCTCCGCAGCCGGGCGCATAGCCTACGCGCTCCCGGGGCGCAAATATTAAAACCTTCCACAACAAATTTTGCTTACAAGCTTGAACGCCGTAGCTTTGCTATAGCGTAGAGTAAGGGGCCGTGAGGTAAACTCCCCGAATACGCAAAACTACTTCTCCATACTGGTATAAAAATAACCAGCGCCCACGTCTGAGTGTTCCTTCGTTGTCTCTGCGGACACGGGGTGGACACGGTGGAAGCAGGAAACATATACGGGGCGACATTTGACGTAAAGGGATACCTATTCCCAGAGCGTCAGGAAGGGGGAAACAGGAACCATAAGGGCGTGGATTACCGCCCGCTGGTCTGTGAGGCTGATAAACGCCTTATTTTGGACTTCTGCACGGCAAAGATAGCCGAAGGAAAGAAGCCAGCCAGGGTCTACAAATATGCCAAGGTGCTCGTTTCATGGGCTCAGTTCCTTAACGGGAAGCGTTGGGAGGGGCTCGGAGTTGAGGAAATACGCCTTGCGGTAGCCAGTTTGGAGCGGTCGGGGTATGCGGCAAGCTCCAGGGTGCAGTTCAAGGCGATTCTGAAACTCTTTTTCCGCTGGCTCAAGAAGACCCCGGAATGGAAAGACCCGGTTGAGACCGAGTGGCTGAAGTGCCGTCATGCCAAGCCGAGGCGTTATTCCAGCAAGGAGATGCTGAACAGCCAGGACGTCCATAAGCTCATTTCGGCGACCAGCGATGCGAAGTTCAGGGCTTTTCTCGCTCTCCTATACGATTCGGGCATGAGGATAGGTGAAATACTGTCCCTCAGAAATAAGGACGTGGGCTTTGAACCAGAGGGAGTTTCCGTGCATATCCCTGACGAGGACGGCTGCAAGACAGGGGCACGTGACATCTTCGTTATTGCCTGTATCGGCCATCTGAGGCAGTGGATGGACGCCCACCCTGCGAAAGACGACCCGAATGCCTTTGTTTTCTGCAACGGGACGCCCAACTCCATGATGAACTACACGACGATTCAGAAGACGGTCAAAGGTCTGGTAGAGGAGACTGGTCTCAAGAAACAGCACAACATCCACTTTTTCCGCAAATCCAGGGCGACGGAGCTTGCCATAGCGGGATGGTCTCAGGAGCAGCTTAACGCCTTCTTCGGGTGGGTGACGGGCTCCAAGATGAGTGCCACCTACGTCCAGATGACGGCCAAGGACACAAGGGCGCCCATGCAGCGGATGTATGGCATCCAGCCCAAGGAAAATGTGGTTTCATACGCCAAGAACCTCAACTGCGAGCAGTGCGGAGGAGTTAACCCTGCCGAGAGCAAGTATTGCACAAGGTGCGGGGTGTCGCTTGACGGGCGGGAGAAGGCGATGCAGGATGCCGAACTCAAGCGGCTGGAGGGGCTGCTGGAGATGCTCAAGAGCAGGCAGGCGGAGGGTCAGCCCTCTCCCTCACAAGCCCCTGAATAGTGGAAGTGCGGGCTAAAAAGTGTTCGGTTCATAGTCCTGTGCGACGGGTATGAGAAACACAATTGACGACATCAACAAGAGTCTCCGGGCGCTGGACAAGCTCCAGAACATCATGCTGAAGCCGCAGACGCTTGAGGCGTTCAACAAATTGAGTGCAAGCGTGGAGCGGCTCTCTGGTCAGCTTACGAGCCTTAACAGCGCTGTGCTGGAGCAGAACCGACAACTCGGCGAGTCTATCAAAGAGATCAAGCAACAGACCATTGAACTCCGGCAGGAGTTGGAGAAGCTCAACGAGGTGAGCAGCAAGTCGCATGGCATCTTTGAGCGGATGGATAGGTCAAGCGACGCCACGGAACAGTTGAGCCGGGTTGCTACCGCAATAGCAGCCCTGGGGATTGTCGGCGTTTTTTATCCTGTATTCAAGGACATAAGTCAGACTCCATGCTGGGCGTTCCTTTATGCCACGTTACTCGCTATCGGTGTGGTGCTGGCACTTCAGATGCTCGTCAAATGGAAGAAGGAGAACAAGAATGTGGTCTTGATAATGTCATCCCTCTTTTTCTCAGTAGCGGGATTGCTGTTCTTCGTCCTTGTGCTAATCAGCAATCTCTTCGGTTTCGGAGCAGAATATCCGGTCGCTGTGATTTGGAGTGAACCCCTATTTGTAGACAACCAGTTAAGCCACATTCCCGTTTAAAAATCTCACCTCAAACTCATTGGGCGGCACA
>JBFMCO010000061.1:0-21797 GCA_040754495.1 Microcaldota archaeon
GATCAAGAAGCCACTGTGGAATAGGTATTATCGGAACATACATGCGGTCCAGCAGTCTATCCGCAACTTTGTCAAGAAGGGTTTCGTGATGCCCAAAATGTTCGCCTATTTATGTCCCTGACTATGAAATCGTCTGTACGGAGTCTGTATGGATGATGTTTGATGAAACTTTGACCGGCGTTTATACGGAGAAAAGTTTCAAGTGAGGGGCATAGTCCGTGAAAGGGGCTCTCCGGCCATTCTAATGCGTCCCCTTTCAGACCCCCACCTGAGATTTTGCCGAGCGCAGCGAGGCCAACAACCAGTTTTGATCCAACTTTTCCTAAAAGTTGGAAGTGAGGGGCATAGTCTGTCTTCTGTAGTTAGGCGGCATTTGACTAAGCGGCGCGAAAGCGCCTTGCTCCGTCATCGGATAGGGAAACGTTCATTGGAACTTCGTTCCAAAGCTCCCAAAGCGCTTCGCGCTTTAGGATCGTTGCATCCCTCCGGCTTGCGCCTTCGGGTATCGTTTCTGTACCGCTTCCCCGGCCCTTAAAACCGGATTATCCTCGCGGAGGACAGAACTTCCTCACTGAAAGGAACCTGCGGTTCCTTTCGAACCTCCCTTACGGAAGATTCACAGCGTGAGCCGCCTGCCCCTCACTCTGCAATACTTATGCCCGCTAGGTAATTAAAAGGTGGTTTCCGGCCTTCAGCGCGGAGCGCTGGAGGACTTGTGGCAATCGTGTCCGACGCTTCGGACACGGTGCGCAGGGAACTCTGGTTCCCTGCCGCCGCAGCCACATGGTCTTCGGTTCCGGGTGGGGGTTCAGAACGCGAAACCCAGAACCCGAAACGGCCTGCCGGATGCCGGCAACTGGGTGCTGACGGCTACCTGAACGGCCTGGAATTGCGGCGGAGCGGCCTCATCCCCGAGAGCGTCTGCAGAGATGCCTCGATGGATTCGAGTTCGGCCGGCTCAAGCGCGGCGCACATGTCGGCCTCGATAAGCACGGCCGGGTAGGCGAAGCTCTCGCTTATCGAGGAAAGGGCGCAGATGACCGAGGCGGCACGGGATACGTCCGAATCCAGCACCTCGATGCGCAGTGGAAGGTCGCTTTTGGAAGGCTTGAGGTAGAATACCTGTATGCCCTCGCCGAGGGCGGCCAACTCCTTGTTCGGAACCTTGTCCTCGAAATACTTCATCTCGCCCGTGCGCTCGCCCTCGTCCAGCAGATAGGAGCACAGCAGGCTGTCGGAGCATCCCGCGCCGACTTCCTTCGAGAGCTTGCGCGAGCGAGAGTCCTTTATCACGCCGCAGAGCATGCAGCCCCTCGCCCCGGAGGCCCCGTACAGCTTCCGGTACAGGCCGAGGACCTCGTCGTAGAGGGGACGGAGCTCACTGTCGTCGCCAGGCCGGTCAGACGGCAGCGGGAGAAGCGAGCCGTCCATGAGGAGCATCTGGGGGGAGAGCTCTTCGAGGCTGGATATGGCGCATGAGAGCTCGTGCTTCAGGCGCACCAGCGAGCGGAAGGCGGCCGAGTCGTGCTCATCGAGCGAGTTCCTTATCTCGATTTCGGGCTCGGGGGACCTGCCCGGGTGATATGCGAATGAAACGAGGCTGGAATCCCTGTAAACGAAATTCACGCCGACCGCCCTTGCGACGACGATGTCGGCCCCGTGCATGCGGTGCGAGAGAAGGCCGCCATCGACGGCGCAGACCGATAGCGAGACAGGCACGGCCTGAACGCGATGGATGGCCACCCTGCCCCGCAGCCCCCTTGCCTTTTCACGCAGGGCCGCCTGGCCCTGCCGCATTTCCTTTGCGATTGTAGCGAGCTTTTCGAGCATGAAGAGGATATGCCAGAAAGGAATATTATCCGATCCGGCGGGCAAAAAAAATATAAAATAGCAGATGATTAGTTAACCATGGGGATTTTCACCGGCATGCTTCTTGCGGTTATTGCCATTTCCGTTTTTGCGGGGGCCGCTTTTGCGGCATGGTGCACCGAAGACCTGGACAACATGCAGGCGTTCTGCAAATATTACTGCCAGTCCCAGACAGGCGAAACCTGCAGTGTGGAAGTAGCCAGCAGCGAGCAGGAGGGCCTGATGCGCGAGTGCTCCTGCTATTGCGGCGGCGACCGCGTCTCGTATTACGGCATCGACTGCTCCGCCCCGCCGGTGGAATCACCCGGGGCCGGCGGCGGAGGCGGCTGCGCATCCGCAGCGATTTTAGGGTCTCTTGGCTTCGGCCTGTTCCTATCGATGAGGGGCATCGGACGCCCGGCATGATTGAGGGGTAATGACATGATTCTGTCTGACAAAGACATCCGGAAAATGCTCGTGGAAGGGAAGATAAGGATAGAGCCGCTCTCGGAAGACCAGATAGGGCCGGCCAGCGTGGACCTCACCCTCGGCGACGAATGGTACTTCGTGAAGGACGAATATTCCAGGAGGATAGTGGACCTCCGCGACACCGGCTTCCAGGAGGTCTTCGAGATGAAGAAGGCCAAGGACATCACCCTGAAGCCGGGTGAGCTGTGCCTTGGGAAGACGGTGGAGAAGCTCACGCTCCCGAACGATGTAATGGGCAAGCTGGAGGGGAGGAGCAGGTACGCGAGGATGGGCGTCATAATCCACACGACAAGCGCGCTGGTGCAGCCCGGAAGCGACAACCACCAGGTCCTCGAGATAGTCAATCTCGCCCCGTTCCCCATCAGGATACACGCGGGTATGAGGGTGTCGCAGGTCGTCTTCGAGGCCCTCAAGACGCCGACCGTGAGGCCTTATGCGAAATTCGGGCAGATAGCGAGGCAGCAGTGATGAAGCTCGATATCGTGACGTGGGCGACAATCGGCATCATGGTCGCGCTCGTCTTCCTTGCAAGCACGTTCATCCAGCCCATGTTCGAGAACCCGAGGCTGCTCTTCAGGGAGGAGCCCCTGCACAAGAACGTAGAGCTCCAGCTCCAGCCCGGGGAGGTTTACAGGTATTCCTACCTGCTGAACAACACTGCCGTGAATATCACGTACGCGGTGTTCGAGGGGCCGGGCTGCACGGTGGTGAGGGTTGCCGAGTCGGCGAACGGGACCGGCGTCTGCCTGGATAAGTGGGGCATGGACAGGAGCGGCTCGAACTCCACCTTCGAGGACCCGGCTATCCTCCTCTTCAAGCCCTGGATGCTTGCCCTCAACGACACGTGGCGCTGGAACAACTCGATGTACCTCTCGTTCAACGGCGCGGAGGACCTTGTCTCGGAGAACCGCTACAGGGTGGTCCGCAGGGAGGAGTATATGGGCAGGGAGAGCTACGTCGTCGAGATAGCATCGAGCACGGGGCCAGCCGAGTACGACTGGGTGGATGCCAAGAAGAGGGTGCTGCTCAGGGTAATGGGAAGCGGCTACGAGGTAGCGCTGGCAGAAGAGTCCTGAGTTCCGGGTTCCCTATTGTCCGGCGCTCCGGACAATGGGCGCAGGGAACTGCGTTCCCTGCCGCGGGGTTTTGGACGGCTCACGCGCTCGAGGCGCGGACCACGCTGAGGGGGATGATGTTCTTGTCGAGCTCCTCCTCGGCTATCTGTATGAAAGACGTCTTCTCGTCGCTGACCTTTATCAGCGGCGGGGCGCCCATCGAGAGCTGGAGCGCCCTTGCGCCTATGAGTCGGGCTACTTCGTATTTCGTGAGGTCCATTTGTACACCAGAATGCGTTCAATATTATCAATCACAAAACGATATAAACGTTCCCTTTCTTGCCGAGGGTGAGGGCGGTCTCTCCTGAGAACGCCTTGGCCAGGCCCTTCACGACCTTGATGCGCATGCCCGCCTGGAGGATGGCCCCGCGGTTGTCGAAGAAGTACAGGATGCCCTCGTTGCCCTGCTCGTCGTTCACGAGCACGCGCTGCGCCATGTCCTTCTGCTTCTTGGTCTTCTGGTACTCTATATTCTCCATGCTTTTCACTACGAGGAGCTCGGTGTTGACGTTCCTCATGCCGTCCTTGATTTTCGTGATGTTGGTGATTTTCATCTCCTTGAACCTTTTCTTGGCAAGGCGGAAGGCAAGCCCGATTTCGCGGCGGGCCTCCTCTATCATGCGGTTCATCTCCTGGCGCATGACGTCCTCATCGCCCCCCGAGACCATCATCGTCTCGTAGGCCTTCTTGAAGAACGTATCCGGGAGGTGCTCGATTTCCTCCCTCTCCTTTATCTCCTCCATCTCCTGCAATTCGAGGGTTGACGCCTCGAACCCGAGCTTGTCGGTCTCCTTCCCTACGACCTCCAGCTCGCCCTCAAGGCCGCCCTCGGGCTGCGGCTCGGCGGGCGCCTCCGGGGCATGCCCGGCCTGCGCGGGCGGGGCTTGCGGGGCTGGCTGCGGCAGGTCCCCGATCCTGTCCAAATCCGACATGACCTCCAGGTAGCTCGTGAGGAACTCCTGCATGGCCTTGCGCCCGTGGTCGTCCTTCTTCTTGCCCTGCGGCTGGTGGGCCTTCTGATAGACACGGTCTATCGTGGGCATGAGCTTGCTGCGGGCCATCTCGGCCTTCTCCTTGCCCAGGCGCTTCTCGAATATCTGGGTAATCGGGCGGAGCATCTTCTCCTTGGCTTCCGCCTCGGCCTCCGGCTCCTCGGCCTTCTCATCCTTCTTGTTGAAGATGTTGGCGAACGACATGAGCTCCGGCTCGGTCTGCTTCTTCTTCTCCAGGTACTGCTGCGCGGTCTCGCGCACGCCCGGGTCCTTGTCGAATGATAGCTCGACGAGGGCGAAGACCGCGGCAGGGTCGTTTATTTCGCCGAGGGACCTGGCGGCATGCTTCCGCACTTCCGGATTCTCGTCGAACGTGAGGGAGACTAGCTTGTTGATATTGGCCGTGACCGATTCCATGCGAATCAGCAACCCTTTCCCAGACAACTTATTTAACTTTTCCTGATGGGCCGCTCAGGTGCACCGGCCGACGAGCGGCTTGTCCCCGTATTGCACCTGCTCCGTGAAATTGGTGAGGTTGTAGGTCATCGTCAGGTCGAACTCGAACCCTTCCCCGGGCTCGCCGCATTCTATGCCCATATCGCCCGTCACAACCTTCTCCTCGCCGCCCCGGAACGTGACGTTCGAGACGTTGAGTCCGCTGCCGTCGAATGTCATGTTTATCAGGCGGACCTTCTCGCTGAGGCGATTGGACATCCTGAGGGTTACCGTCGTGTTGTTTATCGCGAATGCCGTTATCGAGAACGGCCTCGCCCCGCTCCAGTATGACGCGCTCTGCACCTCGCGGGCAGGCCCGCCGAGGCCCGGAAAGAACCCGAGCAGCGCGATGACTACCAAGGCTACGATTAGCACTACGGCCAGTATGACAAGGTATTCGGTCGCTCCCTGTCCTTTCATTCGGCCACCCCCGGAAATCCTACGAAGAGGGGATTTTTAATTATGCCTACGACGAGAGCTTCCCGATTGCGTCCAGGCAAAGGTCGAGGCTCTCCATCCTGAAGTTCCCCATGTGGGCGATGCGCAGTCCCGTGTCCTTGAACCTGCCCCTGGAGCCGACTATCTTTATCTGGTGCTCGGTCGCGAGTCTTGCCTTTATGGTCTTGGCCTGCTCCGCGTCCTTGCACACGAAGCCCGTGACCGTGCTCGACTCGAAGCCCTTCTCGGCAATCAGCGGGAACCCCATTTTTTGCAGCCGCGAGCGCACATGCTCCGCGGCCTCAGAGTGGCGCTTCACGGCCCCGGGCAGCCCGCCTCCGGCATCCAGCACGTCGAAAGCCTTCTCGAGCGCCCAGAAGAGGGTGATTGCAGGGGTGTTCGGCGTCTGCTGGTCCTGTTCGTAGCGCTTCCTGTGCCTGCGCAGGTCGCAGTAGTAGCTGGGTATGGACTTGCGCTTCGTGTAGACTTCCACGGCCTCCCGGCCGAGGCCGATTAAGGCCATGCCCGGGGGGGCGGCTATGCCCTTCTGGCTTCCGGTCACGAAGGCGTCGACATTGTATTTCTTCATGTCGAATTCCGTCCCGGGCCATGCCGAGATGCCGTCAATAATCGTGAGCATCCCCTTTGATTTGGCGTAGGCGCATATCTCCTTTATCTGGTTGCGCACGCCCATGCTGGTCTCGTTATAGACCATGGCGAGCGCCCGCGCCTTGCTGTTGTCTATGTGCTCTTTCGCCCGCTCCAGATTCCAGCCCTTCCCGTCCTCCATCCGCTGGATTACGGGCTTTGCGTATACCTCCACGGTCTTGGCCTGGTTGTCCCCGAACTCGCCATTCGGAAGGCAGAGCACCGAATCGTCCTTTTCAAGGAGGTTCAGGACGAGGGTTTCGAGGCCGAGCGCCCCGGAGCCGGTGAGGACGTAAGCTTCTTCTGCGGAGTAATAGCCCTTCAGGCGCGTCACAAGGTCCCCGTAGAGCTTCGTGAACTCGCCCGAGCGGTGCGTTATCATCTCTTTGCACTGCGCGTCGAGGATTTCCTTCAGGACGGGCACCGGGCCCGGAGCCAACAGTATGGACATAGAATCACGGGGGGACTAGGCATGCAAAGGATAAAAGGCCATCGGGCGGCTAGGCTCAGGGGTGGTCTGCGCCTGCAACGAAGACGTGATGGCTGGTGGATTAGTGTCGAGGCGCAGGTATCAGCATATGTGGTGCGATAGACGGGGTGGGATTTATAAACACTGGATAAGAGAATCTTGCTTGCGAGCCCGGAGAATTCTTATGCGATGGCTTCTCAGGTCTAAAATCCACAAAGCCACTGTGACGGAGGCCGACATCAGCTATGTCGGAAGCATAACCATCGACGAAGCGCTTATCGAAAAGGCGGGCCTTTCCGGGGGGAGAAGGTCCTTGTAGTCAGCAACAGCTCAGGCAGGAGGCTCGAAACGTACGTACTCCTGGGCGAGAGGGATTCGGGCAAAATCTGCATGAACGGCGCCGCGGCCCACCTGATCCGGCCCGGAGAGGAGATAATAATAATGGGTTTTGAGCTAACTGATAAGCCGATAGAGCAGAAACTCATCCTCGTGGATGAGAAAAACAGGTTCGTTAGGTATCTGGGCGCTGAGCTCAACGGCAGGCTGTAAATATCGGGAAGATGGCAATCATGGCAGGACAGAAAGGCGAAAACCTGAAGAAGTGGTTCATGAAGAACCTCATCCTCCCGAACAACGAGATAATAGACAAGCCCGGTTACATAGCGAACCTGCAACTCGGCCAGAAGAGCGGAAAAATCTATATGAGGGAGGTCTTCGTCCCAGAAACGTACATGGCTGATGTGGAGGACGCGTTCATCGAGAGATACGGCGTCGAGGGCAAGCGAGCGCTCTATGAGGCGGGCAAGCGCTGGGGCATCCTTTTCGACGAGGTGGTGAGGGCGCCCACGAAGAAGCAGATGAGCGCCGAGGAATTCCGCGGGTTCGTGGATACCCTCATCAAATACCTTAAATCGGAGTATGCCTCGGACATGAGCTACAGCCTGGACATGGACAACGATACCCTGGAGCTGATTTCGAAGGACCTCCTGATATGTAGCAAAAACGGCAAGGGCTATTTCCTGCTCGGGGCGCTGACCGGCGCGTGGAGCTTCATAACATGCAGGGACGACGTGGAGGGGGCGCAAAGGGCATGCCAGGGGCAGGGGAGCCCGGAATGTGTCATGGTGTGCGCCCCGAAAGGAAGCCTGCGGCCCGGGGAGTATTTCAGGGTAGAGCGCAGCGAGACGATGTCGGTGGAGAGGTATGCATTCCTGAACAAGCTGAGAAAGCTCGATTACGCGAAGAATTCTCTGCTCGACCTTCTCACTGCTCGAATTGTGACCTACGAGGGCGGTTTCTTCAGGCTCGGAAACGAGAGGCTCGTCTTCAATGAATGCAGCTTCATCTATGTCCTGGAATCCGTGCTGGCGCGGCTGGAAGGGGGCGAAGAGCTGTTTTTCAAGGTCACTTTCGATTATTTCAAGAGATTCGGCCGCAAGATGAAGATAAGCAGGAAGGGCATCACGGACCTTCTGCCCGCGCTCGGGTGGGGGGGAATTCTCGTCGGCAGCGACAACTCATCCGTTTTGTGCGAAAGCCATCCCTGGGCGGGCGCGGGGGTAAGGAGCAGGTTCGTGATGTTCCGGGGCATGCTCTCGGGCCTGGTGTCCTCGTATTCGGGGAGGGATGTATTCTACAGGAGGGCCAACACGAGCATCTCGCAGGGCGTGATGGACATGAGGCTGGAGGCGTGACATGGGGATTTTCAGGAAGGCAAGGGACATTTTCGTGCTGTCCGATTTCTACCCGGCCCTCATGGCCGCCCTCATCGCGCCTTTTTTCTACCTTTCATTCGCACTTCCATTCGACTGGCTGGTCTTCACGGCCATCCTGTTCGAATGCTACCTAATTTTCGCACTGAACAGGCTGATAGACCGGGAGATAGACGCGGTGAACGCGCCCGAGAGAACGAGGTTCCTCAACGCTCACGGGACGTTCATCCCGGTCATAGCCGCGGCCGGGTTCTCTTCGACCATGACGCTGCTGTATTCCAGCAATGTCACGGTTTTCGCCATCCTACTCGTCAATTTCCTCATGAGCTTGTTCTACAGCTTCCCGCTGATACCGCGGCCGCTTGGCGAGATGCTGGGTTTCAGGAGGTTCAAGGAAGCCCTCTTTCTCAAGACTTTTTCAGTGGCACTAATGCACGCAATATTCGTACTGGCGCTTGCAGCCGATTCCGGTTTCACCGCGCCGGCCGCGGTGGGCGTGACCTTCATCTACGTACTGATGAGGTTCTTCATCAACAGCACGTTCTTCGACATCCGCGACATCGAAGGCGACGCGAAACTCGGGATAACGACCATCCCGATATATCTCGGAAAGGAGAGGGCCCTCATTTACATGCATTACTTGAATTTGGCCACGATGCTGCTGCCGCTCATCGCGTATTCTGTTTCCGCCGTGCCGCTCGCGTTCGTCATCTTCTCGATTGCGGCTTACGCCTACGGCCTCTACTACATCACCGAGGCGCAGAAAAGCAAGGCAGACCTGAAGAGCCTCGTCGGGTATTACGTCGAGGGGGACCTCCTTCCCGCCCTCGCCTTCACCGCCCTCGTGGTGTTTTTGAGCCCATATATCCCTGCGCCCGGACTGGGCTAGGGGTTTGAGATGGATATGCCATCCTCTCCAAAATCGAAGCCGTAGATGCCCCCCTTAATCCGGCTGTTCCTCATCTTCACCACTTCGAGAGTGCGCTGGGTGTCCTCGCCTATCGAGGTCGCCTTCATCAGCACAATCCCGTCGCACGCGAATTCGCTCAGGGTGTCCCTGCTGTACCACTCGCTGCTGCGGGACACCTCAGACACGAGAAGGGTGCAGATGCCTTTCTGCCCCAGCAGCTTCACCAGGTCCACCATTATCTTGCGCACCACTATGCCGTCCCACTCCGGGGGCGTGGTTATCGGCGCGTTGCCGGAGCCGTAAATCAGCTCGTCCACGGGCGTCTTCTCCAAATCCACTACGCGCGAGCGCATCCGCGCGGAGAGGACCATGTACGTTATGGAATCCACGACGAGGCGGTTCGGCTTGAATGTCTCGAGCACCTTCTGCATCTCGTCGAAAATCTGGCCGAGGCTCAGGCGCGATATGGAAAGTATCCTGAGCATGCCGTCCTTCTCAAGTCCCTCAAGGTCCCAGCCGAACTGCGACGCCTGCTCCCTTATCTTCTCCTCACGCTCCTCGAAGGAGATATAGAGGCCCCTCTCCTTGTGCTTCCTGCAGCCTTCGGCAAGGAACTGCAGGGCGAGAATAGTCTTCCCGGTCCCCGCAGCGCCGGAAACCAGCACTACCGAGTCCATAGGAATGCCGCCGCCTACCAGGGGATCGAGCCCGGGGATACCCGTCTTGACTTTGCGCATAGCACGGACTTCTTTAGGAAAATTTAAAAGGCACACCTTGGAGATTGGACGCATGGCCAGGAAGAAAGCGCCGGCGGAGACGCAGCCCAGCGAAAGCTCGGAAACAGGGATAGCCGAGCTCGATGAGGCGCTGGGCGGGGGCATCCCGAAGGGAAGCGTGGTCCTGCTGGCAGGGCCGTCCGGAAGCGGAAAGACGATTCTTGCGTTCCAGTGGCTTTTCAACGGCGTGCGCAAAGGCGAGAACTGCCTCTACCTTTCCCTCACCGAGCCTCTTTATAAGAGCGTGAAGAACCTGGAGACGATGGAGTTCTACGACAGGGAGGCGCTCGAGGACGAGCGGCTGAAGATAATAGACCTGAGAAACGTCATCGGCGACAAGGGGCTTGACGCGGACAGGGTCCTCGAATTCATAGAGAGCGAGGTCGAGAAGAACGACGTGCGTAGGCTGTGCATAGACTCGGTGACGGGCATAGCCTACCACCTTGACGACAAAGGGAAGATACGGAGGTTCATTTTCGAGCTGGGAAAGCTGCTCGGGACGCTCGGCTGCACCAGCATCCTCACAAGCGAGGTCACGGACTCCGGGCACTACTCCGTCTACGGGGTGGAGGAGTTCATATCGGACGGGATATTGAGGCTCGACCATGCGCCGAACGGCAGTCTCAGGCAGAGGAGGCTCCAGATAGTGAAGATACGCGGCCGGGGATACAGCACCGATGAGCTGCGCTTCAGGATAAAGAAGGAGGGCATAGCAGTATTGCCGAGGTTCACGGCCCCGCAGGGCGCGCAGGCGAGCGCCAGGAGGCTCTCCACCGGCAATGCCATCCTGGACGACATGCTCTCGGGTGGCGTCCTGGCAGGCTCCACAACCCTCTTGACGGGCACGACGGGCACGGGCAAGAGCATTTTCTGCATGCAGTTCGTAATGGAGGGGCTGAAGAGGGGGGAGAAGTGCCTTTATGTCGGCTTTGACGAGCCCATGGCGGAGATGATGAGGAACGCCCGGAGCGTAGGCTGGGATTTCGAGCAGTACAGAAAGAGCGGGAAGCTGCTCTGTATGTGCACGCATCCGGCCGACAGGTTCCTTGAGGAGCACCTTGGCGGGATAAAAAGCATCGTCGAAAAGGATGGTGTCGGGAGGTGCGTCGTGGATTCCCTGTCCTCGCTCTCATACAGCTTTAGCGAGGAGAAGTATTTCGCTTTCGTCAAGTCGCTGAACGACTACCTCAAAAGCCAGGGCGTCACGGCCTTCTTCACAATTGCCTCGGCTTCCGGGGCAAAGCAGCTGAGGGAGGACCAGGTGACCGTCACCATGGACAATCTCCTCATGCTGAGGCAGGTGGAGATGGAAGGCAGGCTCACGTTCGTGCTGAACGTCATGAAGACCAAGGGCAGCACGCACAGCAAGGAGATGCGCCGATACAGTATTACGAAAGGCGGGATAAACATAGGGCAGACGCTGGCCGGCTACGAAGGCATCATGACCGGCGTGACGAGGAAGGTGTCGGCCAGCACCGAGGACCGGATAGCCGACGAGTTCATGCGTTTCATAGGCCCCATGGGCCAGAAGGCGTTCGACGAGCTTTCCGGGAGAGGCCTTTCCGAGCAGAGCGTTTCCGAATACATAGACTCGCTGGTCTCGGACGGCATCATGAGGCAGACCGAGGCGGAGGACTTCAGGGCCAGCGTGATGAGGCATTTCGGAAAGGAGAAGCCCCGGAAGGAGGAGCCGGGAGAAGAGAAAAAAGGCTTCTTCGAGAAGCTGTTCGGAGGATAGGATGGGGTGGAGCATAACGAAGAAGCTCGTACTCGCCTTCCTCGCAGTCGGACTCATCCCCCTCATAAGCGCCGAGCTCCTTAGCATCGGAATACTTAAGGAAGAGCTTGAATCGGCGATAGAAAAAACGATGGGATACGTCGTGGAAAGCGCAGAAGCCGAGACCTTCTCGTATTTTGATTCCGTCGCGAGCAGGACGGTCGGTTTCACTTCGGACGGCCTGATAAGGGACGAACTGGCGGCGATTGAGGGAGGCAACAACTATTCTGCCGCCGCGCTCAACAATCATCTTTCGAGGAACAAGCTGCCCCTCGTGCCGTCCCTTGCCGGTATAATGCTGATAGGCAGGGACGGCACGGTCGTTTCCGCCTCGGACCCGAAAGAGATAGGCAAGAACGCCTCGGCCGCCGCCTTCTTCAGGAACGGCAGCCAGGGCGCATTCATGAGCGGCATCGGGAACACGGGATTCTTCGGCGTGAGCAACGGCTTCGTGGTCTCCGCGCCCGTGACCGACAGGCTCAGCAACGAACCCCTCGGCGTGCTTGCGAATTTCTTCGACACGCGGGAGCTGGAAAGACGCCTATCAAGCGTCCATACGGAAGACTACGAGGAGATAGTGTCCGTGAGGGACGTGGAGGGCCAGAAGGTATATCTCGTGGATTCGGGCGGCACCGTGGTAATCCCGGCCGGCGGCGGCACGGCATACAGCGAGCCCGTCCGGGCATGCCTGGAGGAGAAGGAGGACTTCGTAGGCGAATACACGAACCACCTGGGGCAGGGAGTCATAGGGGCAGGCGGATGCTTCCCCTCGAGGGGCCTGGTGGTCGTAGCGGAGATAGATGCTGCCGGGGCAAGCCGTCCCATAGAGCGCTCCTACGTCCTCCTCGGGTATGTCACGCTCTTCTTCGCGACATTCGTCATACTGGTGGGGCTGATACTCTCGAGCAGCATCTCCAGGCCCGTCAAGGAGCTCACCGCCGCCATCGAGCGGATAAGCAGGGGGGGCATGGATGCCGAGGTCCCTGTATGGCTCAAGCAGAGCGGGGACGAGCTCGGCAGCCTCGCGCAGGCTTTCGACAGGACGATTGTGAGCCTGAAGATGGCCATACGGCAGTCCGCGCCCGAGCTCGTGAAGGACAAGGAGAGGCTGAGAAGCACGCTTGAGGAGACCGAAGCTGCCACGGAAACGCTGTCGGCGATATTCGACAATGCCCGGGACGGCCTCGTGCTCATAGACGACAAGGGAATGATCGTCCGCGCCAACAAGGCAGTCGAGATGCTGTGGGGGTTCTCCCCGCGCGAGATTGAGGGCAAGATGCTGGACGAGCTGGACATGCTGGGCCAAGAGACCCGGAAACGCCTGCTCGACGCGTTCTCGCGGAGGATGAAAGGCGAGAACGTCCCGCCGTATGAAGTCGAGGTAATCAGGAAAGACGGCGTGGTAGCCTACGCGGAGGTGCGCGCTTCGGCAATTATCAAGGACGGCACCCTGAAGGGCGAGGTCGTCCTGCTCAGAGACCTGACTGATGCCCCGACTATGCGCAAGGCCGGGAGCGTGGCTGCAAGCCCGGACTCAAAGAAGGGCCATAAGGGCGGCGGAAGGAGGAAGCGCTAGGGTGGGGTGCGATGGAGCTAAGGCTGAAGATTGTCCTCGGATTCTTGTTCGTGATTTTTCTCACCGGGCTCGTGTGGTACTCGACGATTTCCGCCCTCGTCCTCTCTTCGGAGCAGCTCGGCGAGGAGGCGAGGCAATGCCTGGCCGCCGGAAACATGGAGGAGCGGCTTGGCAGGGTGGAGGGGATGGTAGCGGAAGCTGAAGGGCGGGGGCAGTACGCCCTTTTTGCTGCCCTGATTGCGCTGGCACTCGGCGGCGTGCTCGGGCTCATCCTTGCCAGCTCGATTCTCGGGCCAATACGGCAGCTAACCGAGGTAATAGAGAGGATAAGCCGGGGCGAGAGGGGCGTGGAGATACCGGCGCGGCTCAAGGAATCCCCGGACGAGATAGGGGCTCTCGCGATGGCGTTCGACAGAACGATGGTGAGCCTCAAGATGGCGATGGGCCAGACGGCTCCCGAGCTCAAGAGGCTCCTTGAGGAGAAGGCGGCGACTGAAGCGAAGCTCCTGCGCCTGAACGGCCTGCTTGCCGCGATGAACGAAATCAGCGCCGAGGGCCTCCGAACAAGGGAGCCCCGGCGGCTCTATGAGCTTGCGTGCAGCGCAGCGGTCCAGACCGGGCCTTACGTATTCGCATGGGTCGGACTTGTTGGGGAAGACGGGCATGGTCGAGCCTGCCGCCTGCGCAGGGAAAGAGGAGGGATATCTTTCCGGGATAAGAATCTCCATAGACAAAAAGAAGCCCGAGGGCAGGGGCCCGACCGGAACCGCCATACGGGAAATGCGGCCTTTCATATGCAACGACATCCGCAGCGATGAGCGGATGCTTCCGTGGAGAGATGGGGCGCTCAGGAGGGGGTTCCAGTCGTCGGCTGCGTTCCCGCTCGTAGCCGGGGGGAAGTGCCTTGGGACGATTAACTTATATTCCGGCGAGGCCGGGGCTTTCCGTGATGACGAAGTACGCGTCCTGGCCTCACTGGCATCCAACCTGACGCTTGCGGTGGAGAGGGCCAGGGAAGCGAGCCGGGTGGAGGAGAGCGAAAAGCGCTACCGGGACATGCTTGATGGCATGCTTGAGGGCTGCCAGCTCATCGGAAGGGACTGGCGCTACGTTTATGTGAACGATGCCGCCGCCCGGCACGGCCGCGCGGCAAAAGAGGAACTGCTGGGCAGGAAGATGTGGGAGGCGTATCCGGGCATCGAAAAAACCGGCATGTTCCGATTCCTGAAGCGCTGCATGGAAAAACGCAGTCCCCATGTCATGGAGAACGAATTCGCCTTCCCGGACGGGACGAAAGGCTGGTTCCAGCTCAGCATACAGCCGACGCCGGGGGGCATTTTCATTCTTTCCCAGGACATAACGGAAAGGAAAATGGCCGAGAACGCGCTGAGGGAGAGCGAAGAGAGGTATAGGACGCTCGCCGAGGCGGCGCACGACGTGATTTTCACGGTGGGCGAGGATTACCGCGTTACTTATATCAACGAGACAGGCGCTAATATGCGGGGCCTGCCGAGGGAAAAGATAGTCGGGCAGACGCTGGACGAGCTGTTCGGCCCTGATGCGGTCGCAGGGCAGAAGGAGAATATATTGGAGGTATTCCGCAGCGGGAAGCCGCTGTACAACGAGCGCATCATGCATTTCCCGGACGGCGACAAGTGGCTTGCCACCTGGCTCACCCCCCTTAAGAGCAAGGCGGGCGGGGTTTCCCTGGTAATGGGGTTGTCCAGGGACGTAAGCGAACGCAAGGTGGCGCAGTACGCCCTCATGGCCGAGAAGGAGCTCGTTGAAAGGTTCCTGAACATGGCGGGGTTCATGGTCGTCGTATTGGACAAGGACGGAAAGGTAGCGAGGATAAACGGGAAGGGGTGCAAGGTCCTTGGCCGTTCCGAAAAGGATATCCTAGGGAAGAACTGGTTCGACAATTTCATCCCAGCGCCCATGAGGGCGAAGATGCGCGCGATCTTCAGGAAAATCATGAAGGAGAGGGGCAGGGGCGGCTTCGAGTTCTACCAGAACCCCATCCTCACCAAGGACGGCCGCGAGGTGCAGGTGAGATGGCACAACGCAGTTGTCAGGGACCGCAGGGGAAGGCCCCTCTGGAGCATCAGCGCCGGGGAAGAACCTTGAACGGCGATTCGTTCAAGTACTTTCCCGAGCTTCTGTGCGGTTAAGGGCGGGGAAGATGCCGGCTGATTTTGCCGCCTGAAGCGGCGTACATGAGGCCTGCGATGCCAAGCCAGACATATGATACTACATAGAACAGCGTCACGGGATGGCTCGGCGTGTATTCCTCATAAGCGGCAAGGCGCAGGTACCATATGTCCCCGGCCGCGAGCAGGAGCAGCGAAAACCCGAAAATGAGCAGTATGGGCTGGAACTCCCTTCCTCCCAGGAAGCTGATGAGGAGCGCGGCCATCATCGAAAGCAGCAGGGTGTCGCCGAGCACGTACCCGGCATTGATGAGGTTCTCCTCCAGCGAGGCGTCGCTGGCGGCCACGATGTCCTTGGTGTAGAGGAAAGAGCCTGCGCCGACCACGAGAAAAACCAGCAGGGCCGCGGTTGCGGTCTTTGCGGCCGGAACCGCCCTCTCGAAACCAAGGTAAAGCGAGTACAGGAACGGCACGTAGCCTGCCAGCCAGAAGAAATCCGCGGGCGAGGCCGAGGGGGCGTCTATCCCGAGCACTATCTCGTAGAAAGACCATATTCCTTCAGCCAGCGTCCACATGGCCATGGCAAGCGCAAGGTAAAAGAAGCTCACCCACGGCTGGGACGACCTCATCGATGCCGCATGCGCCCGGTAGAGGGCGAGAGCTGCGAAAGCCGCCGACAGGGTGGAGAGGATGTCGAGCAAGTTGCCGTAGAATTCCGCCTGCGAGAGCAGGAGATGGGCCGTGATGAGGAGGATGGAGAACGCCAGGCCGGAAAGGAGATAGGGCGTGCTGCGGTCCATTATCTGGATTTCCCGTGCCCAAGGCATTTAAAGCTTCTGAAAGAAATGGACGCTGATAAGATGGATTCAGAGTCCCTCAAAGCAGCGCTCGTGAAAGCGCTGCAGAGCCACGCCGGCGGGGTAATCATGATGGAACTGCCGGCTGAGGATTACTTCGAGGCCAACGCGGCTGCGGTCGCCCAGCTCGCGGAAGACGGCTTCGAAGGCGTGTACATAAGCTTCCAGAGGCCGTTCGGAAACGTGTCCGGCATGCTGAAGCAGAGGGGGGTCGACACCGGAAAGATTATTTTCATAGACGTAGCGACGGCCCTCGGCGAGGAGGAGCACGAGAAGCACAGCCGGTGCATACACATATCCCGGGAGGTAAGCGTGGATGAGCTCGTGAGGGCGGTCCACACCGGCCTGCGCCGCCTCGGCGGGAAGAAAAAGTTCGTGTTCATAGATTCGCTCACGACGATAACGCTCCACAAGCCCCTATCGGAGAGCATGAGATTCTACGAGTTCCTCGTGAGCACGGCCAAGGTCGGCGAGAGCGGCCTCGTTCTAGTGCTCAGCGTCGCGAAGGAACTCAGGCAGAAAAGGTTCATAGAGGACGTCGCAGTCCATGCGGACGAGGTAATAGGGGTGCAGTGATGGCGGATATCAAGAAACTGGCCAGGGAACTGGCCGAGGCGGACGAAGGAGCCGTTATCCTCGTCGAAACCCCCATAGAGAACGCACCGGAGGTCGGGCTCGAGGCCATCCGGGCCATGGTGAAGAGGGGGTACACCGGGATCATCGTCTCGGCCAGCAGGCCGTACACCAACCTGGTCAGCGTCTATGCGAAGAACGGCATAGACACGAAAAAGGTCTTCATAATAGACTGCGTGACCAAGGCGAGCAGCGTGGAGCCCGAGGAGGCCGCCAACGTCGTCTACCTGGACAGCGTCTCGGACCTTACCACCATGTCGCTCGCGATAAACAACGCCATGGAGAGCGTGAAGGGCGGCAAGTTCATCTTCCTCGACTCCATAAGCACGATGCTAATCTACAACAGGCCGGACATCTTCGCGAAATTCGTTCATATAATGCTGACCAAGATGAGGGTGGGCAACGTGAGCGGGATACTCATCTCGTTCGAGAGCGAGAACAACAAGGAGGTCCGGGCCGAAATCGTGCAGCTCTGCGACAAGGTTATTAAGGTGTGAAGCGCACCATAGTAGGGGAAGATGGCATCCGACGCTGATTCTGGGGGGATGTTCAGGCGCATAGTCGAGTCGGCACGCGAGATGATATTCGTGGTCCGGCCGGACGGCAGGATAGAATACGCGAACCCGTACGCCGTCTCGCTCATGAAAAGGCGGCCAGGCGAAATCAGTGGAAAGAGCATAGGCGAGCTTTTCGCCCCGGAAGCGGCAGGGGGCTTCCAGGAGATACTCAGGGAGGTGTCCACGAAGGGCGAGGCATCCTACAGGGAGGACAAGGTGCATACCCCTGCCGGCGACATCTGGCTCGGAAGCTGGCTGATTCCCATGGGGAAGGGCGGGAAAGTCGCAGGCTTCGCAAGGGACATAACAGCGATAAAGGATGCCGAGGCGTCCCTGGAAGAGAGCCGCAAGAGGTATCTGACGATGTTCGAGGCCTCGCCGGAGGGCGTCGTCCTGCTTGACAGGAATGGGTTGATACTGGATGCCAACGCGCGCCTCAAGGAGTGGCTGGGATATGAGCCTTCCGAGGCGATAGGAAAACCGCTCTCGGAGATGCCGTTCCTTCCGCCGGCAACGAGAGAGCTGCTGCTTTCCAGGCTCAGGGAGAGGGTAAAGGGCAGGGAGCTCGAGCCGGCCGACTTCGAGGCGGTGGCCAAGGACGGAAAGCACGTCTGGCTCAGGGTGAGCTCCAACCCGGTCAGGGACGAGCGGGGGAGGACCCAGGGGGTGCTGGCGGTCGTAGCCAACATAACCGACAGGAAGGAAGCGGAAATGACGCTCGCGGAGAGCGAGGAGAGGTTCCGCAGGATGTTCGAGGAGGGGACCGTCGGCATTTCCATTGTAGGCCTCGACGGCAGGTTCGCCAAGGCGAACAACGCGCTGTGCGGGATGCTCGGCTACAGCGAGGCGGAACTCAGGAAAATCGCGTTCGGGGAACTGACGCACCCGGATGAGAGGGAAAGGGACATAGATGCCGCGAAGCAGATGGCGGAGGGCAAGAGGCAGTCCTACCGGGTGGAGAAAAGGTACATCCGCAAGAGCGGGGAAACGCTATGGGCATCGCTCAACGCCTCGCTCATGCGCGGAACCGACGGAAAGCCCAAGTATTTCCTCTCGGTCATAGAGGACATAACAGAGCGGAAGGCGGCGGAGGAGGCCCTCAGCGAAAGCAAGGAGACGCTCAGGCAGCTCGCGGACGCATCCTTCGAAGGAATCGCAATAACCGACAACGGAAAGATACTGGCCGTCAACAGGACGCTCGAGGCCATGCTTGGCCGCGGCGGCTCCGAGCTGGCCGGGCGCAACGCGGCCGAGTTCATAGCCCCCCGCTCAAGGAAAGATGCCCAAAGAAGGCTGGACGAGGGAGGGGAAGAGCCGTTCGAGTGCGCATGCATAAGGAGCGACGGCTCGGAGATAGAAACCGAGGTCAGGAGCAAGGCCATAGCATATCATGGAAGGAAGGTAGATGTCATCGTCATGAGGGACGTCACCGAGGCCAAGGCGGCTCGCAAGGCGCTCGCGCAGAGCGAGGAGAGGTTCAGGCTCATAGTCGAGCGGAGCAGGGATATCATCATGCTGACAGACCCGCGCGGCACCATCATCTACCTCAGCCCTGCCTGCAGGGAAATCCTCGGCTACCATCCCTCGGACCTTGTGGGGAAAGAGATGATAATGGTGCACCCGGACGATGCCCCGATGGTCAGGAGGGCCATGATGAGCGCCGCCTCGGGGCAGAGCGTCTCGCTCGAATACCGGATAGCTGCCAGGGACGGCACCGCCAGATGGGTCTCGCACTCGCTCGGGCCGATAAAGGACGATGGCAAGGTCATCATGGTCGTCGGCGTCATGCGGGACATCACCGAGCGCAGGGGCGCAGAGGAAGCCATGAGGGAGTCCAGGGACGTCTATGCCGACCTCGTAGAGAACCTCAATATAGGGATATTCCGCTGGAGCGCCGGCGTGAGCGGGCGGTTCCTCCAGGTGAACCAGGGGCTTGCCGACATGTTCGAGGCAGGCTCGAAGGACGACCTCATGCGGATGCCGCTTGTCGAGCTGCATGCGAACCACTCCGACAGGCGGATGGTGCTCGACAAGCTCATGAGGGAGGGGTGCCTCAAGGGCGAGGAGGTGGAATTCGTCACCCTGGGGGGCAGGCGCTTCTGGGGCTCGCTCACCGCGGTCAAGAAGGTCGGCAGGGACGGGGGCCCGTATTTCGACGGAATCATCGAGGACGTGACTTCAAGGAAGCTGGCCGAGCGGATGATGCTCGAGGAGACGGGGAAGGCGAAGGAACTCATAGACATAGCCGACGAGATGATAATAGTCATCGGGGCCGACGAGCGGGTGGAGCTGGTGAACAGGAAGGGATGCGGTATTCTGGGCTATCCCGAGGCCCAGGTGGTCGGAAAGAACTGGTTCGATTCTTTCATACCCGAGAGGAACAGGGAGGCCATGAGGGAGGTCTTCAGGCAGCTCATCGATGGGAAGGCCACCGCCCCGGAGTTCTACGAGAATCCCGTCCTGGGAAAGGGCGGGAAGGAGATGAACGTGAGATGGCATAACACTGTCCTGCGGGGAAGCGGCGGGAGGATTACGGCCACGCTCAGCTCGGGGACGCTGACAGGGCGGCCGGCGGAGGGGCGCAGGGCCGCCGCGCCGGGGCATCAGGCTTATTAAGGTATTTTCCGCTTATGACGTCCATGCGGGGGCAATCGAGCGCGGAATTCCTCATCCTCCTTGCGGTAACCCTTACCATCCTTGTCATAGTGTTCGTCATCGCATGGGACCAGTTCTCGAGCCTGCAGCTGACGAAGGGCGGCATGGAGGCGCGCAACTCGGTTGAGACGCTCAAGGCCGCCGCGACCGAGGTCTACGGGCAGGGAGAGGGCGCCCGCAGGCTCGTCTACATAAAGATACCGCCCAACTACGCGCCGAACGCCTCCTTCGTCGCCAACAGGACGATTGCCCTGAAGGTGAGGGAAAACGACATAGCGAGCACGACCGATTTCGACGTCTACGGCTCCCTCCCAGGCACCGAGGGCGGGCATTTCGTGTGGGTCATTTCCGAGGGCAACCGCGTCCGCATAGGCAACATATTCCTCTTCGTCGACAAGAACTCAGTGCTCGTCCAGATGCTCCAGACGCAGACGAAGGGCGACAACTTCACCGTGCAGAACATCGGCGACAAGCCGATAAACGTGACGCTCACCCCCTCATGGACGCATTCGCCGGTAGTGAACCTCACGCTCAGCGACACGAATTTCAGCCTCGGACCGGGCGATTCGCAGACGGTCGAGGTAGAATTCACCTCATCGTCCAGCGCGGCAGGCGACTACACCGGGACGCTCGAGGTATTCGGCGATGACGGGGACATCCAGGAAACGTTCCCGCTCCTGCTGGACGCTGACGTGCTGGTGCCCGACGTGCAGGCGAATATATCCAACGTAAGCGGCGTCGGCGTGATAGGGCATATCTGGTACCAGGCGGTGCCGAGAAACCAGTCGGCCTCAAGGACGTTCTCCATCTGCAGCCTTCCCAACATAAGCGTGACGACGCTGACGTTCACCGGCACCGGCACGGCCGGGGCGTGGCTGCAGAACACGACGGCCGGCCCCCTTCCCCCGGACAGCTGCCTCAACCACATGCTGACGCTTAACGTGCCGGCCGGGGCAGCCCTCGGCAACAACACGGGCACGATAGAGATATCGGGCGACGGCATCTACAACGACACGATAATAGTGATAATTAACGTCCTGCCCATGGACACCCAGCCCCCAGTCATCACCAACATGAGCCGCTCGCCCCAGCCCGCATTCGTGCACCAGTTCCTCACCATAAACCTGAGCGTCACGGACGTCAATACCGGCAACAGCAACATAAAGTACTGCGAGATAAAGATAGACAACGGGACACTGCAGAACATGACTGCCGTGGACGGAATCTTCGATTCACCCAGGGAGAATGCTTCAATCAGCTATGCGCCGTATTTCATCCGGGCAGGCAACCATACCGCTTCGGCAAGGTGCGCGGACGCGGGTGGCAACCTCGGGAATTTCACGAACCTTTCATTCGTGATGCACAAGGAGATACTCGTGGTCTTCAAGGACGACGAGCCGGAGGAGGACGAGGCGCTGTGGGTATACTTCCTGAGCTTCCAGACATCGCAGCTGGGCTATGCCTGGAGCTACGACATGGCATTCGCAGACGACGTCAATAGCGGAGCCATCGCGCTGAACGCGTACGCGACGCTGCTTTACGGGGATTATGAGGAGGGTGTCGGCAACGACGACACGGTAAGGGCCTTCAACTCGAGCGGGAAGGCGACCATGCTTTTCTCCGATGCGCTCAAGGAGGGGCCGAGGGAACTCGGCCTCACGAACAACCGGGGGGTGTCGCAAAGCCCGACCACGACCATG
>JBFMCO010000062.1:0-33260 GCA_040754495.1 Microcaldota archaeon
AGCGCCTGCGAAGGCAACATCGCCACTGTAAAATCAGGCTCCGCGCCGGTATCGGGCGCGAGGGTGCGCCTGAACGGCTCAACGATAGGCGACACTAACGGGAGCGGCAAGCTCGCTTTCAGCGGGTGCGGCGGCGATGCGGAACTGAGGGCCACAAAGCCCGGCTATCTTGCAGGCGAGGAGACATTCGAGCTGATTTCATGCGCCCAATGCGCCCCTCCGGTGGAACCGCCCCAGCCTCCTGAATGCCTTTGCGGTGAAATCGTAGGAAATGCCTGCGTGGAATTCGAGTGCTGCTCTGACCTCCACTGCGCCGAAGACGAATATTGCCAGATTCCCGGCGGCAAGACTGGCGGGCAGTGCAAGCCTGTCCTTGGCTGCGGAACAATCAGGAACCACGGGCTCGAGCCCTTCGAATGCGGAGATGCGCCCGGCTGCCCGTCCTGCCCGCAGGACGAGCTGTGCATCGCGAACGCCTGCGTGAGCGGCGACCTCAGGGGCCCTGAAACAGGGTTCGTGGGCGACAACGCGACCGTGAACGCGACCGAGGATGAAGGCCCCTGCGCATTGTGCGACGTGCGGGTGCGGACGCCTGCCGGATTAATCTCTGCTGGCAGGACCGATGGCTCAGGCCGCTTCACCCTCCCGCTTGAGCTGAAGGGCACCTACACGATAGAGCTCCTGAAGAACGGCACTGTTGTCAAGGTCATAGAGGTAAAGGCCCTTCCCAAAGCCGAACCCCTGGAGCCGGAGAAGCCGGCAGAGGTGCCGAAAGAGGATTATTCAGCCCTCCTCTGGCTTCTCCTGCTGGCTGCGGCCGCAGCCATCCTCTTCCTCTACTGGAAGCGGAGGAAAAAAGAGAAGGGGCGCCCCAAGGAGGTCGCGCCCAAGGCAGCCTAGTCATTGGCCACGGCGTTGAGGCAGTCCTGCTTCGTCAGCACGACGTTCTCGTCCTCCACCTTGTCGCAAACGCCTGGGTCGTCGAGCCACTGCGCCAGCTCCACATAGCACAGGTCCCGGTCGAATTCACTCTTTATCAGGCCGCATGGCGTGGCGTCGTCCTTCGCTTTAGCTACTGCCTCTGCGCATACGTTGTAGCCAATGGAGCTGTTCAGGATTTCGAAGTTCTTGTCGCATTTTGCCGGGTCAGTCGTCGCGACCGCATAGTCGTCCCAGCAGCTCACGATGCAGATTTTCGTAAGGTTGTCCTCCCCCGCCCCGCATATGTCGTTGATGCACTCGTTGAACTCCGCCTGGGCGTCCGTCGCCGCGCCGGTTGCTGGCTGCCCGCTGCCATCTGGAGGCTGCCCGCCTTGTGAAGGCGCCCCTGCGCCGGGAACAGTCTGCTGGCCCCCCTGCTGCGGTGCCTGCGAGCATCCTGCCAATACGATGGCCACCAATCCGAAAATAATCAGGTAACCTCTCATACGGAGATAAAGAAAGCAACAATAAAAAAAGGATTACTGGGAGCCTGCTGCGCAGACATAATAGTCGGTGATCCATCCGCCGAAGCAACTATCTGGCGAATTGATGTCTGCGCACACCGTCCCCTGCCTGCAGAACTTGCACCCTTCTCCAGTGAGGCAGTTGCCGCAGCCGACCTGCTCGGCGCATGAAGAGCCCTGCGGGCTTGAGGGCGCCTGGCATTCCGCATCGGTTACCGCCCAGTCAGCATCCTGGCACTGTATGTCTCCTGCCGGCCCGTCCGCGTCGCCTGCAAAGCAGCCGTTGCTGCTCTTGCACCATCCGCAGCCCGCCTTCGCTATGCACGAGCCGCAGTTAGGCGTCAGCGTAGCGCAGTCTTCCTGCGCACCGGGCGGCGCTGTTCCGCCCGTCCCTCCGTTGCCCGTAGGGGGCACCTCAATAATCGTTCCATCGCCGGTCGGCTGGCTCGGCGGAGGCTGCTGCGCCGGAGGAGTTGCCTGGTTCTGGGCCGGCGGCGTCGCATTCTGGGGCGAAGCAGGCTGGCCAAGGCATCCGAGCGCGAGCATAGCTGCAAGCGCAATCATGAACATCCTCATATCATCCCTCCTTTATGGTGATATCCACCTCTTTCTTTCCGGAACTTATCCACACTCCTTTCTTGTCCGTTATGCTTCCTATGACGGAAGCCTCCACCCCGTGCTTCTTCGCGATGTTTATGACCGTGTCTGCCCGGTCTTCCGGAAGTATGATTGCCATGCCGATTCCCATGTTGAAGGTCCGGTGCATGTCTATTGGCTCGACCTTCTCGGCAAGGGCCTCGAATACCGGCTTCGGCTTGGGCAGCCGATCAAGCCTGTAGCCGACATCGCCTTTCAGCCGCGTCAGCTTGGAGAACCCGCCCCCGGTTATGTGCGCTATCCCATGGACGTCGCACGCGTCTATCAGCTCAAGGACCGTGCTGGCGTATATCCTTGTTGGAACCAGCATCTCCGCCCCCCATTTTCCGGCATCCAGCACCCGGCGTGCCAGCGTGTAGCCGTTGGAATGGAGCCCGGAGCTCTCGAGGCCGACGATGACGTCACCCTTCGCTATCTCGTTGCCGAGGATGAGCTTCTTCACCCTGCCCACAACAGTGAATGTGAGGTCGAACGGCCTTTTCGTGCCCTTTATGATGTCGGGTATCACGGCGGTCTCCCCGCCGACTATGGCGCAGCTGCTTTCCTCGGCGCCCTTCACGAGCCCCTCCATCAGCTGCGCGACCAGCTCGGGGTCCTCCTTTGCCAGGGCGATATAGTCCACCCCGACGAGCGGCTCGGCGCCGACGCACAGGATGTCGTTCACGGACATGGCGATGGCGTCGATGCCGACCGTGTCGTATTTCTCCAGCTCCTGGGCGACAAGGAGCTTGGTGCCTACGCCGTCCGTGTGGATTACGAGCTGGGATTCCCCGGCCTTGAATATGCCGCCGTAATGCCCGAAAACCGGGACTGCCTCCCCGTATCCCTTCCTGAATGAGTATGTGGCTTTTATCTTGTCCCAGATGCCGGCCTGGATAGACTTGACCCTCCCGACATCGACCTGGTACTTCATGAGTTCCTTAGCCTCCTGAGGTTTAAATTGCTTGGCCTCCCCGTCTGCTTTATTAAGCTTATCCGCATTATCAACCCGATGAGGTTCATCGGAGCGTTCTTCGAGTTCTCCAGGCGTGTCCTTGACGCAGCGAGAGCCGGAAACCTCCCGCAGAAGGACCTCAAGAAGCTCGACAACCTCTTGACGCGCACCGGGAAGCGGAACACCGTCCTTGCAAAGGGCATACTCACGGCCCTCAGCGCAGGAGGGGCCGGGGAAAAGGACGTCCAGCGCTTCGGCGAGCTTCTCCAGACTGCCGAGCAGAGGATTATGGAGGACAAGGAGCCATTCACCGGCCCGGAGCGCAAGGAGGTATCGGACATATTCAAGAGGGCGTACATATCCGCGAAGACGGCAACCTGGTTCCAGGCGCAGATAGACGAGCTCCTTGCCGAGGAAATCGGCGAGTTCATATCCGGCTCGAGGCGCGTGGATATAGGCGTGCCTGCCAAGAAGACGGTCAAGTTCGAGCGGGAGAGCGAGGAAGAGAAGAAAAAGAAGATGAAAGCTTGAGTTCCGGCCCTGCCGGAATGTGGTTTCCATGAAGATAAAGCTTACTCCGGAGCTCTCCTACGTCATCGGCCTCTGGCGCAAGGCCCGCTGCCCGGACGGGATAGGCGTCCGGGGCGGGAAGACCATCCTTGAGATATTCTCCAAGGAGGCTCTCGACAAGCAGCTTACCACCTCGGACAAGCTCCTTGCCGGGGAGGACAAGGTGTATTTCTATCATACGGCATACAGGAAATTCTTCCAGCAGATAGAGAAGGAGCAGCTGGAGCGCTTCAAGTACCTGAACGAATACGCGGCCAATTACCTTGCCGGCATGTTCGATGCATCCGGATATGTCGATGAGCGCGGGGTGGTTTCGCTCGGCCAGGCATCCAAGCAGGACGAGATGATGCTCCTGCGGCTCGGCTTCCAGACGAGGCGCAGGGCTGACAGGCTGATAATAGAGAGGCCGGTCGTCTTCCTCACGTTCATCAAGAACTACGTGAAGGTGTTCAAGGACCACAAGGTTTTCGGCTACATCCGGGCCGTCCCGGCGGAAAAGGCGGCTTAGTCACTTCTTCCTGAGGAACGGCAGCGATGATACGAAAGAGTTGAACTTCCCGAGCCCTGCGCACTTTTTCCAGTCGACGCCCTGCATCCACCTGCCGGAGCGGACCATCCCCAGATTCGACACGAAATTGGAGCGGGAAAGGCCGTATTTCTTGCAGAAGTCCTCGACATGCGCCGGGGGCGCCGCAGCCTTCTCTGTGCCGGAAGCCTGCTCCTCCTCCGGCCTTCTCTCCAGCTTCGGTGCCATGGCTCCATATCCCCGCCATGATTTATATAGTTAAGCGGCCAATCCAGTCCATGGTGGAGTTCTCCAGGCCCGAGGCGTATTCCAAGCAGGTGTCCATCTACCTGAAGGAGTCGATGGACGAGAAGGCGCTGGAGCTCTGCAAGGACTTCGTGAAGATGTTCCCGGGCGAGCTGATGGCACACCTGCTCATGGCAGAATCCTGGTTCAGGCTCAACCGATTCTTCGAGTGCAAGGTCGAGGCCGGAAAGGCCCTCAGGCTGGCCCAGTCCGAGGACGACATACGCTTCTGCACCATGATATACTCGACAGCATGCTTCCAGCTCAAGGACTACATAGAAGGCTACAACGTGCTGAAAGGCGCCATGAAAGGCAAGTTCATCGCAGAGGTGGAAGAGGCGCTCCTGGTCTTCTCGCTCGCCATGGCCGACGAGCAGAAGGCCATGCACCACATGAAGAACCTCATGGTGTTAAACCGCGACCGGGCCATCAACTTCGTAGGCTCCTACGCCGAGCGCCTGGACGCGGCCAAGGCTGGCTCATCCTGAGGAAAGCCTTTTAATCCGTGTTTGGGAATCATCCCAAGGAGGCAAAAATATGCGAATACTTACAGTGCATGCCGATTACATCGAGGTCGAGCCCAAGAAACAGGCCATCAAGGACGCCGAAGCGCTGAAAAGCCAGGACCCGCAGAGGTACGAGGAGGTGCTGGTCGTATTCACAGCGGTCGAGGAAGGCGACGAGGAGGACGTAATGGCCGGACGCCTCGCTGACGAGTCGGCCGCAGTCGCGGAACAGGTCAAGACGAAGAGCATACTCATATACCCCCTCGTGCATCTGACATCCAAGCCTTCCAAGCCATCCGTAGCCCGGAACGTGGTCATGAAGGCGGAGCAGCTGCTCAACGGGCGCGGCTATTCCGGCGCGCACTCGCCCTTCGGATGGTACAAGGGATACACCCTGAAATGCAAGGGGCACCCTCTCTCCGAGCTCTCCCGCGAGCTGCATGGCGCCGGGGCGGCGAAGGTGGATGTCAAGGCCGGCGAGGTCGAGGCAGTCTCGAAGAGCCTGCAGCAGGAGCACATGCTCAAAAGCCGCTTCTGCATCCTTGATTTGGACGGGAAGCTGCACGAAGTCGGAAGCTTCGATTTCTCGAAATACCCCGGCCTCGGGAAGCTCGCGACCTACGAGACCAAGAAGGTCCGCGCGTACGAGAAGGAGCCGCCGCACATCAAGATAATGAAGGAGCACTCGCTGATAGACTACGAGCCCGGCTCTGACTCGGGCAATTTCAGGCTCCTCCCGAAGGGAAGGCTCATCAAGAAAATCATGGAGCGGGCCATCACGGACTGGTGCGTCGGCTACGGCGCCCTCGAAGTGGAAACTCCGCTCATGTATGATTACGAGCACCCGTCCCTCAAGAAATACCTGAACCGCTTCCCGGCAAGGCAGTACGTGGTGATAAGCGACGAGAAGAAGCTTTTCCTGCGCTTTGCCGCCTGCTTCGGCCAGTTCCTGATAGCGCACGACATGGTCTTCTCACGCAGGCACCTCCCCATGAAGCTCTTCGAGCTGACAAGATACAGTTTCAGGAGGGAGCAGTCCGGCGAGCTCGCGGGCCTCAAGAGGTTGCGGGCATTCACAATGCCGGATATGCACACGCTCGTGCCCGATGCGGAGATGGCGAGGAGCGAGTTCGAGCGCCAGTACGACATGGGCCTCGAATGGAACAAGATGATGGGGCTAGAGACAGAAGTGGCCTTCAGGATACAGGAGGACTTCTTCAACGAGAACAAGGACTGGTACCTCAACATGGTGCGGAAGGGCGGCAAGCCGATACTGGTCGAGCTGTTCAAGGAGCGCTACGCCTATTTCATAACCAAGTTCGAGTTCAACTTCGTTGACAGCATGGACAAGGCGAGCGCCCTCACGACCGTGCAGATAGACGTGGAGAACGCGGACACATACGACATCAATTTCGTGGACCACGACGGGAGCAAGAAGCGCCCCCTCATCCTGCATGCCTCGATAAGCGGGAGCCTGGAGAGGGTGATATACGCCCTCCTCGAGGCCGAGGCCATGCGCATGGCGCAGGGGAAGAAGGCCATGCTGCCGATATGGCTCTCCCCCACCCAGGTGCGCGTGATACCTGTCGGTGACAAGCACAAAGAGCACGGGATGAAAGTGCTGCAGCGCCTCTCCAGCCGCATCGTCAGGGCGGACATCGACGACCGGGACGAGCCCCTCGGCAAGAAAATCAGGGATGCCCAGAAGGAATGGGTGCCGTACATAGTCGTCATAGGGGACAAGGAGGCAGAATCCGGCATGCTTGCCGTGGATTCGCGCGCAAGCGGCGAGAAGCGCGACATGTCGGCCGACGAGCTGGTCGCTGCCGTGGAGAAGGAGAACCACGGCAAGCCTTTCGAGCGCCTCTCGCTCCCCCAAGAGCTCTCGAAGCGGCCCATAATCTGAGATGATTCCATGGCTGGAAGCAGGATAAGCATAGGGCTGCACGACGGGTTCCGGATGGTGGAGCGGCGCCCTCTCTCCAATGACCTGCGCGAGCGCGACCTGCTTGAAGCGACCAAGTGCCATTTCGACACGAGAACCTCGCAGCACGAGCTCGGGGAGATGGTGAGGGAAATCGGGGGGCTGAAAGCCGACCACGACAATAACGTCGGCTTCCAGGTATACGTCGCGCTCGAGAAGGCCGGCCGCGTGATACAGGTCGGCCTCCCCTGCATAACCGACAGCGCGGGGCAGAAACGGTTCCTGGACGCGGCCAACATGAAGGCCGGCGACATGGATGCGATGCTCGACCACCTGCCTCCGGACGTCAATATGATAGTCGTCTGGCGCCTTGACCGCGGGATGAGCCAGGACATAACGCTCAATGACCGCTCAATCATCGCCCCAATAGGGGGGCAGGACCAGGGGGCGGATTATTCGGCCCTGGACAACAAGCCGTGCGTGAGCTGCGGCGCAGGCGCTGCAAAGAAGCTGGATGTCGTCGTGGGCCTCCTGCAAATCGAGATATTCGGAGGCGAGGCTGAGGACCCGATAAGGATGTCCACGCTGATGGCCGCCCCGCCAACCTGCTGGGACTGCCCTGCACCCGCAGTCGCGTTCCAACAGCCCCAATACTCATCTTCCCCGGGGCAATTCGCGCTCCAGCAGACAGACTTCGCACTTCGCATCTCGTGGATAGACACGCTAAAGACAGCCGAGAACGCTGCTATCCCAGACTACCAGCCTCCGGGCGCCCCGCCCCGCGAGAATCCGGCCGAAGCCCTCCGGTGCGAGAAAAAACAGGATGCGCCGGCCGATGCCATAATCCTGATTGTCTTTAACGATGCGGCAGGAGGGCAGCCAACGGCAGCAAAGCCTCCCCCTGCTCCCGGCCAGGCGCCGCCGCTGAGGGCTTCGGAGCTGAGGCTCTGGAGGGAACTTTACAGCGATGGCATGCCGCCTCCGCCGGGATTCGGGATACGCATCCAGCCGCCCCGCCAGGCAGTCCCCATGGCGGCCGCGCCGGAAAGCATCCCCGTCCGAATCCGCATCTTCGAGCCGCGGAGGGAGGCGCTGATGGGCGAGCCGCTGGCCATAGCGCACTCAACACTGCCTCCAGCCATGGCGGTGCGGGGAAAGCCCCGCCTGGAGGCATCCCCCAGTCCGGTTTCCCCGGTGAAATCTCCGAAAAAGCTTCAAAATCCCTCCAGAGCCAAACCTGCCAGGGCGCCAGCCCCAATGAACGCGGCGGATAAGGCTCCGGCGAAGGGCAGGACGCGTGCACAGCTCTCTTCACAGCGCCAGAACCATGCCGCCCCCCGGGCCCCGAAGCCGCGGGCTGATGCGGCGGAGAAGAAGGAAAAACGCCCCCCGGTCCGCGAGAAGGCCCCGGTGCCGCAAAACGCAAGGGCAGGGAAAAGGAAACCTGCGACGGCGGAAACGCGGATAACGCCCAAGAAGGAAAACCGTGAGACAAGGCGCAGGGCGAGGGCCGCGGAGCGCATGCCCGCAGTGTCCGGCAAGAGCGCCCAACCCCGGAGGGAGCTCCCCCGGCGCATGGCCGAAAAGCCCCGGGCGCAGAAGCTGAGCCACTACTTCATGCTCGACATGCTCGGGCTTTATAGGAAAACGCTCACTGGAAGAGCCTCGGCACGAAATTCAATATGAAGAAGGCCAGCGCGGTGTAGCTCAGGGCCTTGACGAGCAGCTTGTTCTTCACGTTCACGTCCACTATGCGGTAGCCGTCGAAAAGCGGAATCGGCAGGATATTCACGGTGCCGACCACGAAATTCAGGGCGACGCCGAGGCCGAGGATTATGTAGATGAACTGGAGCGCCGGCTCCCCGTACCTCGAGAACATGGAAGTCCGGTCAATGGGGAGGAATGTGATGCCTATCTTCCCGTTGGCGTCCGTCATGCGCGTGACCTCTCCCCGGTTGGTGAGTATAGTTATGTTCGCATCAGGCTCGAGGCCGATATGGTACGGGTCGAGCGAATCCACGGGCGTCCCGCCGATTTCATAGATGACCGTACCCGGAGGGAGCGCGCTGAAATTCGAGCTTTCGTTCTGCACGACGAAATACGCCCCCTGCCTCATGTCCGTAGTGGCCATGAAGAACACGGTGAAGAGCACGAAGAACGCGAGGGAGGTCAGCATGTTCGCGGTCGGCCCGGCGACAAGAACCCTCGTCTGCTTCTTCTCATCGCTCTTCATGAGCTTTCCCTCGTCCGGCTCCACGAAGGCCCCTATTGGTATTATCCCGAAGAGGACTATGCCGGACGACAGGATGGGCACCTTCGCTATGCGCGCAAGGACGGCGTGCGCGCCCTCATGGACCACCATGACTATGGCGAGCGCGAGCACGCCCTCGAAGAACGGGAGGTTCACGCCGGGAAGCAGTATGTCGCCGCCGGCGCTCGTAGTAGCTATCGCGCCGGTCCCGAAGAAAATCGTCGTGACTAAGGCCTTGAAAATCACGAGGCCGTAATACACGATGCCGAAAAGTATGAGGAGGAACAGTCCCCCGAGGACGAGCAGGGCAGCAACGAAAAGGAGGCCGAGGTCGGCCCCTCCGGCAGAAACCACCCCGGATGATTTGGAGGCCGCCCCGATTCCGACTACATAAAGCAGGAACCCGAGCGCGACCGGGGCGACGAACAGGGAGAGGACGGCAAGCAGCCCGAGCCCCAGCGCGAGGGTGGGCAGCGAGACGTTCCTTCTCATCATCTTGAGGCTGAGGAGGCCGTAGGACATCGCGGCGCCCACGTCGGCGATGAAATTGAACGCCTTCTCGCTCCGGGCGAGGGACTCTATCAGCTCTATCCCTTTCTTGCTCTTGAGCAGGATGAGGCCTATTTCGCTCGGCAGTTTGTAGCGCTTGATGAGAATCTGGTTGACCGCTATCATCTCGACCAGGACCAGGCCGAACTTCCACGCTCCGGGCATGTCGAGCCTGAATACTATGACATAGAAGAGCGCCAAGGCTGCTGCTAGTATCAGCAGGAGGAACATCATGATTAGCATAAGTTGTCAGGGGTTTTTATAGCTATGGCGGGAAAAAACAGCATGGCTGATCTTTATTGCGACATATGCGGCAAGGGTCCGGTCAGGGCGCAGATACTCGTCGAAGGGGCCAGGCTGCTAGCCTGCGGGGGCTGCATGAGGAGCGGAAAGGTCCTGCACAGGTTCGACGACGAGGGCATAGTCCAGCCCAGGGCCGCCCCGGCCTCGGTCGAGGCGACGGAGGAGATAACCGAGGGCTTCGGCAGGCTCATCAAGGGGGCGAGGGAGAAGATGGGGCTTCCGCTCGCGGTCGTCGCCGAGCGCATAAGGGAGAAGGAAAGCTACCTGCAGGCCCTCGAGCACGAGCGCTTCATGCCCACAGTGGAAGTGGCCCGGAAGCTGGAGAAGGAGCTGGGGATAAAGCTCGTGGAAAAGACCGCGAGCGTCGCCGGCCCCGCGGCATCAGGCCCGAAGAGCTTCACGCCGCCCACGCTGGCCGACATGGTAGAGGCGAAAAAGAAAAAGGGCAAATAGATGGCCTTCGCGGGGGACTACTGATGGGGGTCGACTTGGGGGACCTTGCGGTCAAGCACACGATTTCGCTTCAGTCGCTCTCAGGCAGGATTGTCGCAATCGACGCGTTCAACATCCTCTACCAGTTCCTCTCCTCCATACGCCAGGAGGACGGCACGCCCCTGATGGATTTCAAGGGCAACGTCACCGCGCATCTTTCCGGCCTCTTCTACCGCAACTGCAAGCTTCTCGAGAGCGGCATGCGGCCGGCCTATGTCTTCGACGGCCCGGCGCACAAGCTGAAGGGCAGGGTGCAGGGCGAGCGCTCGGCGCTCAAGAAGAGGGCAGAGGAGAAGTGGAAAGAGGCGCTCGAGGCCGAGCGCTTCGAGGACGCGAAGAAGTTCGCGCAGGCAACCTCGCGACTCACGCCGGAGATGGTGAAGGAGAGCAAGAGGCTCCTGGATGCGATGGGCATACCCTGGGTGCAGGCCCCCTCGGACGGCGAAGCTGAAGCCGCCATCATGGTCCGGCAGGGCCTTGCCCATGTCACGGCATCGCAGGATTATGACGCGCTCATGTTCGGCTCGCCACGCCTTGTGCGAAACCTTTCCATAACCGGGCGGAGGAAGGTCCCCCGCCAGGACAGGTACATCCTCGTGGAGCCCGAGCTCATCGAGCTTGAGGAGACCCTCTCGGCGCTCGGCATCGGCAGGGACGGCCTTGTTTTCATCGGCATCCTGCTCGGCACGGATTTCAACGAAGGCGTGAAACGCGTAGGGCCGAAGACCGCCCTCAAAATAGTGAAGGAGCATAAAAGCCTCGATGCCATAACCGCCTACGTCAAGGAGAAATACGATTACGAGTTCGAGGTCGATGCGGAGGAGGTGCTCCACCTGTTCCTGGACCCGCCGTATTCCGAGCCTGGCGAGCTCAAGTGGCGCGCCCCTGATGCAGACGCGGTGATGAAGATGCTTGTCGAGGAGCACGACTTCTCCGGGGAGCGCGTCGGGCACACCCTGGAGGAGCTCCTGAAAACGACTAAAGAGCGCTCGGCGCAGAGCAAGCTCGACCAGTGGTTAGGATGAGCCTGCCTGTAATGACGCCCTGGGCCCTCGCGGGAAAGCTATACTGGGCAGCCGTGTGCCTCTCCGCGGTTTTTTACGGCTTGGGCCTAAGCATCTTTCCCATAGAGGCCGTTTTAGTTTCGCTATTCACTTCCGCCCTGGCATATCCGCTCATATCGTTCACAAGCGGCTACAAGGAGGCAAACCGCGGCAGCGCCTTCATGCAGCTCGTTTTTTCGATGTTTGCCCTGGGGACGCTCCTTGCCCTCCTTTTCACGCTCAGGCTTTTCGTCCTTGACGCCGCGTCTATTGCAACCGTGGCGCTGTTTTCCATCTCCCACTATTTCGTCAGAAAACAGGACGCGGATTTCGCAACGCTTTCCGATTCCTTCGCGGTCGCCTCGCTCTACCTCATCATACAGCAGCCGCCCTCATTCCTGACGAAGCCCGGGGATGAGTGGAAAGCCGCCTTCTTCTACGTCCTTTCGTTCGGCTTCATGGGCGGCTCCTCTGCGTACAAGTTCCGCGGGCTGCTCGGGACGTGGCGGGCCATAATGTGGGTAATCGCCCTGCCTGTGATATGGCTGGCCATCATATACGCCTATCCATATCTTGCCGGGCCGGTCGCGGTGCTTTATCTGGCCATCCCCCAGCTTCTGAAGGACGAATCAGCGCCCGGGCAGCTCGATTAGGCTGATTTTGTCGCTCGCGCCCTCCCTCATCATCTTCCGCTCGACGAGGTCTATTATCACCGAGGGCGAGCGGTACTTGGTCGGGCCTCCGTCTATGACAAGGTCCACCGCATCCAGCACGCTCCGGTCTATGTCCGAGAGCTTGGTCGCAGGAAGGCGGGACGTTACATTAGCGCTCGTAGAGACTATGGGCCGGCCGAATTCGGCGCACAGCGCCTGGCAGAAAGGATGGTCGGGCATGCGGATGCCGAGCCGGTCCGTGTTGGTCGCAGGCAATACCCGCCCCTTGTGCATCTTCAGTATGAACGTATATGGGCCGGGGAGGTATTTCTTGAGGATTACGTCCTCCCAGAGCCCGGTATCGCAGTAATACTCTATCATGCCGAAATCAGGCATCATGACCGACATCGGCCTTCTTGCCATGATGCCCTTGATGCGGTGGATGCGCTCGACCGCGTTCTCGTTCGTGGCGTCGCAGCCGATGCCATAGACAGTGTCGGTCGGATAGACGAACACGCCCCCGGAGTGGAGCAGCGCGTGCGCGACGTCCACCGCGCTCTCGAAATCATCCTCGCTTACCTTCAGCGTCGTAACCATTCAGACACCCAGGTCCTTCTTCACGCGGGAAACCCCGAGGGCGGCTATCAGCTTGCCCATCCTCGGGCCGCGCTCCTTGCCTAGCAGCGCCTGGTACAGCTCCGAGAACAGTTTTTTCGGCTCCATGCCATTCGCCTTGGCCCAGTCGAAGACCGCGTTGTGTATGGCAAGGGCGTCCATCCCGTCATTGAGCGTGGGGACGAACCTTCTCACGGCCTCGCCAGGCTGGGCGGCCCCGGGCTGGTATTTGAAGCGGTAGTCGTCGGGCATGAAATCCCTGGCGACCCATTCCTCGATATACGGGCGCAGGTATGCTACGCCTTCGGCGTCCCCGGTCAGTTTCGCGACCTCGGCCCAGTCATGGTAAATCTGGTAATAGAGGAGCACGTCGAGGAACGGCACCCTCCAGTTCAGCTTTTCCGCCGAGAGCCCGAAAGCGATTGCCATCTTGCGCTCGTGCCGGTTGAGGCCATCCAGCCCCTTCCCGGCAAGCTCCGCGGCCTTCTGGAAGTCCTCCATGGTCCTGAGCATGCTTTCCGCGGTCGGGTTTATGTCCACGTTCTCCTCCAGGTCCGGCTTGAGGAGGATGTACTTGATTATCTCGGGCGGGACCAGCCTCACCAGCTCGGACACGCCCATCCCTATCCCCTTGGACTTGGAGTATTTCTTCCCCTGGAACAGGATGAACCCGTATTTGAACGGGATGTGGTAGTCCGCCTTCATGAGGCCGTTTGTGACCTCGCGGCACGTGTCCTCGCTCCCGCCCTTCGTGTGGTGGTCCATCCCCGCGCCCTCTATGCTTGTGCCGAAAATCTGCTTCCATGCGGGCCAGTGCAGCCTCCACGTTATCTTGTATCTGTGGTCGGCTATCCTGCCACTGCCCCGGTGATTGCAGCCCTTCGTGTATTTCACGTCCTTGTCGCATACGTACTCGTAGGCATCAGAATCGTGCGAAACAACCCTCGTCGTGGCTATCCTGCCGCATTTTTCGCAAATCGGCATGATGGGCGACCAGTCCTTTTTTTCCTGCTTGCCGCTCGTCTCCTCGACGAGTCGCCTCGCTTCGGCCTCGTGCTGCAGGTAGAATCTCGCCCATTCGTCGAACTTCCCCTCGGCATATAGGTCGCTCATCCGCAGGACCGTGGCCTTGACCCCGAAGAGCGCCATCAGGCCGCGCACTTCGCTAAGGAAATGGTCGCCGAAGCTCTTTGCCTTCCCGGCCGGGTCGGGGACCTCGGAGAGCGGCTTTCCCAGGTGCGGCTCCAGCTCTTTTGCGTATCCCTCCATGGCGACCGGGACCGAGTCGAATGCGTCGAGGATGTCGGCAAGGAAATAGAACGTCACCTTCTTCCCCCTCGCCTCGAGCTGCTTCCTTATGGCATCGGGAAAGAGGAACTCGCAGAGCGTGCCGAGATGGGCCGGTCCGGACGTGGTGATGCCGCTGGTTATGACGTATGGCTCCTTCTTCTCGGCGATGACGCGCTCGGCGAGCCATTCCGACCAGTGCTTGTGCTCTGACATAAGAGCCGTTGTGCCAGAGAAGAATTTTAATCTGTTCCACCGCTTTTAGGTTGCATGAAGGCACACCCGCTCATGCTTTCGCTCCTGCTTCTTGGCTGCATCCAGGGCGCACAGCCTCCGGATGGCGGGGGAACCAGCCGGCCGGAGACAGTTGCCAGCGGCCTTGAGGTCCCGTGGGCCATGGATTTCCTGCCTGGCGGCGATATCATATTCACGGAGAGGCCCGGGAGGATACGCCTCATCAGGAACGGGACGCTCCTTGAGGAGCCTGCGGCCGTGCTCGATGTCGCCGCGGTCGGCGAGAGCGGCCTCCTCGGCATCGCGGCAGACCCTGACTTCAATTCGAGCCGGGCCATATTCGTCTATTACACCTACTTCGAAAACAGGAGCGGCAAAATGCAAAACCGCATCTCGCGCCTCACGCTGGATGGCGATGAGGCCGGAGGGGAGAAGGTGCTGCTTGACGGCATTCCGGGCGGCAGGGGCGACCAGGGCTTCCACAACGGCGGGAGGCTCAGGTTCGGCCCGGACGGCCTGCTCTATGCGGCCACCGGCGACGGCGGGGTGCCGGGAAGCGCCCAGGACCTCAATTCGCTGGGAGGCAAAATCCTCAGGCTCAGCAAGGACGGCTCGATACCGCCGGACAACCCCTTCCCCGGCTCGCCGGTCTATTCATACGGCCACAGGAACCCGCAGGGACTGGCGTGGCATGCGGCATCCGGCGGCCTGTTCGCGACCGAGCACGGCCCGATAGGCAACGACGAGCTGAACCTCATTGAAGCCGGGAGGAACTACTCCTGGCCGGACCTCCAGTGCACTGCTGACCCGGCGGTCCTGTGCTTCAGCGAGACGATAGCCCCTTCCGGTGCAGCATTCCACGGGAACGACCTTTATGTCGCGGCCCTGAGAGGCACCCAGATACGCAAAATCCGGTTCGACGATTCCGGGAAGGTCCTGTCGCAGGAAATTTTCCTGACGGGCTACGGGAGGATGAGGGACGTGGCGGTAAAGGACGGATATCTCTACGCGCTGACAAGCAACAGGGACGGGCGGGCAGTCCTCACCGGCCCGCAGGACGACCTCATGCTCCGGGTCAAGCTAACGTGATACCTTCTTCCAGAAGAAGTATATCGGAGGCACGGTCAGGAGGGCGATGACCACGCTCTGCACGAAGGATATGGCGAGCGAGGCCAGGACGCCGGCGGCCATCGACGCAAGGTCGCCCGAAGACACCATGATGGCGTTCGCGAACCCCTGCGCGATGCTGAACATGAGCCCGGTCCCTATCACGACTATGAGGAGGACGATATCGAACACTATCACAGCCCAGATATTGCCCGCGACAGTGTTCCAAGACCTCCTGATGCCATCCACCGGCCCGGCTCCCCTTAGGGCAATCTCCGGCACGGAGAACTGGGTTACGAAGACGAATGCCGCCAATATCACGAGCAGGACGAGCACGCCCAGGACCGATACGAGGGGGCCGAGGCTGCCTGCTGCGCCGGTCATCACGAAGAACGCCACCAGCATGGCGAGCATGACGCCCCAGATTATCAGGGTGTATTTTCCGATGGGTACGAGAAGCTCCCTTGCCTTCGCGAGTATCCCGATGCCCTTCCCCTTGGTCATCTCCTGCACCAATGGGTATGCGGTGGCGCTAATCGCCGCGCCGAGCACGGTGAATGCGAGGAAGAGCAGGAGGGCCAGCGCAATCGCCGCCATGCCCATCGCCCCTCCGCCATCGATTGAGCCGGCGCCGCCCGCCATGAGGATGGCGAAGAGGCCCGCGAAGAAAAGGATTTGGACAAGCATGCTCAGCGCCGACAGCTTCAGGAACTCCACCGTGAGCCTCGACGCGTTCTTCATGAAGAAGTCGAGGGCTTCCTTCAAGGGTTCCAGTGCTGTCTCTATGGCGCCTCCCATGCGCACTTATCCATTAGTAAAATTTAAAAAGACCTCAGGACACAATACACTTGTCAGCGGTCACAGGGAGGGGGCAACACCTGATCCCATTCCGAACTCAGAAGTTAAGCCCCTCCACGGTGTTTTGAGTACTGCTCTTCGAGCGGGAAAATACACTGCTGCTGACACTTATATTTCTCCCCGCTACTTCTGGAACTTCTGTTTTCTTTTAGCGGAGTCTATGCATAGTCCCGCCGGGCCCATAGTATTGACTCAGGGGCCCTCCGGGGGCAGAAACGGCAGGTTACCGTCGCGCCCATAGTTCTAACTCATGGGCGCTTCGGGGGTAGCCGGTTTCCAGTTTTCGGTTTCGTCGTGTTCGGAACAGGGAACTGGAAACCGGAAACCGCCACCCAGCCCTCCGGGCCGAATCGGCGCATGGCCACTCTTTTATACCCCGCGCTCCAAATCCACTCATGGAATTCTACGACGTCCTCCGGAACAGGCATTCGGTGAGGAAATTCCAGGACAAGGACATGGACAAGGCCAAGGTGCGGGACATCGTGGAGGCCGGCATCAAGGCCCCTTCAGCCGGCAACCTCCAGTCCTACCGCATCTGCATAGTGCGCTCGAAAAGCGTGAGGGAAGCGCTCGTGCCGGCCTGCGAATATCAGGATTTCATCGCGGAAGCTCCTCTCCTCCTGGTTTTCTGCGCGGACCTGAAGCGCTCGGAATCCAGATACGGGCAGAGGGGCTTCGAGCTCTTCGCCACCCAGGATGCGACGATAGCGGCAGCCTACTGCCAGCTTGCCGCCACGGCAGAGGGGCTCTCATCTGTCTGGGTGGGCTCGCTTGACCAGCTCGAGGTGTCGCGGGTGCTGCACCTCATGTCGTTCGAGGTGCCTGTTGCCATGCTTGCCATAGGCCATCCGGCGGAGGCGGCGGGCATCACCGAAAGGCGGCCTGCCAAGGAAATCGTGAGGGAATACTGATGGACGAGAAGGAGCGCGCGAAGAAGGATTTGGAGAAGCTGGAGCGCATAATCTCGGTGTTTCGCTCATACGGCTTCGACAGGAAATACCCGTCCGTATTCGAGTACGCTGAAAATTACGCATCAGACGCGCAGCACTACTTCGAGAAGGGCGACTATTTCACGTCCTTCGGCTCCGCCAACTACGCCTACGGGTTCATCGACGCCGTCCTTGTAATCGAGGGGAAGAAAGATGAGCACATCCTCTAGGCGCAGCCGGCAAACGGCATCCGGCAGCCAGCCGCGGGTCTCCCGTTCCGCGTACGGGGTGCCGGGAACGGGAGACTGGAAACGGAAGAAATCCCTCGGCCAGCATTTCCTCGAGGACAGGAACATCCTCGCGCTGGAGGCCAAACTCGCAAACCCTGAACACAAAACAGTCCTCGAAATCGGGCCCGGGGACGGCAGGCTCACCGAGCAGCTCCTCCTGCTGAAGCCGGAAAAGCTCATCGCGGTCGAGAAGGACGCCCGTTTCGCGGCCCTCCTTAAGCAGAAGTTCGCGGGCCGCGCTGATGTGGAGATTGTCGAAGCGGACTTCCTGGAGTTCGAGCCGCCGAAGTTCGACGTGGCCGTCGGGAACATCCCCTACTACATCTCCTCGGACATCGTCTTCAGGCTCGCCGGCATGAAGTTTTCCCATGCGGTTCTGATGGTGCAGAAGGAGTTCGCCCAGAAGATGGCCGCACGGCCCGGGGAGAAGAACTACGGCCGCCTCAGCGTAACGTCGCAGCTTGCCTTCCGGGTAACTCTCGAGCGCACGGTGCTCCGGCACCTCTTCAGGCCGGTGCCCGAGGTCGATTCCGCAATAATAATCCTAAGCCCGACCGGCCTCCGCCCGAGCCAATTCCAGGAGAACGTCATCCGCTGGCTTTTCCAGCACAAGAACAAGACGGTCCGGAACGCCCTGACGCATTCGAAGATGTTCGACGCTGCGGAACTGGAGAAGCTGGGGGGCATGGCCGGCCGGCGGGTGAGGACGCTTTCCAAGGAGGAGTGCCTGGCAATAGCCCGGGCGCTCGAGAAAATTTAAAAATTCATGAGGATAAGCATTAGGAGGTGATGGAATGGTTAAGACGATAGCCGAATTCCGGGACGAGATGCGCGCTCTCCGGGACGAGATGTTCGAGAGTTCCGAGAGGGCGGACCTCAAGCTGGTCGCGAGCTGGGTGGACCGCCTGGCGATGTCGCTCGAAGGGCTGAGCGAGACGCTCGACATGCACGACCGGGAGATAGAGACCCTCTCCGAGTCAGAGGCTGCCCCGGAGGCCCCGAAGATGGGCGAGGAGTGCGCGTGCCCGTGCTGCTGCGAGCCCATGGAGGCCCCGAAGAAAGCCAAGCCCAAGAAGGCGAAGAAGGCCAAGAAGGCAAAGCCGGCTAAAAAGAAGAAGAGGCGCTGAATGAACCGCGCCTTCGTCCTTTTTTCCATTGTTTTGCTCATTGTCGGATGCACCCAGCAAGCCGGCACCGCGCCCCCGTCTGGCGTGCCTTCGCAGCCGAGCCAGCCGTCAGCGCCGTCCGCGCCCAGCCAGCCGACGCAGCCGGCCGAGCCGGCACAACCGGCCCAGCCGGCTGAACCCGCCTCATCCCTCAAGTCGAGCGAGGTTTCCTACAACGCCGGGGCATGGAAGATATATGGCACCCTCTACGAGAGCGAAAGCAAGACGCCGAAGAAGGCCATCGTGCTCGTTCCCGGCCTCGGCGAGACGAGGGACGGCTATCCGCAGAGCTTCATCGCAAAGCTCCATGACGAGTTCCCGGACGCGCTGGTGCTCGCCATAGACCCGCGCGGCCACGGAAAAAGCACGAACATCGGCTCCTGGCAGGACTTCGACACCTCGGAGTTCAAGGACATGAAGACCGACATCCTGAGCATCAAGGCATACCTGACGCCTTCATACCCGGCCATCACGGAATTGTACGTGGTTGGGGCGAGCATGGGCTCGACATCCTCAATACTCGCAGCTGCGCAGGACAAGTCCATTACCAAGGTGGTGATGCTCTCCCCAGGCATGGATTACAACGGCGTAAGCATAGAGCGGTCTGTGGATGACTATGCCCATCCGCTCCTCGCGGTCGCGTCATCCGGGGACAGCTACTCCGTCGAGGCCGTAAACGAGATGAAGAGCCTGACGTCCGAATCCCAGCTCAAGACGAGGATATTCCCGGGCTCGGCGCACGGCACCGACATTTTCGAGAGCCAGGGCGAAACGCTCGAGGACCTGGCAATAGACTTCCTCAAGTGAAATCAGAATACGCCGAAAAACCCCTTTTTCTTCCCGTCCTCTTTTTCGAACTCCTCTAGCAGCTCCTTCTGCCTTTTGCTCAGCTTTTTCGGGACGTCAATGACCACCCGCACCATCTGGTCCCCCCTGCCGCTCCGGTTCAGCCTCGGCATCCCCTCCCCCCTCAGCCTGAAGACCGTGTGCGAGGGCGTGCCCGGAGGTATGTGCAGCTTCGCCTTCCCGGAAAGCGTCGGCACCTCGATTTCGCCGCCGAGGGCGGCGCGCGCAAAGCCTATGGCCGCCTCCATGCCCAAATCATCGCCGTTGCGCTCGAACACCGGGTGCGGCTGCACCTCTACCCTTACGAAAAGGTCGCCGGGCGAATCGCGCCCGAATTCGCCCATCTCCTCAAGGCGCAGCCTCATGCCGCTGTGTATCCCGGCAGGTATGCCGACCTTGATGTGCTCGTTCGAGCTGGCCTTGCCCGAGCCCCCGCAGCTTTTGCACGGCTTCTCGACCACCGTGCCTTCGCCCCTGCATCGCGCGCAGGTGGTGACGCTGTAGAACTCCATCGGCCCTGCCCTTCTCGTCTGCCGGACCTCGCCTCTGCCCCCGCATGCGCTGCACGTGCCCCTCGAGCTTCCGGGCTCGCTGCCGCTCCCGCTGCACCTTGCGCACGCCTTGCTCCGGTGATAGCTGATGTCCTTCTTGGCGCCTTTCGCGGCTTCCTCGAGGCTTATCTGGACTACGGTCTCGAGGTCGGCGCCATACTCCCTCGCCCGCCCGCCGCGCCTGCCGAAGCCTGCGCGGAAGGCCGGGCCGAATATGTCCCCGAAAGGCCCCCCGAAGCCGAACGCCTCGAACATGTCGGCGAAATCAGAGAAATCCGCGCTCCTGAAGATGTCCTCCTGGCTGTACATCCGGTCGAAGCCGGCATGTCCGTACTGGTCGTACTGAGCGCGCTTGTTGTCGTCGGATAAGACTGCGTAGGCCTCGCTGATTTCCTTGAACCTCGCTTCCGCTTCCTTGTCCTTGTTGCGGTCAGGGTGGTACTGCAGGGCCAGCTTCCTGTAAGCCTGCTTTATCTGGTCCTTGGTGGCGCCCCTTGGCACCCCGAGAACCTCGTAATAGTCTTTTTTCTCTGCCATCGTATCAGCTTAGCGGTACATGTTATTGTGCCTTTGCTCCTCCAGCTCCTGCCAGATGTTCAGCACCTCGGATGCCCAGTCCACGACCTCCCTGCCGCTGCGCCTGCCCCTCGGGCTCGCTACCGCCTGCGGCACGGGCTCCTTCCCGGTGAGGATGGCGTAGGCCTCGCTGATTTCCTTGAACCTCTCCTCCGCGCCATCGTCCTTGTTCCGGTCCGGATGGTAGAGGAGCGCGAGCTTCCGGTAAGCCCGTTTTATCTCATCGGAAGAGGCGTCCTTCCTGACGCCGAGCACCTTGTGGTAGTCCTTCATTTCTTATCGTCCACCTTCTCGTACTCGCCTTCCACGACGTCCTCTCCGGAGCCGCCTTTTTTCCTGCCTTTCTTCACCTGCTCGTAGCCTTTCCCCGAGGTTTCCTGTTCCCGGTTTCCGGCATCCGGCCCTGACCCGCCGCCCATGTTGGGGCCTCCTGCACCGGGCCCCCCGCCTCCGGCACCCTGCTGGCCGTACATGGAGCCGCCGACCTCCTCGAGGGCCTTCTTCAGGCTCTCGGTCTCTGCCCTGATGCGGGCCGCATCGCTCCCGGACATCGCGCCCTCGAGCTTCTTCTGCGCCGCTGCAATCCTGTCGAACTGCTCCTTGGACATCTTGTCCTTGAAGTCCTCGACCGTCTTCTTGGCCACGTATATCATGCCCTCGGCCTCGTTCCTCGCGGTCGCAAGCTCGAGCGCGGCCTTGTCGGCTTCGGCGAACTTGTCGGCTTCGGACATCTTCTGCTTTATCTCCTCGTCGCGCATCTTCAGCGGCGCAGTCACCCGCATGCTCTGCTCCTTGTTCGTCGCCTTGTCCTTCGCGCTCACATGCAGGATGCCGTTCGCGTCTATGTCGAATGTAACCTCGACCTGCGGCACGCCCCTCACGGCAGGCGGAATCCCGACAAGCGAGAACTTGCCGAGCTCTATGTTGTCCTTAGACATGGGCCTCTCCCCCTGCAGGATGTGTATGTCCACAGCGGTCTGCATGTCGCTCGCTGTCGTGAAGGTCTGGCTCTTCTTGGTCGGTATGGTCGTGTTCCTCTCGATGAGCCTTGTCATGACGCCGCCGAGCGTCTCGAGCCCGAGCGAGAGCGGCGTAACGTCGAGAAGGAGGATGTCGCGCACCTCGCCCGAGAGCACGCCGCCCTGGATGGCCGCGCCCATCGCGACGCACTCCATCGGGTCCACGCCGCGCTCCACCTTCTTGCCTATCGTGTCCTCCACGAACTTCTGCACTATCGGCATCCGTGTCGGCCCGCCGACAAGGATTATCCTGTCTATGTCGTTCGGGGTGAGCTTCGCGTCCCTCATCGCCTGCTCCAGGGGCCCCCGGCATCTTTCTATCACGGGCCGGACGAGGTCCTCGAGCTTGGCTTTCGTGAGCTTGTGCACGAAGTGCTTGGGCTGGTTTCCTTCCGATGCAAGGAACGGCAGGTTCACTTCGCTCTCGAGCGTGGTCGAAAGCTCGATTTTCGCCTTCTCCGCGGCCTCGAGAATCCTCTGCTGGGCCTGCCTGTCCTTGGTAACGTCAACGCCGCTCTCCTTCCTGAACTGGTCGGTCAGGTATTCCGCGATTATGCGGTCCATGTCGGTCCCGCCGAGCTGGGTGTCCCCGCTCGTGGATTTCACCTCGAAGACGCCGCCGCCGAAGTCCATGATGGTAACATCGAGAGTCCCCCCGCCCAGGTCGAAGACCAGTATCTTCATCTCTTTTCCGGCCTTGTCAAGGCCGTAGGCCAGGCAGGCCGCCGTCGGCTCGTTGACCAGGCGCACGACCTCAAGGCCGGCAATCGAGCCCGCGTCCTTGGTCGCCTGCCTCTGGTTGTCGTTGAAATACGCCGGGACCGTGATTACCGCCTTGTCCACCTTCTCCCCGAGGAACTCCTCGGCGTCCTTCTTTATCTTCTGGAGCAGGAAGGCCGAAAGCTCCTGCGGGCGGTATTCCTTCCCGAGGATGCTGAATTTGTAATCCGTCCCCATCTTCCTCTTGAACGCGGTGATCGTTCCCTCCGGGTTCGTTACCGCCTGCCTTCTTGCCGGCTCGCCTATTATCCTCTGCCCGTCACGCGTGAATGCCACGTAGCTCGGGAACGCCTTCCCGTACTGCGTTATGCCCTCCGTGCTAGGGATTATCTTCGGCCTCCCGCCTTCGAGGAATGCCGCTGCCGAATTGCTCGTTCCAAGGTCGATTCCTATGATTTTTCCCATTCTCTCCACCTCTGAATCATGACGCTATTCCGACCGGAACCTGCCTGCGCAGGCTCCTTATTAAAGCTGCCCGCTTAGCCGCCTCTTCAATATCATCCCTGCCGTCCTTCACTCCCATCCTTCCGTCCTCAGCCATCCTTTCCCTCCTTTCCTTTTCCGACGGCCACCTTCGCGTGCCGCAGGACCTTTCCCCTGAACGTGTATCCCTTCTGTATGACCTCGACTACCCTCCCATCATCGCCCTCGGCCTGCCTGAGCGCGTCGTGCTTGTAGGGGTCGAAGCTCTCGCCGAGGCATTTCATCTCCTGCACGCCCTCCTTTTTGAGGAGCTCGAGCAGCTTGACGTAAATCAGCTCGATGCCGTGCCTGAAATCCCTGTGCGGGGAGCGGTCCATGTGGGCTATTGCCATGTCGAAATCGTCCACGACCGGCAGCAGCCGCATCAGGACGTCGGCCGAGGCGTTCTCGCGAAGGGCCTCGTTCTCGCGCGCGGCCCGCTTCTTGTAGTTCTCGAACTCGGCCTGCAGCCTGAGCAGGCGCTCCTCGAGCTCCTTCTCCCTCGCCTTCCCGCCCCCGAGCATCACCTTCTCTTCATGGCCGATGCGTTTTTCCTCGGCTGGCTGGGCCAGTTCGGTTTTCTCGCCGCTTATCTCAGCCGTTTTCTTGTCGTCCGTGAAATCACCGCTTTTGAAATTTTAACAAATCGTTTAATATTACGAAATATTTTTAAAATTTTGCATGCCCTAATTAACACATGACGCAGCGGAGGTATTACCGGCAGATAATAATCCGCTATGTCGCCGTGCCTTCCCGGGAAGAAGACCCGGATGCTGAACTCGATTATATCTACGCGTGCCTGGGCTTGGGCGACGAGCGCGACCATGTGGGCCGGGCCGTGTTCCGCGCGCTTGTCCGGGCAAGCACGCGGGGCGAAGGCATCTCGTCAAGGGACATCATGCACCTATCTGAGGTGAGCCAGGCGGCGGTCATATACCACCTGAACCTTTTCCAGCGCACCGGCCTCGCTATAAAAGAAGGCAGGAACTACTACCTGCGCGCACACACCCTCTCGGAGACCCTGGAGGAGATGGAGAGCGACATCTCCCGCCGCTTCTCCCACCTGAAAGAAATGGCAAGAAAAATAGAAGAAAAGAAATAACTAATTCCCGCTAGTCAGGACGATGGTGTATTCCCTGTCGTACGAGAGAGGCACCCACTGCGTCTCGGAGGCCTGGCCGGTCTTCGGGTCCACATCAAGCATCATCTGCCTGGTGTAGTCGTTGCCCGGAGACTGCTTGTCTATGGCGACATAGTGGATGTTTATAGAGTCGCTCACTACGCTGATGGACTCGGTCTGGTCTATCCTGAGGACGACCCAGTACCTGCCAGGCTGGAGCGTCGGCTTCTCCGCGAAGTCGAAGTTCAGCCAGTTGTCGCTGAGCGTGGTCGCGTTGATTGGGCGCTTCACCGACCCGACGACATCGCCGGGATTGCCGTTATCGTCGTCCCTTATCTCGACGACAATTTCCGTTCCGGGCTGCGTCCTGAAATCTATCCTCTTGAGGAACAGGCGCACGCGGGCCGGGGTGATGATAGAATCAACGTCGACGGCCATGGCGCGCCACTCCTTGAACGACACGGCGTCGTTCTCAAGGCCCTTAGTATCATCGCTGCCGAGGGGCCGGACGTTCCAGTCGCGGGAGAACACGGTCTCGCCATCGGACTCCACGGTGAGTTTCAGAGTCCCGTCCTTGGGCGTGCCGAAGTCGAACTGCACCGGCTGGGTCGCGTTGGTGGCGGGCGTCTGGCTTATCACCTCGACGCCGTCAAGCTTGACCGCCATCCTCTTTCCTGCCGCGCATGTTACGGTCGCGATAAGGTTCGCATTGCCGCCCAGTGTGCCGTCCTGCATCTCTGAGAACGAATACGACGGCGAGCAAGCCGCTGCCGGGGGCTGCGTCCCGGGCAGGCCCGGGCCAGGCTGCCCACCTGATGGCGCCTGCGGGCCGGTGCAGCCGAATACCAGCAGCCCGGCTAGAATCAACAGTACGAAATTTTTCATGTACATACCTCCCTTTCTGAGGTATAAGGGAGGAAAAATTAAATAAGCTAGTTATGAGCCGCCTAAACGCCGCTCAGTACCTTTTGACGACTTCCCTTACGCCCTCTAACCAGCCTTTGAGATATGACGTCCATTCGAGCGGCGTCTCGCTCCGCAGTAGCCTGAACTGGCGCTCCTCCTGGTGCGGCAGGATAAGGTCGTCGAACTCCCCGGCTTCCTGCTCGCTCCACTCCCTCATCTCGAAATAATCAGCATGGTCCTCTGCCCAGATGCGGCCCCGCTCAAGCCCGATGAGATATGACTTGGCGTCGCTGGAGCTTTTGTCGCGCAGCAGCCTTTCAAGCACTTCGCTCATCTGGAACCCCACCCTCTCGCTCGTTTTTTCTTTAAAATGATTATGGCAGGAAGTGTTTAAAAATATATCCAAAATACCATTTTTTGACACTAAACGGCCTTACAGCCGGCTCATGCAGTCGTCTATAAAAACATTATCCGAGGAATCATTGCATGGCAGGTCCGTCTGGAAGGCGCAACCGGGGAGGCTCGGACAAGGAAGACGACAGCGGCAGGGATATCCTCCGCTTCCCGGCCCGCCGTGGCGCCGAGACCGTGGGCAGGAAGGAAGCCCTGGACGAAGCCGAGAAGGCAGGCTTCCCCATCAAGACCGAAGTCCAGCGGATGCTCAGGCTCCCCTCGCGCCTGGTCCGCGGCATAATCGGGAAGCTGGAGTTCTACGACGAGCTGAGCGTGCAGCCGTTCCCGCACCGGAACGAGGATTCGCCTTCATTCTGCTTCGACAACGGCCTTCCGGCCCCGGCATGGATAGAGCGCCGCTACCTGGCGTTCGAAGAGAAAGAGGGCAGGAAGTTCATCACCTTCGTGGATGCGTCGAGGGGCGTCTTCGTGAAGGGCGAACTCGCCGAGCAGGAGCAGCTTGCCGCGAAAATATACGACCGGCTTATAGGCGCGGCTGAAGGCGCAGGCCGCTGATTCATTCGCTGGGCTGGGCATCGGCCCTCGCTACCTTGAGCTGGAGGACCTTCTTCTGCTGGCTGCTTATGTATCCCGGGCCGCGCCTCGGGTGGAATGCATGCGCCTCCGGCCTCCCGTTTCCCGCATCATGCCCCGCCATTGCCATCCCGCCGCATCCCGCATCCGGACTCCAGGTAACCGGCACCGGGCTTCCTGAAGCACGGCTGGCCGTTTCCGGCCCTGGGCGGCGGATTGATGGTTCGCGGTTTTGATGCGGGCGGGGTTCATCAGCAGCCGTGTCCTCGTCCCTTGCGCGCGCAGGAAGCATTCCAGTGACGACGGCAATCCCGCTTCCGAGCGCGTTGCAAATGAGCGCCATCATGGCTGCGACCGGCTCCCTCGTGCCATCATCCTCTGCCGGCGAATCATGCTGCGGCCCGCCTGCATTGTCGTTGGAAGGCGCACCCGCGATTAAAAGAGCGAATCCCTGCCCCGTAACGATGGCGGGAGCGGGTGCCTGCAATGCCCTGCTGGTTCCATGCACCTGCTCTTCCGTTACAGCATGCGGAGCCTGGAAGGATTGAGAACCAGCAGCATCCTGCCCGTGGTGCCAAGGCTCAAATTCGCATGCCTCTCCGGAGCTCAGGGGAAGATTCACGGGCGTGCGCTCCCGATGCACCGGGGCTTCAGCATGCGCTGGCTGCGCCCGGACATCCGCAGTGGCGACATTCCGGACAAAGCCATGGGGCGCCAATGCCTCCCTCCGACGTGATTTTGATGCCTCCGCGTGCGATTCAATCGCCCCCGAGAGCGGAGGGGCCCTGTGCTCCTCATGCATCGCGAAGAACGGTGTCCCCCTTCCTGAAGACATGTAATGGTTCCAGCGCATGCCTTCCGTGACCTGGCTAGCGCGGTTCCATTTCCCTACCGCGCCCTTCGCGTACCAGTATCCCCTCCACATGGACCGGGATGACAAGTACGGCTTGAGAGCCTTGAAGACCTGCCTCTCCCTCTCGCGCCTGTGCATCCTCTCCTCCCGCGCCAGAGAGCTAGCCCTGAAACTGAGCTTTCTCATTGAATCCGTCAATGCCGGGCATGCTTTTAAACCTTGCCCCGACCCCTACGGTCAATGACGTAAATGCTCCGGGAACGGCGGGCGGCAGAGGGGTTTCGGGTTTCCGGTTCCCGGCAGGGTTCTGTAACCGGCTATCTTTTTCCGCCCAGATAATCCCCCGCGAATAGAAGGAACTCGTTGAGCTTTTCCTGCGGGATGGACGCGCCGGCCGCGACCTTGTGCCCGCCGCCGGCCCCGCCAAGGCTTGCCGTGGCTTCCTTCATGAGAAGGCCGAGGTTGGTCCCCTTTTCGATGAGGGCCCTCGCCGCCCTTCCTGAGACCTTTATCGTCCCATTGTCGCCCGAGGCCATGCCGATTATCGGCTTCTTCCAGCCCTGCTGCTGGACCATCCCGCACACCACGCCTATGATGCCCTCGTCTATGACGCCCCGCCCGTCGAGGAAATAGAACTTCCCGAAATCCTGCACGTGAGGGGCGGCGAAAGCGATGCCCTCGCGGAGCATCCTGCGGTGGTGCTGGAGCAGGCTTTGCGCCTCGGCCGCGGCCTCAGCGTCGCCAAGGCACACCCTTACCCCGACATCCGGCTTGCCGTGCCTGCCGCATGCGTTCAGGAGCGTGCTGAACTCGTTCGCCTCGTACGTCTCGTCCCTGGGCCTTTTGGGGAACACGTAGCTCTCGCCTATCAGGTCCTTCGCGGAATCAAGCCTGTTCGTGGAGATGAGAATCCTTGCAAGGGCGCTTATGAGCGAGCGCTTCTCATCGTCGCTAAGCTCGGAATAGGAGCGGAAGCCGCCCGTCCGGTCTCCCTTCCCGGATTCCGCGTCGGCCCTCTCCGTCTTTATTCCAACCTCCGCCAGCATTTCCCGTGCCCTGTCCTCGCGGTAGGATATCCCGGGGATGTACGGGTCGTCGGAATACGCCAAAAACTGCACGAGCGGCCTGCAGTGCCTTCCGTAGAATCTGAGGTCCTCCTCGACCAGCACGTCACCGCTCTTCTCCCCCTCGCCCAGCACCCACCGGTTCATCCCGGACAGGGGATGCTGCATGTCGCCCACCGCCCCCACGACCGCCAGATCCGGATACTCCCTGAATACGCAGTAGGCGGTCCCTGACGCGCTCAGCTCGCTTCCCCCGTCGATGCCGTGCAGGAGCGGATTGGCCTGCGGCTTCTCAATGCCTTCCGTCTGGTGGTGGTCTATGACGAGCGCGTCCTTGAGCTCGTTCACGCGCTTGTTCCCGCCGCCGAGGTCCACGAAGATGAGCTCCTTCTCGTGCAGGCAGCGCTCTATGGCCGTATCATCGAGCTTCTTGATGCACTCGCGCCGGAATTTTTTGTTCTGCCGCATGAACGAGCCTGCCACGATGGCGCCGGAGCTGAGGCCGTCGGCATCGTAATGGTGCACAATCAGGGGGTCGCAAAACGAGAGCGCCACCTTCCTAATCTCGGCGCAGCTATCGAGGAACCCCTGCTCGTCGCGGCTCATGGCAGGATACTTGTCCAGTAGTGCTTATGTGGTTTTCAGTTCGGAGTTCCGGGTCCTGTCAAGCCTGATTTCGCCACCTGAGCCGCGTCTTCTCTCGTCCCTGACCGCGGCTTCTGCTTCCGGCGCTCTGACGCAAGTGGCGAAGTCAGGCTCAAGAACATTTAAAACTGATTTCATTCAATCCTTCACTGATGGTACGGGAACAACTCATCGAGCTCGCGCTCGAGATGGGCAAGGTGCTCGCAGCGATGGTCCTCTCGGCAGGTGCCCTCTACAGCGGCATGGGCGCCCTTGACCGGCTCACCTCCGGCATAGACGAGTGGAAGGAGGTAAAGAAGGGCAATCTGGCCATCGGCGCGGTCCTGGTGTCAGTCATGGCCGCCACCCTGCTCCTCGTGGAGCCGCGCGTCCGGGAGTTGGTGTTCGCGGTCAGCCTCGACCTCCCCGCCCTTTTCGTGCTCAAGCTCCTCATAGTATCCCTGCTCAACTACGTGCTCGGCCTGCTCGCCGCCATCTTCGTGGTCTTCCTGACGATAAACCTCGTAGACAGGCTGACCCGTGACATCGACGAGTTTTCCGAGCTCAAGAAGGGCAACCTGGCAGTGGGGCTCATACTTGCAGCGTCCATACTGCTCGTGGCGTTCGCGGTCAAGCCCTCTTTCGAATCGGCCTTCGAGGCATTGCAGGCTCTGGAGTCGCTTCTGGTATGAAACTGGACAAGTCGGATTTCTCGGGCTGGTACAACACCATTACCAAGGAGGCCCAGCTCTGCGACCTCCGCTACGGCATAAAGGGCTTCGTCGTCTTCATGCCGTGGGCCGTCCTGACCATGAACCGCATGTACGCCATGTACGAAGAAGCGGTGGAAGCCCGCGGCCATGTGCCTGCCCTCTTCCCCGCGCTGATTCCGGAGACCTATTTCACCCGCGAGAGCGACCATGTCAAGGGGTTCGTGCCCGAGGTCTTCTGGGTTACGCACGCCGGAGCGCACCAGACCGAGGAGCGCTACGCCATGAGGCCGACCAGCGAGACGGCCATGTACTCCATGTACGCCCTGTGGATTCACGGGACGCGCGACCTGCCTCTCAAGATTTACCAGCGCTGCCAGGTGTGGAGGCACGAGACGAAGGCCACGAAGCCCTTCATCCGGAGCAGGGAGTTCCACTGGCTCGAGGCGCACGACTGCTTCGCCACGCGCGAGGAGGCGATGGCGCAGGTCAGGCAGGACATGGAGATGGCCGAGGAGGTCATACACGGCTGGTTCGGCGTGCCCTTCCTATTCTTCCAGAGGCCGCAGTGGGACAAGTTCGCCGGAGCCGAGGACACATACGCCGCGGACACGCTGATGCCCGACGGGCGCGCGCTCCAGCTCCCCTCGACCCACATGCTCGGCCAGCACTTCTCGAAGGCGTTCGGGATAAAATACACCGATGAGCGGGGGCAGGAGCAGTACGTCTGGCAGACCTGCTACGGCCCCTGCATATCCAGGATTTACGCGGCCGTGATAGCTACTCACGGAGATGACAAGGGGCTGATGTTCCCGGTCCGGCTCGCGCCGGTGCAGGTCGTCATAGTGCCGATAATAAAGGAGGACACGCGCGAGAAGGTCCTCGAGGCGTGCCGCGAGGTCGGGAAGCGCATCGGCTGCTGCTTCGTGGTCAAGATTGACGATTCGGACCGCACGCCCGGCTTCAAGTTCAACGAATGGGAGATGAAGGGCGTCCCGTTCAGGATTGAAATCGGGATGCGCGACATCCAGGACGGCTCCGTTATCGTGGCCCGCCGCGACACCGGCGAGAAGCTCAAGGTGAAGATGGAGGAGCTTGATTCGTTGCTTGGCGAGCTCGCCCGCTCGCACGACGACAACCTCCGGGTGAAGGCTGACAAGTGGTTCTCGGACAAGCTCTCTTTCGCAGACGGCCTGGACGAGCTGGGGAAGAAGCTCGACCTCCACGGGTTCGTGAGGGTGCCCTTCTGCAGCGACCGCATGGAAAGCGAGAACTGCGCAGGCGTCGTGAAGGAAAAGCACCAGGCGAACATCCGCGGCTCGCTTTTCGGCTCGGACGCGAAGCCTGAGGGCAAGAAATGCATCGCCTGCGGCGCGCCGGCAACGATATACGTCTATGCGGCGAGGCAGTATTAGCTTGCCTCGCTTATCGTTCGGCCCGGACAACCTCGCTCCTGCCCTTTTCATCGTCGTTGCCGCGCACTGATGACTGGACCGTCCTCCCCTGCTCAATCCTGTCCGGAGCCGGCTCCTCCAGTTTGAACCTTCCCGTGTTGGCCGGGCGCACGTTTCCCCGGTTCATCACCCTGCTGCACGCTGGCTCTTCAAATCTCATGTCCGGTTATGGCCCCGGATGGGTTTAAAATTCTCCTCTGCCATCAGGAAGACCGGTGGATTGGATGTTCGTTGATTTCTTCAAGGAATACCTGGCTGCGGTGAAAGCCGGGGACATGGGGTTCATCAGGGACGTTTATTCCGACTGGTTCGCTTCTGCCGGCGTGCCCGGCAATCTTGACGATTTCCTGAAAGCCGGCATGCCGGACCTGAAGAAGGCCGCGGAAGGCGCGCTCGCGAAGGAGGAGTGCTTCGGGCCCTTCTGCATCGCGCACATGAAGGACGACTCAGGCGAGTACTCGCTCACGTTCAGGAAGAAGGGGGACTCGTGGATTTTCTACAACGAGCGCACGAACTTCTCGAAATTCGGCAACGTCTATGCGATTTCCTATTCCGTGAAGGGCAGCGGCAGGCTCAGGATTTATTTCAACGGGAAGCGCTCGCCATTCGTGGCGGACATCCAGCCCGGGCACGAGGGGTTCGTTTCTCTCATAAACTCCGCGCTTGCCATCGGGGAGAACGAGCTTACGCTCGATTCCCTGGACCGCGTCCCGCTCGAGGTTTCAATCAGGGTAAGCAGCGCAAAGCCGGGCGGCGTCATTGACAGCGCTCAGGGCGACGTGCTGGCATGGGAAGGGAAAGTCGAGGACCCGGTCAGGGTCTCCTTCAAGGCCGGATGAACTCGCAGATGGGCCGGCCCACATGCCCCAGGCCGCAAAATATTAATACGCCCGCCGTCCCCCGGTGTCCGGGGATGATATGGGGGGTCTTGCACTTCTGCTTTTGTTGGGCCTCGGCTTCGCCCAGGTCGTCGAGGCTGATATTGTTGAAGAGAAGGATACGGGTGCGGAAGCCGCACCCGCGCTTGTTGCCGCGCTCTGGCTCGACTGCGAAAGCGGAAACGCAACGCTGACCCTGAGCTCGAACGGCTCGCGCGTCGAAGGCGCGACCGTGTTCCTGTTCCGCGCGGATTCGGCCTACAAGCTGCTTGCGCGCTCATCGACCGACGAGGAAGGCGTTTCGACCGTCCGGCCCCAGGGCAAAACCCCGTACCTGAACGACCTTTACATACTGCGGATTGAGAAAAGCGGGTTCAGGACGAAGGAAATCGAATTCACGTTCTGGAACTGCGGGGACGTCGTCCGCGAGTTTTCCGAGTATTCCCTGCCGGAGGAACAGCCGGAGCACTCGGCCGCATTTGCCAACGAGACTGCCCCGGCTCCCATCAACGGACTTCCCGCGCCGCAGGAAAACGCCGTTGCGGAGGTCTCCGGCCCATTCCCCGAGCCGGCGCCCGGGCCCGGCGTTGCCGAGCCTGCTCCTTCCTCGACCTGCATAGCCCTGCCGGCCATGCTGCTGGCGGCGTTTGGTTACGTTAATAAACCTAAGTATACTAAAAAATACTTATGTATACTACAATCAAAGTCTCCGAAGAGCTAAAGAGGAAGCTTGACGACATGAAAATACTCGATAGTGAAACCTACGAGGAGGTAATAGAGGACCTTATAGAAGACCATCTCAGTCTCAACCCTAAATTTGCCGAATCCGTGGAGCAGGCAAGGAAAGAAATCAAGGAGGGGAAGTCCATAACACTGGCGCAACTCAAGGGACGGATGAAGCATGTATAACGTGTTGTTCTCGAAGTCAGCCGAGAGGGATTTCTTTGCCCAGACAACCGAGGTGCAGGGCCGTGTGGCGGGTGTTCTGGAAAGGATATCCATCCAGCCATACCGGTATGTACGGAAACTGTCTGGGACGGACGTCTACCGCCTCCGTGTAGGGAAATTCCGGATAATCCTTGATATAAACGAGGAATCGAAAACTATCGAAGTTCTCCGAATTGGGAAAAGGGACGAAATCTATCTTTTTTAGCGCTTGACGCTCATCGCTATCCCGTCGCTGATGGGCACAATCGTGCTCTCCGCCTTTTCGTAGCCCTGCAGGAACCTGCGGAACTCCCTGAGCTCTTTTGTGCCCCAGAGGGCGTTGTCGGTAAGGACCACGCCGTTTTTCCTGAGCAGGCGGATGCAGTCGTCGAAGACCCCCTTATACTCGTCCTTCTCGATGTCGAGGAGAACGAGGTCGAACCTCTGCTTCCCCGCGACGAGTTTTTTGAGCACGTTGCGTGCATCCCCTTCTATCAGCGTTATGTTTTTGGCCCCGGCTTTTTTGAAGTTCCGCCTTGCCTCAGCGGCAAGTTCCGGGTCGCGCTCCACGGTAACGACTTTCCCCCCGCTCCCTACGGCCCTGGAGAACGTGAGCGCTGAATAGCCGACAAGCGTCCCGAGGTCAAGGACTTTTTTGGCCCCGATGGCCCTTGCGACAAGGTAGTCGAATTTGCCCTTGTGCGGGCCGACTATGGGAAGGAAACGCGCGCCTTTCGCGGCCTCTTTTTCTATTTCATAGTCTAGGACAAAATTAGACGAACTTTTATAAATTGTCCTCCGTAGATACTATCTATGGTCTGGCATCTACCAAAAGGAGATGAATTCCTCCCCAAAATATCCGTTGAAGAGTTAAGGCAA
>JBFMCO010000063.1:0-2895 GCA_040754495.1 Microcaldota archaeon
CGTGGTTTCTCGGTAATCTCCAGACGCTTGCGTGGGGGGCGGGCGGTATTGTCAGCGCCGAAAAGTCCGAGTGCGGGGACACGCTCGGCATAGAGCTGTGGCTCGAAGGAGTCGGGCAGCGCATGGAGGCGAGGCGCCTTTTTGCCATCCGCAGGAAGGCAGAGGAGAGGAGATTCGGGAAAGCGACGCTGCTTGCGCCCGCCGGGCCGTATTACCTGGTGCGGGACATAACGCCCCTGATCCAGCCGTACGCGGTCCTGGTAACGCCTGCGATAATGAACACGGACACGGAAAGCCTCGTTAGCCTCCTGAAGAATGTCCGGATGCTCAAGCAGGGGAGGGACCCGGAGAGGCTGAGGGAGGCCAGGTACGACCTTTATTCGGCATGCCGCGGGACGAAGGTCGGCTTCGTGGACCTTTTCAGCGGGGAAAGGCTCGACATCCTAGGTTTTTGACTGCCGCATGAGCGTGCATTCGTATTTGTCGGCATCGTAAGGAGGCGGCGTCTCGCCCGGCTCCACCATGTCGTCCCAGGAGTACTGGCTGATGAGCGTCCCGGCCCCGTCATAGATATACGTGACTCCGGAGAAGCCGCCGCTGCCCACCACCACGTACCTTCCCTGGCCGCCTTCGGTGCAGCCGCTCAGCGTCGCGCCGAGGCCGGATGAGTACTCTGCACTGAGCGAGTCGTATCTGTCGAGAACGCTTTTGGGCACTCCCTCCTGCTGCGTGCATCCTGCCATGACTGCCAGGGCAATGGCCAGTATCGCGATTCTTCCCATGGATTTAGGTTCGCCGAAAAGGAATATAAGCCCTGCGCCTTGTTGCGGCGGCGGCCGAACGCAGGCCGCGACATAGATTATAAACCATGCCATCATAATCTTTCCATGAGTTCTGACGATTACGAGCGGCTACTCGACGACATATACAAAAAGCTGCCCGAGAAGGCAAAAGGCACCGGGGAGCGCTTCGAGATGCCTAAATTCGAGTTCTTCACGGAAGGCAACAAGACCATAATCAAGAACTACAAGGCCGTGACCGACAAGATAAGGAGGGACCCGGCGTTCCTGTCCAAGTATCTTTCCAAGGAGCTGGCCGTCCCGGTCGAGGCGCAGGGCGAGAGGCTGGTCCTGCAGAGGAAGCTTGTCGGCGACATGGTCAACAGGAAGCTCGAGGAGTTCATAGTCAAGTACGTTATATGCAAGGAATGCAACAGGCCCGATACCCACATAGAGGACCTGGGCCACCGCGTCCGCAACATCGTGTGCGAAGCCTGCGGGGCGCGGAAAGCGATAAGGTGATGTTTTGGCATACGGATACCATAGCGGCAGGAAACCAGGAGGCCATGCGCCGCCTCTCAGCAGGGAGGAGGAGCGCAGGAGGCTCAGGTTCCCCAGGGAAGGCGAGGTTCTCGGGATAGTGCTCGGCCTCATGGGCGGCTCCAGGATGAAGGTCGCCTGCAAGGACGGCAAGGAGAGGATGTGCCGAATCCCGGGCAAGCTCAAGAACAAGATATGGGTGAAGGAAGGCGATGTCGTCATAGTGAAGCCCTTCCAGATACAGGGCGATTCCAAGGGGGACGTCATCTGGCGCTACTTCCCGCTCCAGGCCAGGATTCTCAAGGAAGAGGGATATATCTGATTATTATGAATTTATAAGAAATAGCGCCCCAGTGCTATCCGATGACCAAGAAACCTCTCAAGGAGGATTACCAGCTCAAGGAAAGGTTCAAGACCGAGAGCGAGGTCTTCGACCGCGAGGCCCTGCTGGACCTCTCGAAGATGCTCAAGAAGGGCGTCCTCCAGACGGTCGACTACCCGGTCTCCACCGGAAAGGAGGCGAACGTCTTCCGCGCATCGACGCCGGAGGGCAGGTACGTCGCGGTGAAGATTTACAAGAACGAAACGGCGCCTTTTTTCAGGAAGATGGATTACCTGGAGGGTGACCCGCGCTTCGAGAGGATAAAGCATAACGACAGGGACATCGTCAGGGCGTTCGCGCGCAAGGAGTTCAAGAACCTGGAGATATGCGAAAAGATAGGCGTGCACTCACCGAGACCGTTCCATCTCATCAACCGCGTCCTTGTCATGAGCTTCCTCGGCGAGGGGGACTTGCCCTACCCTACGATGAACATGGTCGGCCCGCTCCACGGGGAGAAGGACCTGGATTCGATTCTCGATGACATGAGAAAGATGTACAAAGCGGGGCTCGTGCATGCGGACATGAGCGAATACAACATCATGATGGGGGATGTGCCATATATCATTGATTTCGGCCAGGGCGTCGTGACCAAGCATCCGCGCGCCGAGAGGTTCCTTGACAGGGACGTGAATATAATACTCAAATATTTCGGGAAAAAAGGAATAGTGAAGGACCCGGCGAAGGTCCTTGCATGGATAAGGGGCTAGCGGCGGAAGAAGAACGCCCCGGCGCCGACGGAAGCCAGGACGAATGCCGAGCCGCAGCAGGAAGAGGAGTAGCTTCCGGAGTAGCCCCCGTCGCTTGTGGCCTCGGTGCAGCTGCTCGAGCAGTCATAGTAGCCGCTGTCAGCGCCGGAACACCACATGTAATCCTCGTCCCACGTGCCGCCGTAAGCCTCGCAGCAATTCTGCTCGCAGTCGTAGGACTGGGCGAATGCCAGCGGCGCAAGGCCGGCCAGCATAAGCAAACCCACCAGAACGTATCTCATCCATATCACCTTCACATCCTCTCGGGGCACTCTATTCCAAGAAGCCCGATGGAGTTTTTCATGACTATGCTAGTAGCCAGCGTTATGGCCAGCCTTGATTTTCGGACCGCCTCGTCCTCTGCGGAGATTACCGGGGAGCTGGTATAGAATGACGTGAAATCCGCAGCGACATCCAGGGCGTACTGGGCCATCTGGTGCGGGGCGCG
>JBFMCO010000064.1:0-21602 GCA_040754495.1 Microcaldota archaeon
GAAAGGGGCTGAACTTGCAGCCAGATACGCCTACCCTCCGAACAGCTGCGGCTACTGCGGCAACAAGTCGTTCCGGGGCGTTCTCAAAAGGAACCTGCAGGGAGCAGCGAACAGCGCCGCGCTGGAAAAGGAGCTCGCTGGATTCCGCGCGCACCATCTCTACCTCTCGCTCATCGCGAGGGAGAATGAAATGGAGCCATTCGACATGGAGGTCGTACGCGCACTCTGGACCGGCAACCGGCTCCTTGAAAACGTCCCCGCCCGGGCGCTGCGGGACTTCATGGAGCGCGAACTGTTCCCTCCTGCGAAAGCCGGGCGGGCAAGGGCGCTTGCGGACGCCCTGCCCCGCGGGCTCCTGCCGCACCACAGCTTCAACGTGCTCTACGTGAATTTCGTGACGGACGCGGCCGAGCGCTCGATGGCGAGCTACGACTCCTGCTGCGTGACGAGTGCCAAGGTCCTCTCGGTGTCCGGAAGGTTCGCGGACGTCCTGCGCCGGTCCATATCTTTTGACCGCGGATTTTCCTTCAGGCCCAGGCTGGAAGTCGTGGAGGTAGAGCGGAAGGGAATCAGGCTTGCCGGGGAATTGGCCGAGGGCGATTCGGTTGCCGTCCATTGGGGCATGGTCGTGGAGCGGCTCGGCCGCGCCGAAGCGGCCGCGCTCGAAAAATACACTCGCATCAACATGGAGGCGCTGAACCGGGCCGGCACCGCCCCGCGCATCAGCCGACCGCGTTGAACATCAGGCCCACCGCCACGAAACAGATGAAGAGCACGAGCGCGAAAACCCCTATGAGCTTCGGCTTCAGCACCCTCCGGAGGATTATCATCTCAGGCAGCGACAGTGCGGTGATGCTCATCATGAATGCGAGCGCGGTTCCCATCGCCATCCCCTTGCCCATCAGCGCCTCCACGATTGGTATGGTCCCTGCTGCATTGGAGTAGAGCGGGATGCCTATCAGGACCGCTATCGGGACGGCGAGCGGCTGGCCCGGCCCTGCCAGCTCTGCAAGAAACGAGACAGGGACGAAGCCGTGGATGATGCTGCCAAGGCCAATGCCAAGCACGATGAAGGGGAGCGTCTTGCGCAGGATTCTCAGGGTTTCGAAACGGGCGAAGGAGAGCCTCTCGGCCCACGTTCTTCTCTCCTTCGCTTTCACGGCTTTCGTACCCGAGGCGATGTCCTCGACCTCGCCCTCCAGCCCCATGCGGCCGATGATGATCCCCGCAAGGACCGCAACCGCAAGGCCGCTCGATATGTACAGCAGCGTCATCTGCCATCCCACGAGGCCGAGAAGGAGCGCCACCGCGACCTCGTTCACCATCGGAGATGCTATCAAAAACGAGAACGTCACCCCGAGCGGCACCCCCGCCTCCATCATCCCCATGAAGATTGGGACTGCCGAGCATGAGCAGAACGGTGTGGGCACTCCGAGCAGGGCTGCAAGGACGTTCCCCGTCCCCTCCCTGCTTCCGCCCAGGAGACCCCTTATCCTGGCCGGCGTTATGAACGTCCTGACTATGGCCACTACGAACATGATGGCCGCGAGCAGTATCGTCACCTTGATGGTGTCGTAGATGAAGAACTCCGCAGCTTCGGCGAGGTGGCCCTCCATGCGGAGAAGGCCGTATGCAACGAACGCCGCGAAATCCCCGAGAGGGTCGCTCATCCGACCGCCTCGAGCAGCCTCGCCACCTTCGGGTTCGAGACGCGGTAGATGACCTTCTTGCCGTCCCTGCGGAAAGAGAGCACCCCGTCTTCCACGAGCTTCTTGAGCTGGAGCGAGACAGTCGGCTGGGCCTTCCCGACCAGAGCCGGCAGCTCGCATGCGCACCTCTCGCCCCTGAGCAGTATCATTACCATCTTGAGCCTCGTGGGGTCTGAGAGGGCCTTGAATAAGAGCGTCTTGTCCATAACATATTTATGTATGTAAATATTTATAATCCTCTATATGTCCCGGGCAGGATGCTCTGGTTTAAATACTGTTTGGTGGGAAATCAACAATGATAACGCTTTACTATATATAATTTCACACAAAAGTTGTCGGATTCTAACAAAAACCGAAAGGTTTATAACTTTTTCTTGTTATATATCTTATCCTGATGCCCTCGATTGGGGCATTTCGGTTGTCCTGAAAAGGATGCGACCGTAGCAGCCTCTGACAAGCAATCGGCCATAAATACGGTGGCTGGGCTATACCCGCGACGTCCCGACATATGGGACGGAACGGGGACCAAAACTCACCGTATGGAACCTGTGGCTTGTTAAGCTCGTATTGGCGCGAAGGAGATCACCTTTAAAGCGGGCGTGGTTGGGTTAAGATCGAAACCCGTGTCCTGTTTAAGGAACTCCCTCACCGAGCCCAGAACCCTGGGGCATCAGCTAATGGTGATATTATGGCCAAATCGGCCCAGAAGAAAAAAGGTTCCAAATCTTCAAAGAGCCGGGCAAAGTCCCGCGGCGGCAGGGGCCCCAGCGGAAAGGGCAAAACTTCGAAAGTGAGAAAGCTCAAGAGGATGGCAAGACAGGAAAAGGCCGGCTCGAGCTACGCGTGAGCCCACCCCCTTCTATGTTTATCTATACGTACAGCCTCAGCCATCCAGCAAACTCCGCTTCTTTAACCTGATGTCGCATGCCATCTATCCTGGGTTTTTGGCTGACTTACGCCCGGTAGGTGAACCTTAAAAAGCTATGCACCTATAGTTAATTGAAAAAAAATTCACTCCAAAAAGGTGGGGACTAATGTCTTCGTTGTCCAGGATATCGGAAAATTACCTACGAGTTGTGTATGAGATTACCGAGAAAAAAGGCTATGCGCGGCCAAAGGACATAGCAACGACGCTCTGCGTCTCTTCTGCCAGCGTGACCGAGATGGTCCAGAAGCTCGCGAGGGGCGGGTACGTGAACTACGAGAAGCGCGGTGCGATAACACTCACGGATGAGGGCAAGAAGAAGGCGTCTTCCATAAAAATGCGCTACCAGGTCTTCCTCAGGCTCTTCGAGATGGCCGGCGTCTCGCCCCAGACCGCGTACATGGACGCATGCTACATAGAGCACCACCTCAGCGAGGAGACGGTGTCGAAGCTCGTGGAGCTTGTCGGGCGCCTTGAGCGGGACGACTCGCTCCGGGGAGACCAGCCGCGGGTCTGAGTTCTGTATTTTAGGTTTTTTATTAGTTTCCTACTTGTTTTCGGTCACTATATATATTCGTCTAATTCCCATGAACTCTGCTGATGCTGGCAGAATTCATAGTCATGTTCCGGGAAAGCCTTGAGGTCGCCTTCGTGATAGGCATCATCCTGGCCTACCTGCACAAGACCAAAAACGAGGAATACGAGAAGCACGTCTGGCTGGGAGCCGCGGCCGGCATGGTGCTTTCGCTCGCCCTCGCAACCGCGTTCCAGTACGTGAAGGGCGGCTTCGAGGCGAACGAAGAGCTTTTCGAGGGCGCGACGCTCATCATAACGAGCGCGCTCGTGAGCTGGCTGATACTGTGGATGGTGAAGCAGAAGGAGGTCGTGAAATCCCTCCAGGAGGACGTGCAGGTCAGGCTTGAGCGCGGCGAGGCGCTCGGCCTCTTCCTTCTCGCTCTCAGCGCGGTCCTGCGCGAGTCGGTCGAGGCCGTCCTGTTCATGTACGGCATCTATATCAACACGGGCGCCCTTTCGCTTCTTTCCGGCTTCTTCGGAGTCGCGGCCGCGGTCGTATTGGGCATCCTCATGTTCGAATACGCGGTGAAAGTGAATATCGGCTCGTTCTTCAGGGCGACGACCATCATCCTCACTCTGCTCGCCGCGGGCCTTTTCTCTCAGGGGCTCCACGAGCTTCAGGAGGCATCCATCCTCCCGGTGTGGGTGGAGCACGTCTATGACGTCAATCCCCCCCAGGCGCCTGACGGCAGCTACCCCCTGCTCCATGAGAAAGGTGCCATCGGCTCGCTGCTCAAGGGCCTTCTGGGCTATGACGGGAATCCGAGCGACCTGCAGGTGGCCGGATATGTCCTATACGTGGCGGCGGTTTACGTCGCATATAAAAAACGCTGAGGTGCTGCGAATGGGCATTTTCTCCAGGAAAAAAACTTCTCTGACCGGGTCCGATGTCCTCCAGAGGCAATCATGCAGCGGCTGCTCGGGCTGCTTTTCAAAGCCGATCGAATCCCTCCCGCCCCTGGTGCAGGAAAAGCTTGAGGGGGTCCGAGCGAAGCTCATCGAAGCAAGGCGGCTGTACCTGGATGCGAAAAAGCCCGCTGCCGCGGAGACGGCGAAGGAAGCCAAGGCGCTCATCGCCCAACTCTCCTCTTCGGGCGATTTCCGCTCTTCTATAGACAGCATGTTCGCGGCGCATGTTCCAGAGGCCGAAATCCAGCTCTTCATAGCGAGGTCATGACATGCCCCGCGACCAGCTTGAGCGGACCAGGATGCAACGGCTCAGGGAGAGCCTTGGGGCGAACCTCTCGGATGCCCGCAACCAGGTCAACCGGTTCTTCGGGGCGAAGCTATGCGGCGCGTGCGAAGGCTGCAGCGGCGGAAGCTGCGACAAGTGCAAGGGAATGCCTGCCGTGAGCCTGTGGGACGCCGCCACATCCGCCCCCGCGATCGAGGCGCTGGCACTTCCCGCGACCGAGAAGCCCGTTGCGGAAGCCACGGCATGCAAGCCGGCCGACGGATGCAAGCTTAATCAAGCGCCTGTTGTCTCTCTCCGCCCGGTGCAGTCTCCCGCCCAGCAGAATAGCCCCAGCGAGGATGTCCGCCTTATACATATATCGGGCCAGAAGCATGCCTCGGCCGTACTGCGCTTCAGCGCCGAATCCCCCATCCGGGCGGGATTGGTTATTGAAGAAACCCGCCCGCCTCCTATATCCGGTGCTGGAAGCGAGGTCTTGGCCATAGCGCCGCAGGCTAAGAGCGCCAGGGAAGAGACCCGGTATGCTCCGGTGGAATTGATGAATAGCCGCGGAGCCGGGGAGCAGGCCTCGGTTTTAATGCAAATCCCGGATTCATATGCGCCTGCGGGGCCTAAGCCTGAGAAAAGCCCGTTCGAATCGCAAATCCCTGGGGAAGAATCGAAAATCCTAATTGAGCCAGCTGCGGTTCCGGTGCCGCCCGGTGTCGATGGGAAGAGCATGAATCTGCAGCCCGCCCGGCAGCCGCAGGAAGCCGCAGCCGCCGGCACTGCAGGCGTCATTTCGGAAAATCCCTGCATGGAGGCCATACTCCGGATGAAATATCCCAAGCCGGCAAACGCGCTCTTGCAGATAAAATCCCCGGCCCCGCAGCGCCCGCAGCAGGGTTTCATGGCGCTCCGCTTCGAGACCGGCGCAAAGCGGCATGATGGCCGTTCTCTTCCGCCACCCCCCGGAGGCGCGGCAGCGAAAGTAATCCGGCATGCGGCACCTGGGACAAGGTTCGAACCTCGGGCTCAGAAGCAGGCACCATATAATACAAAAACAGAATCGCCGAAGCCGGCTCCGCGTGAAAGGCGCATCAGGGGCGGCTCCCCGGGAACTGAAGCTGAAAAAAAGGCCAAGGTCATGGCATCAGAATTGCCGGAAAAGCCAAAGGCGGCAACAAGACCGCCTAAAAAAACAAGCCCTCCCCGGCTACTGCCGCACGCAGCCATCCAGAAGAAAAAACGCGGCCGTGCGGCTGAAATCCTGAGGCTGCTTCTTATGCCCCGGCTGCCGTTAAAAAGAAGAAGACGCAAGAGGATTTAGGCACCTTCTCCGAAACCTCAGCTAATTAGGAAAATCCTCATCTTTTTAAACATTATATACGTGAGTGTGAGCGGTGGGATATTGTATCTGAAGCTTTCCGTCCTGGCCGTTCTAGCAGTCCTGTTCATAGCCGGTTGTATCACTCCCGGAATCGCGGGAAATCAGACAAATGCCACAAACGGCACGGTCAAGCCGCTCGTGAAGCAGAATATCACCTGCGCCGACAACACGTTCAAGGTCGCTAACGGCTCTGTGAACGCATTCAATTCCTCTGCAATAAACTGCCGGAACGACTGCTCCCGCATCTCGCCCAACGCGACGTGCGACCCGCTGACATGCCTATGCAAGACAGAAAACCGCTCGTGCATAAAAAACAGCTTCGATGCCGCCGTTGGAAACAACACATTCAACGCTGCTACCATGCTCTGCAAGGACGACTGCGCGTCCCTGGACCCGGACAGCATATGCAGCCCCAAAACCTGCACCTGCGTGCAAAACGTAACGAAGAAAGAAGACGTGTTCTGCATCAACAACACCATAGAGACCTCGCTCACCGGGACGAACCCATTCGACAACGACACCATGCTCTGCAAGGACGACTGCGCCCGCCTCGGGGCTGATTTCGCCTGCGACAAGAACTGCACATGCAAGCAGGTGGTGCCCCCCAAAATCGACATGAACTGCGGCGCGAACACGATAATAGCGCCGCTTTTCGGGAACTTCTTCAACCCCGCGACGATGCTCTGCAGGGACGACTGCGCGGCGACTTTCGGCGCGGGCTGGAAGTGCGACGGCGTGAGCTGCACGTGCAGCAAGCCGCCGCCTCCGGATAAATTCTCCTGCGCGGGCAACTCCTTCGGCGTCGCATTCGGCCTGCCAAACGAGTTCGACCCGGCCAAGAACAAATGCGAGGACGACTGCAAGGATTTCGGGCCCGGATGGGTCTGCGACGGCAAGACCTGCCTTTGCGAGAAAAAGCCCAAGGACGAGACGGTCAGCTGCGCTTTCAACGCGTTCGATGTGGTTGTGCTCGGGGCGGACAACAATTTCAACCCCGCGAAGATGAAATGCGAGGACGACTGCGAAGAGGTCGGCCTGGACTGGTACTGTGACGCAGCATCCTGCACGTGCAAGGAAAAGCCCGGCGAGAACGAGACCCAGAGTTGCAAGAGCAACACCTGGGTGGTGAACGTGCCCAAGGGCCAGGTGGCCGCCGGCGTGCAGTGCAAGGACGACTGCAAGGAGCTCGGCTCCACATACGTCTGCGATCCGGAGGGCTGCTTCTGCAAGGAAACGCGGACCGTCACGCCGCGCTGCGGGGACGGATATGTCTCCGGCCCGGACACGCCGGGCGGAGGCTTCGAGGAGTGCGACGTCGGCTACGGCTTCTACCAGCCGAAGGACGCGGCAGGCAACCCCTACAATACGCCTGATACCTGCCCGCCGCCCACGGTCTGCGACGCCCCGACGTGCAAGTGCGTCGAGCCGGTCACGGAATCGTTCTGCGGCGACGGCGAGATAACCGGCGCCGAGCAGTGCGATTACGCCAGCGCAAGCACGAACAAATGCTCGTCCGGCTCATACTGCACAAACAGCTGCGCGTGCAAGATACTCGAGACCTCACCCAGGTGCGGCGACGGCAAGATATCCATTGAGTCCGGGGAGCAGTGCGACGGCGGCAGCGTGAACACCAATATCTGCCAGCCGGGCTACAAGTGCTACACCCCCGAATGCCAGTGCATACTTGTTGAGGGCTCGGGCCAATGCGGCGATGGGACAGTTACGCCGCCCGAGGAATGCGACCACGGCAACAGCTTCACCGCCCAGTGCTCATCCGGGCTCACCTGCCACAACTGCGAGTGCACGTCGTACTCGGAGCTGACGCACCTGGAATGCGACTACCAGCTCCAGAGGTGCGTGGAGGTCTCCGGAGCAGGTGATGACGGATGCTCGAGCGACTCGCAGTGCAAGAGCGTTACCGAGGCGTTCTGCGGCAACAACGACCGCGAGGGGTCCGAGGAATGCGACGGCAGCGACGACTCCGCCTGCGCCTCGGACGAATACTGCAGCCAAAACTGCCAGTGCGTGCAATCCGTGACTACGCCCCAGTACCACACGGAGTGCGACTTCGCCCACGGCGCATGCGTCCAGGTCGAAGGCGCAGGCCAGAATGAATGCTCCTCGGATTCGCAGTGCGTGCCTCCAGTCGTGGACTGCCCGGCATATTGCGCTGGCCAGGGCTACAGCCAGGTCGTCCAGGGAAGCTATTCGAGCGCATCGCAGTGCCAGGCCGCTGCTGCGGAGTCGGCGCAGACGTGCACGACCAAATGCGTCTACTCGAAGTTCTACTCGACTTCGAACCAGGCCGGGACCACCACCTGCTGCTGCAAGCAGGTCGAGGTGTTCCAGTGCTCCGACTGCCCAGGGGAGAATCCGCAATGCCCGGACCCGAATGTCGTGTGCCCGGCCAACCAGCCCTGATTTTAAACCCTTTTTCATTTATTTCCCCTGATTCTTATGGGAAAATGCTGCGGGGAGAAGGAGGACTGCGAAAAGGAATGCGAAGGGGAGGGCGGGGGCTGCTGCGGCGGATGCGGCTCGCATGAGGAGATAGACGTTTCCGCGCTCGGGCCGGAAGCGGTCGAGCTTGCGAAAAAATTCGACCAGGTCAATGACAGCCTCATCAGCGCACTCAAGGCGAGGAAGGAGATCCTCGAGATGCTGCATGAGAAGGCGGCACATTCGCCAGAGATGAAGGAGAAGATGGACAAGGTAATCTCCTCAAGGCATCCGGTGCTGATCCAGTTCGTATTCGGCCAGTGAAAGGGGCTCTTCTGCTATTCCACGGCGTCCCTTACCATAACCCCACCTGAGCCTTGGCTAAGGACGGTGTTTATAGTTTGATGACCGACTTGAGCGAAGCCCTCCAGCGTCATTGAAATCGTCTGTACGGAGTCTATACGGATGATGTTTGATGAAACTTTGACCGGAGAATTTTCGGAGAAAAGTTTCAGAGTGGGAGGCGGGAGGCGCAGTCGCCTGCGCCCCTCCGGCCCCATGAGCGGTTTTCAGTCTCCGGTTCCCGGTTTTGGTCGCATCTCCAAAACCGGACCAGGAGAAATGCCGGGCATTTCTCTGGTCCATTGAACGAAGCGTCGTTCAATTGGAAACTGGAAACCCAAAACAGGATTAGGCCGGAGCAGCTCTCTCACCGGCGGAACCCTCCACCTCTGAGAGCGCCAGCTCCCACTGCTCCGGCAGACTCCTCCCAATAACCGAAAATGGCGACCATCCCATGTCAGCACCCCTGGACACCTATTCCCGCGCGGCAGTCGATTGCCGTCGCGACCTCGTTGGCATAGCCCATAAGGATATCGAACAATTCCCTTTCGCTCTCGTCCAGGGCGTCCCTGTACTGCATGAGCGAGCCGATTTTTTCCTGAATCCTTCCCTCAAATTCCATCCCAACACCCCGGGGAAAGCCCCCGTGAATATGATGAGACCCTTGCGGGTCCCCACCCATTTCGACCGGGGAAACGTCCCCGACTTGAACAAATTGGCTGCGGAATCCTTCTTTATAAACAAAAACCGGCACACCCCATTTCCGCGGAAAATGCGAGCATTCTCCGGACCCCAAATGCACTTTTCGGCCGGCAAAACGGCGAATCGTTTTGTAGTCCGCAGAAGGGGCCGTCGTTCTGCCGGACGTTTATCAGGGCAGCGGAAGCGAAGTGCCCGGTCTTTATCAAAAGGCATAAAATGCTGCGTCAAAAATATTCCCTCATGCGATTGCCGGTTATTCTGCTTTTGGGAATAATCCTTCTTGTTGGTTGCACGCAGGCACCCAGAGAGGCTACGCCTCAGAAGCCCTCTCAGCCATCGCCTTCGCCTCCGGCAGAGCCGCCATCGCAATCCCCAACCCGCCCCGCTGCCCCCCCGGGGTTGCAGAAAGGCGTGAGCCTCTCGCCGAAAAGTTTCCAGCCCGCTGATTTCACCGATTTTTTCGAAAAAGCGAACCGGGCGGGAAGCGTTGTCACATGGGCAGGCGACTGGAATGAGCTCGGAAGTGAAAACGGCGGGCCGAAAGTGGTTGCCGGACTCGCTTCAACGTATAACTACACGCCGGTTGTCATCGTGACTTTCTTCACGCAGTCGGATGGAAAGTTGCTGAGACCCCTGGATGAGGACACGAAGAGGAAATACAAGGAGGGTGCGGTCGCGTACGCCGAAAAATACAAACCGGAATATCTTGGTCTCGGAATCGAAGTGAACATGCTTTACGAGAAGTCTCCGGAAGATTTCGACAGCTTTGCACAGTTTTACAGCGAGGTTTACGATGCCGTGAAAGAAAAGTCTCCAGGGACAAAAGTCTTTACCGTGTTCCAGCTTGAGAAGATCAAAGGCCTCGGCGGCGGCCTCTTCGGCGGGGCGAGCGACCCATCGAAATCGGAGTGGGGCCTTCTGGACCGTTTTCCCGACTCTGACCTCGTCGCCTTCACGACATACCCCGGCCTGGTATACAAAGAGCCGTCAGAACTCCCTCCGGACTATTATTCCGAAATAAAAGGGCACACCACAAAACCGGTAGCATTCACAGAAATCGGCTGGCATAGCAGCGCTGTTCCTGAAGGGTGGGAGAGCAGCGACGGAGAGCAGGCGGAATTCGTCGCAACGTTCTTCAACCGTACCGCGGATCTGCATCCCGAACTGGCGGTATGGAGTTTCCTCTACGACCAGGGCACTTCCGAACCCTTTGACAGCATGGGCCTTATCCGCGCCGATGGCGTCGCCCGGCCTGCATTTGATGCGTGGGTCAGCAACGCTACGCAATGAATTAAAGCCTTCCCCGCGAATGGAATGCGCATGGCGATATACATCGAGCTCGGGGCGCTCCTGTTCGCGCTTTTCATCCTTTACATGGTCTACCAGTTCCTGAAGAACCCGCTTCTGGTAATCGCCAACTCCATCCTGGGGCTAATCGTGCTCTTGGCCCTCAATTCGGCGTTCCACATGGGGATAGTCATAAACATCTGGACGCTGGCCATCGTGGGCTTCGGGGGCATAGGCGGCCTCGTGCTCGTCGTGGTCCTGCATCTCCTCGGCCTGGGTTTCTGAGCAGAACCCGCCCAGGCGACTTTATAAACATGAGGGGAAAATCAGGATACATGAGACAATACCTTCTCCTTTTGATGGTCCTCTCGGGCCTGGCTTTTTCAGTAAACGATGCCCTCCCGGACATGATGGACGCCCGCTACGATTACGCGGCGTGCGACGTGGATTATGCAGGGAAGTGGCTGGAGATGCGCGAGGGCTGCGCCGCTGACGAAGGCGTCCCCGTCTTCGACTCGGACCCGTACATGGAAGACCTTGAAGACGACCTTGCGGACCTCAGGGAAGCCACGGACGAGGCGGACAGGCTGGAATTCGGCCTGGCTTCGGCCCAGCTCGGGGCGGACTCGCTCAAGCTGATAGGGGCTATCGTCAAGGATGCGTTCACCAACAAGACGCTCTCGTTCTTCGCCTGCGTGAGGGAGGACGAGAAGCCCCTCATGGAGGACCGCGACACATGCAGGGACGCCGCGCTCCAGAAGGAGAAGTCGGCTGCCAAATCATACGTGGAAAACGAGATAGGGACCGCGGAAGCCGAGGTCGATTACCTGGACGCGCTCGGGGCGGACACCTCGGGCATGGAAACGGTCGTGACGCAGGGCGGGGAGCTCGTAGACGATATCGACGCTGCTTACGATTCCGGCAACATAACCGAAGTCCGGGCGCTCTACCTCCGGCACTCGCGCCTCGTGCTCCTCTTCAGGGCGGAGCAGATGCTGGCCGTGATAAACTACGCCGAACCCATAATAGAAGCGAGCGACAACGACAACAAGGATGAGATACTCGGGCGGGGGCGGGCGCTGAGAGGAGACGTCGAATCCATGCTCGATGAATGCGAATACTCGGAAGACGTAGAAGACAACTTCGAATACGGCAGGCAGAACCTGGAATGCTGGGACGACGGCCTCGACCTGCTCGATGAGTTCAATTCCATAAGGCTTCTGATACTGGAGGGTGCTTGAACATGGAACCCAAGATACTTGTGCTGCTCGTCCTGGCTTCCACCCTGCTTATTGCAGGGTGCGCAAAAAAAGGGCCGTCAGGGAACGCAACCGGGGAGATAACTGCTCCTGCAGGAACGCTCCAGCCGTCGAATGGCGCTTCGCAGCCGGAGCCGAACAAGACAGTCCAGCCCCCGGCCGCCGGCAACGCGGGCGGAACGGCTCCGGTCAATGCGACAACGTCAGAGCCTCAGGCAGACACGCAGGGCCTTGCCGACTTATTCAACATCACGACCGAGAAGCCCCTCGCGGATGAGGGTCTTGAAACCGGCACGCCGAGCTCGGCAAACAAATAAAATCCCGCGCCCGCAAATGGAATCCGTTGGTGATTCTGATGGCCGAAGACAAGAAGTGCGTGATTTGCGGGACTACCAAAGCCAAGAAATGGATAGAGCGGGAGAACATCGCCGGTGAGAAGGCGTATTTCTGCAGCCCCCAGCATTATGACGACTACAAGAAGAAGGGCGAGGAGAGCGGGACCTGCGAATTCTGCTAGCCATCTCCCGTTTTTCTTCTCAAGCACAGGTTTTCTTTCATTCTTCTGTTCTCTGAGTCCCGGAGCGGACAAGGTATCGGCTCAGGCCCGCTCCGGGGGCAGATTACGAAACTGGGCACGCCCGGGGCATTCCCCTCCTCATACGCCGAGCGTCTTTATCACAAACCACATGATAAGTATCCCCGCGAGCAGCGCTATAAGCTGGACCACCGTCTTTGCCTTCTTCTCTTCCTTGTGCATTTCGGGCAAAAGGTCAGTTCCGGCTATGTAGAGGAAGATTCCAGCGGTGAAGGCGAGGCCGTAGAACTCCAGGCCTTCCACCACATCAGTCAGGTACAGGAAGGACAACGCGCCCGCCACGGCCGCAAGCGCGCTCAGGATATTCGCGGCGAGGGCCTTCTCCCTGGAGAATCCGGCATAGAGCAGCAGCGTGAAGTCGCTCAGTTCCTGCGGTATCTCGTGCAGCACTATGGCTATTGTGGTGGTCAGGCCGAGCTCGAATGAAGTCAGGAAGCTTGCGGCTATCGCGACGCCGTCGAAGAAGTTGTGTATCCCGTCGCCAAGAAGAACCATGTAGGCCACTGGCTTCTCGTGCTTGAGGTGGTCGTGGTGCTCGTGGTGCCAGTGTATTATGCGCTCCAGGACGAACAGCGTCACTATCCCGGCAAGAGCCCACGCGAACACGATGTCCGTCTCGAGCCCTTCCATCGCTTCCGGGAAGAGGTCGAAGAAGGCCGCCGCGAAAAGCGAACCGGTCGCGAAGCTGACTATGATGAACACGACCTGCTCCACCCTCTTCTTTCCAAGAGGGAGGAGCACTACCCCTATGAGCGAGAGAAGGCTCACGAGCACGGTTGCGGCGAGTATCTCGATTATCATGTTTTCTGTTCGGAGCGGAACTGTTAATAAATATTGCTATCCATATTATTAAGTAGGCAAGCCTAATAAGGCCGGACTTAATAAGTTGGTGTGATGAAGCGGGAAAACCTCATCAAAAAAGGGAACGAGAGCATAGCAATCGGCGCTCTCTGGGGTGTCGGCTCGGTCGTCCACCCCTGCCCATTGTGCGTGCTCACGACCTTCGGATTCATAGCGAACGGCATACGGGAGAAGCTTTCTTGAGGCGGTCCGTTGGAGATAATCAGCATCTCGCTCGACAAGGAAACGCTCGATGAGCTGGACAAGATACAGGGCAACCTGGGCTTCAAGAGCCGCTCCAAGCTGCTCCGTGCGACCATCGGCTCGCTCCTGAACGAGTATCGCGTCATGGAGACGCTGAAAGGCCACCTGGACAGCGTCCTCGTAGTCACCTACAAGGAGAACGAGAAGCACCGCGTCTCCGACATCCTGCACCGGTTCGAGGATTGCATAAAGACGGTCGTGCACCAGCACCATACCGGCATCTGCCTCGAGGTCCTCATCCTGTGCGCAGACGCAGAGCGCATCCGCGAGCTCTTCGGCCTTCTCAAGAAGGACAAGGGCGTTCGGTCCGTGAGCTGTTCTGTTCTCTGAGTTTTTCTTTTAGGCACACCTAAACCATTAAATATTTACCTTGTTTTCCTAAGCACGGTGATGTTGATGCGTGGTATCCTTTACCTACTATTGGCCTCGCTCCTGCTTGCAGGATGCTACTCGCCTCCGGCAGCCCAGAGCGGCGGGACGGGCAGGGTCGTTTTCACGATAGCGGATGCGGCGGCGGACATGGGGGCGGTGAGCAGCATCAAGGTGACCGTCGACAGCGTCAGCGTGCACAGCGCATCCAAAGGCTGGGTGACCGTATCGTCGACGCCAAAGACGTACGACCTAATGGAACTGAGGGCGTCCGCGGAGCGGTCGCTCCTTGCCGACGCGCAGCTCGATTCAGGCGAGTACCAGCAGATGAGGCTGCAGATTTCGAAAGTTCTGGTGGCAGACGCCAGCGGGACTCATGAAGCCAAGCTGCCCTCTGGCGAGATGAAAATAACGGGCGGGTTTAACGTCACGCCTGATTCGACCTCCACTGCGACATTCGATATCTCGGCAGACGAATCGCTCCATGTTACCGGCGACGGCCAGTACATCCTGGCGCCCGTGATAACTGTGGAGACCAGGGAGAACGCAAGCGCGGTTGTGGAGAGCGATGTCCGCGTGAAGATAAGCGGAGGCAGCGTGCGCACAAGCACAAGGGTCGGGATGGACGAGAAGGGCAACGTAGGCCCGGGTCTCAAGATACCTGCCGGCGCTTCGGTGTCAATCTCTGGCGGCGTCATAAGCATCACCCCGCCCGGCATTAACGTAACGGGCAAAGGGAAAATCGTAGTCGGCATAACAGACGCTGCCGCCAACATGAGCGCGGTGGAAAAGATAAAGGTCACCGTGGATAATGTGATGGTCCAGGACTCAGGCGGCGGCTGGGTTACTGTCTCTTCAGAGCCAAAGACGTTCGACCTGCTGGAGTTGCGGGACGAGGGCGCGACCGAGCTTTATGCCGAGGCCGAAATCCCGGAGGGCGATTACAACCAGATACGGCTGGACATCTCGAACGTAGTCGTCACGGATTCCTCGGGCGACCACGAGGCCATGCTGCCATCCGGCGAGCTGAAGGTCATCGGCGACCTGAGCGTGAAGGAGGGCGAAACCTCCACCGCGACGTTTGACTTCATCGCGGACGAATCCCTCCATACGACCGGCAATGGCACGTACGTCCTCGCTCCGGTCGTGAAGGTGGAGACGAGGGATGATGCGGCCGTAGAGGAAGAGGCCGGCGCAAGAATCAAGGTGAAGGGCGGAAAAATCAAGACGAACGTCACCGTCGGCATGGACGCGGGCGGCAATGTGGGCGTCGGGCTCAGGATTCCGGCCAGCGCGGCGGTCTCCATAAGCGGGGGCGTCATCGTCGTGACGCCGCCGAAAGGCGACGGTACCATAATAGACGTGGGCGGCGTGGTCGGAGGGGGCTCTTCGCCTTCGGTGACCATACAGGATTTCGCTTTCAGCCCTGCGGACCTGACTGTGAGCAAGGGCACGACCGTAACCTGGACGAACCAGGACAACGCGCCGCACAGCGTGATATTCGGAGACGGAATAGTCTCGCCGACGCTGGGCAAGGGGCAAAGCTATAGCCGCACTTTCGATGAGGAAGGGGAGTTCTCCTACTCGTGCGGCATCCACACCTCGATGAGCGGCAGGATAGAGGTCTCTTAGCCGCATGCCGTTTTCCTTTCTTTTTTCCCCGTAAGGGCGGAATGAAAACCTTTTAAATCCGCCCAATCTAATTCTTCCTTACACTTTTTAGGAGTCAATGCAGCCGAGCGCCATGCGCGAGGCGGGTTGACCACCGATGAGAGAAATCGAGGTGTAAGCATGGGTTACGTAAATCTAGAGATACCGGCAGAACTGGTTCCGCAGATAATCGAGATGCTCTCCGTCGCCAAAGACGGCGGGAAGGTCAAGAAGGGCGTCAACGAGACCACTAAGGCCATCGAGCGCAAGAGCGCGCAGTTCGTGGTGGTCGCAGGCGACGTCACCCCCGAGGAGGTCGTGGTCCACATCCCGATGCTCTGCAAGGAGAGCGGCATCCCGTATGCATTCGTCCCGACGAAGAAGGACCTCGGGAGGGCTGTCGGCATCGAGGTAGGCACGTCCGCGGTCGCGGTGGAGAACGCCGGCGGGGCCGCAGAGAAGCTCCAGGACATAATCAAGAAGCTCCCGAAACCGAAGTGATGAAATGCCAGAAGGTTACCCGGCTGAGATTGTCGAAATCCGCGCCAAGACAGGCGTGTATGGGGAGATTTACCAGGTCCTCTGCAAGGTCCTCGAAGGCCCGGACGCGGGCAGGGTCATCCTGCGCAACGTCAAGGGGCCTGTGAAGAAAGGCATGGTCATCGTCCTGCTCGAGACCGACAGGGAGGCCAAGGAAATAAAGGCAAGGTGAAATCATGCCAAACTGTTCGTTCTGCGACGGGCCCATCCTGAAAGGGACCGGCCTCATATACGTGAAGAAGGACGGCACGATCTACAACTTCTGCTCCAGCAAGTGCAGGAAGAACAATCTGGACCTCGGGCGCGAGGGCCGGAGGCAGAAGTGGACGCCGGCCGCGAGGAAGTTCCTTGAGCGCGAGGCCGCAAAGAAGGCTGAAGCGAAGGCGTCGAAGAAGGCGTGATGATTATGAAAGAGAGGACGCTCCTTCTCATCAAGCCGGACGCCATACAACGCGGCTTCGTCGGGGAAATAATCGCCCGTTTCGAGCGCAAGGGATTCAGGCTCGTAGGCATGAAGATGCTCCAGATGAGCAAGGAGCTTGCGAAGGAGCACTATTCGCACCTTGTGAGCAAGCCCTTCTATCCGGACCTTGAGAAATTCGTCACGACGCACCCGCTCGTGGCCGTCGTCATCGAGGGCAAGGAGGCGGTCGAGGTGACGCGGCTGATAGTCGGCCCCACGAACGCGTCCAAGGCCCCTGGAGGGACCATACGCGGCGATTTCTCGAACAGCACGTCGAGGAACGTGATACACGCTTCCGACTCGAAGGAGACCGCCGAAAAGGAAGTGCACCGCTTCTTCAAGCCGGCCGAGCTCTTCGACTACAAAGTGAGCAGCGGGCACTTCCTCTGCGCGCCGGACGAATGACTAATCCTTTCTTTTGACTTCCACAGAGGCCGAGCCCTGCCCTTCCACGACCCTTATGTCGAGGGGGACTTTGTTCCGCCCGCGCACGACAGATGCCTCGCCCGGAACGGCGAGCGTGAGCGTGCAGCTCTCCTGGAACCTTTTGCTGCCGCACGGCATGCTCAGATTGACGCTCCTGACCGATTCGCCCTCGCAGTTCGCCTTGGCCCTGACGCTCACGCCACCGACCTGCATCGTGTCCTCGCGCAGGCCCCCGGCCTGGCAGGACAATTCCGCCTTCTCCTGCGTCACTGCCGTTTGAGGCGTGCAAGCCATGAGCGGCGCCACAAGCAGGAATCCTGAAATCGCGGCAGCCCTTGCGCCTTTGCCCCCTGCGCTCCCCCTGTCCTCTAAAACAAGCCTCTTCATGCTACCCCCCACCTCTGTTTGTTATAATAGGGTATTGTGGGGTCGGCTTATTAAATCCCGGCCCCCGGCGCTCAGGGATAGCATCTCGTTATGGTTCGCGGGAACGGTATCGCATCCCTGATGTGGTCGAGGTTGAGCATCCATTTCACGAAACGCTCCACTCCCAACCCAAAACCGGAATGGGGCACGCTCCCGTACCTGCGCAAATCCACGTACCACTGGTAGTCCTGCATGGCCTTGTCGAGGTTCTGCTCCTTCATCCTGGCAATCAGCTCCTCGTAATCCCAGATGCGCTCGCTCCCGCCAATGATTTCGCCGTGGCCCGCAGGCGCGAGGAGGTCCGCGTTCAGCACGGTCCCGGGCTTTTTCGGGTCCTCCCTCATGTAGAACGCCTTTATGTCCTTAGGGAAGTTGTGGACGAACATCGGCTTCACGGCCTCCTTCGTGAGGATCGCCTCCTCGTCGGCTCCGAAGTCCTGCCCCAACTCCATCTTCCCGCCAAGCTCGTTCACCCTGGCGACAGCCAACTCGTAGTCCAGCCTGTCGAATGGCACCTTCACCTTCTCCAAATCCAGCGGGTCCCTGCCGCAGGCCTTGAGGAGCTCCGGATGCTTCTTCACCATGCTGTCTACTGCGTACTGCACCATCCTCTCCTGCAGCTCCATGTTCATCTTCTGGTCGAACCAGGCCATCTCGGGCTCAAGGTGCCAGTACTCGGCGAGGTGCCTGACGGTGCGCGATTTTTCGGCCCTGAAAGACGGCGCGAGCACATACACCTTGCCCAGGGAGAATACGAAGACCTCCGCGTACATCTGGGAACTCTGCGTGAGATACGCTTTGTCGCCGAAATAATCCATGCAGAAGAGCGTGCTCCCGCCCTCGCACCCGGATTTGGTGATGATGGGCGGCGCGATTTCGTAGAATCCCTCGTTGTCGAAGAACTCGCGAAGGTAGTTGACTATGAGGTGGCGGGCCTTCATGATGAAGGTCATCTTCTGCGACCGGACCCACAGGTGCCTTATGTCGAGGAGGTATTCCTCTGAGAGGTCCTTCGCTATGGGGAACGGCTCGCCACGGAAAACAAGCTCGAATCCTGACGCCTGGAGTTCGAATCCGCCCGGCGCCCTCTCGTCCTTCCTCACGATGCCCCTGACGACAAGGGAGCTCTCGACATAAGCGTCGTTCGCGGCCTTCCAGTCCTTTTCAGGGACCTTGTCCTTCTTGATTGCCACCTGTATTATCCCGCTCTGGTCCCTCACGACCGCGAAGACCATGTTGCCGCTCGAGCGGTGGCGGTAAACCCAGCCCCTTACAGTGACCTCCGCGCCTTCCTTCCTCTCGGTGAAGATTGAGCTGATATCAGAAATCATGGAAAATGTTAGCCACTAAAGGAATAAAAATAAATGTAAAACGCCTATCTGGGCAGGCCGCGGGTAACCTCTGCGGCCGCATCCCTTCTCACGGAAAGCTCCTCGAGTATGGCCCTCCGTCCGGACTCGTCGCACCGGCCGGCCATCTCGCGCGCGTCGCCCTCCCTTCCGAGCCGGGCGAACTTGAGGCCTGCCTCCCTGAACCTTCCCTCGCGCCTGTCAGTCTCGGCCTCGCTCAGGAGGTGCGCCCTGTCCCCGTCGCTGCTGCAGTCCCCTACTGCCCTGAAGCGGTCCGGGCATGCCTTGAGGCTCTCCACGAGCGTGCTGACGCTCCTGCGGTGGGCCTCCTGCCTCTGAATGTCCTTGTACGTGCCGTGGGCGACGAAAGCGCCAGCCCCCAGGCAGGCGGTTACCCCTCCGATTAGCAGCCAGTTGTGCTTCTTGACCATAACGCTCCCGTTATATATGTCGCTGGAAGTGTTTAAAAATATAACTAAATGGTCGTCCTCGCGGATGCTGGCCGCTCATGGAGAAGGGGAACGAAGAAAGATGAAAATAAGATTAAGAGAAAGTTACTGGACCTTCGGCTTGACGTCGAGTACGACGCCGGCCGCGACCGTCTGGCCCATGTCGCGCAGCGCGAAGCGGCCGAGGGGCGGGAAGTCCTGGAACTTCTCTATGACCATGGGCTTGAGCGGCTGGACCTTGACCACCGCGACATCGCCGGTCTTGATGAAGTCAGGCTTGCCCATCGACTGGCCGGATTTCGGGTCCTTCTTCTCGACAAGCTCGGTTATCTTGCCGGCAAACTGCGCCGTGTGTATGTGGAACACGGGCGTGTAGCCTATCGAGATGGCAGTCGGGTGGTTGAGCACCACTATCTGGGCTGTGAACTCCTCTGCCACGGTGGGCGGTGCGGACGCGGGGCCGATTACGTCGCCCCTCTTGATGTCCTTCTTGTCCACGCCCTTGAGGTTGAAGCCGACGTTGTCGCCGGGCTGGGCCTCAGGGAGCTCCTGGTGGTGCATCTCTATCTTCTTGACCTCGCCCTTCACGCCTGCGGGCATGACCACCACGTTGTCGCCGGGCTTGAGCTTGCCGGTCTCGACCCTGCCGACAGGCACTGTGCCGTGGCCGGTTATCGTGAAGACGTCCTGGACCGGCAGCCTGAGCGCCTTGTCCACGGGCTTCGGCGGGATCTTGAACGTGTCTACGACCTCTATGATTGTCGGGCCGTTGTACCAGGGCATGTTGGGGGATTTCTTCACGAGGTTGTCGCCGACGTAACCTGAGCAGGGAACGAACTGTATCTGCTCGGTCTTGTAGCCGATGCCCTTGAGAAGCTTCTCGACCTCTGCCCTCACCTTGTCGTACTCCTCCTTCTTGTAGCCGACCGCGTCCATCTTGTTCATGTTGACCGCGAGCTGGCTGATGCCGAGCACCTTCGCAAGGAACGCGTGCTCCTTTGTCTGGGGCTGGATGCCGTCCTTGACCGATACCTGGAGGACCGCAGCGTCGGCCTGGCTGGCACCCGTAATCATGTTCTTCACGAAGTCCCTGTGGCCAGGGGCGTCTATGATGGTGCAGTAGTACTTGGGCGTCTCGAACTCCCTGTGCGCGATGTCTATCGTGACTCCGCGTTCACGCTCCTCCTTCAGCGCGTCCATGACGAACGCGAACTCGAAGGTGGCCTTGCCCACCTTGGCGGCCTCGTCCTTGAGCTTGTTGAGCGTCTGCTCGGATATGGCCCCGGTCTCGTACAGGATCCTACCAACACTGGTCGACTTACCAGAGTCGACATGCCCTATGAACACTAGGTTCAGGTGTTCTTTCTTCGCCATCTTCATAACCTCCTATTTACCATTAATTTTCTCTCTGACTGACCAACCTTTTAGAAAAAGGCATTTCTCATTTGGGGCGAGATGTTTTTAAATATTTCTCTGAGGCGGTTAGGCATGCTGAAAATAAAGCGCGTATACGAGCTGGCCGGCCCGGGGGACGGCCTCCGCGTCCTTGTGGACCGCCTCTGGCCGCGCGGGCTCTCAAGGGACAAGGCGCAGATAGGGCTCTGGATGAAGGAAATCGCCCCTAGCGACGCCCTCCGAAAATGGTTCGGCCACGACCCTGTCCGCTGGGAGGGGTTCAGGAAGCGGTACCGGCTGGAGCTGGAGGGCAAGAAGGAAATGGCGCGGATGCTCGCCCAAAAAGCCGCAGCAGGCAACGTAACGTTGCTTTTCGGGGCGAAGGATGCGGAGCGCAACCAGGCCGTAGTGCTGAACGAATTCATCGCGAAGATGATGAAAAAATAGACGAAGGGGGATGGTACACCCGAAGGCTCCATCCCGCCTCCCACTCAATTGAGGCTCCGCATCGCGGAGCGGAATTTCTGTTTGAAGCCACATATTTAAATTCCTGAATTTTCTCGCCTTGGAATCAAAACCACAAAAATTTCTTTTTGACCAAACCACCGATGGCTCGGTTTTAATAATTTGCCTTCTCATATCCCGCATGGCCCAGTGGAAGAAAAGCGGAGCTGAAGACGGTAGGAACACCATTCTCATGATAGGCGTCCTCCTGGTCCTCATCGTCCTGGTCGGCGGAGGGCTTCTTTACATAATCACGCAGAAAGGCGGGACGGTCGAGCCCCCGCCGGTGCAGAACGAAACGCGGAAGCCCCCGCAGAACCTTTCAAACCTCACGAATCTCACGAACGTCACCCCGCAATGCGACGATTCATGCATGCTCTCCCGGGCCGTGTCGGCCGGTAACGTCAGCGGATGCGGCCAGATATCATCCGAAGCGCTCCGGCAGGACTGCTATGGACAGCTGTCCGGCGCTTATCTTGATGCCTGCAAGCTCGTGGGGGCCGAGGCGATGCGTGAATCGTGCATAACG
>JBFMCO010000065.1:0-35038 GCA_040754495.1 Microcaldota archaeon
GAAGAGGGTTTTGACATGATGGGCATTCGGAAACAAGCAAATTAAACCTATCATCCGGGAATTCTACAGCTTTCCGGCGTAGTGGAACGATATCCATCCGTTGTCGTATGCTTCGCTCCCGTAGGGAGCCATGAACTCGGCCTGCGACGCCCAGAGCCGCTCGCGAAGGTTCTGGAAGAGTCCCGGGAACTCCTTCTTGAATTCCTGATAAACCGAGAAGCAGTCGCTGTGGAACGTCTGCGCGTTCGCCCAGCGTGCGCCCAGGTTCATGAATACCGCAAGGCGCTTCTCGAAGAATTCCACGAACTTCTCGCCGACCTCCTTTTTCATCTCCGGCGGGTCCTCGCTCTCGAGGATTATAGCCGGGCAATACGCCGAGGCGGCGCCGATGAAGAAAAGCGCCTGGATTGCCGAGGTCGTCTCGAGGTCGCGGTCGTCGGTCGCGGGGAACCTCTCGAACTTGCTCTGCATGAACGGCACGGCAGCTTCCAGGGATTCCTTGAAGACGCCGGACGCGTCCTGGCCCACGTCCTTGGCCGCCGCATTGCCGGATTCGGAGGCATCCGAGGCAAGCTGGTCCGAGAACTCCATGTCGAAGACGGATGCGTCCTTGTACGGCCTGATTGCGTTGAGCATGTCGATGCCGCGGCCGCGGATGTCGTCGAGCCTGGATATAAGGGCTGGCGGGAGCTGGCCACGTGTTGCATTGGACACGAAAAACCTGCGCATATCTGAGCGCACATCCTGCACGCCCTTGGATTCCGGCGCTTTTTCGCCTCCGGCAGGGCCTTCTTGTCCTTTCTGCATATTCAACCTCTTCAACTCAGCACGAACTGAGCATCCCGTCACTAACCATCGCGAAATTGAACTCATCGCCCCTTTCAGCGAGGTAGCGCGCATGCTTCAGCGCGTCCTTCAGGTCGGCGGCAAACGAAACCCATGAGCCTTCATCCGCGAAAGCGTTGCGCACGGGGCTGCATACGATTATTTTCCTTTTCTTGTCAAGGAGCGTGCAGAATGCGTTGCCGCCCTGCGAGCTGATGATTATCCCGAAATCCGGAACCGCCGCCGGGAAATCGAGACCCCTGAGGAGATGCCCAGCCACTCCGGAAATATCATTGCCGGGCTCCGATGATAGCGATGGCTGGCTTCCGCCTCCTGCGTCTATCAGGAACATCCGCTCCGGAAGCCCGAGGAGCCCGGCCAGTTCCTGGTCCAGGGGGGCGATGTTCCGGAGCATCTTCAGGCAGTCCTCCCGCGTCAGCATGCCCTGCTCGTGCATCCCGGCGCCGAGCTTTCTGAACTCTGCCAGGTCCACGACGTTCCCTGCGCCGCTCTCCGCCGCGCCGGCTTTCCTGCCCCTTGTGGCCATATTCTGGTTTGAGGGGGAACTGTTTAAAACACGTATTTTTAATCATTTCCATACACGAATTGCAACGATGAAGCCCCGTTATATCTGCTGGGACCTGGACGAGACGCTGGGATATTTCAGGCCCGGCAAGAAGTCCGAGCCGCTGAAAGGGCTTAAGCCCCTGCTCGAGCGGCTGCAGGGGGAAGGAATGAGGCACGTGGTGACGACCGCCTCGCCAAGGATATACGCCGAAGCAGCGCTCCGGCGCACGGGCCTGCGAGGCTACATCGATGCCATTTTCCCTGACGAGGTCGTAGTCCCCAAAAACGTCCACAAGAGGTATCTCCCGGTCGCGAAAAGCCTCGGCATAGACAGGTACTACGCGCCTGACCGGATGCTGGTCATAGGGAATGACGTGATGGGGGGGAGGGATGCTCCCGAAGACCTTCCGCTGGTCACGATACTGTTCCCGGATGCGATAAAATACCACGCATCGGTCCTCGGCACGCTGATAGTCGCCCTGAGCGAGCACAAATCGTTCTGGTGGAGCTTCGAGACCCTGCTCTCGAAAGCCAGGGACAGGAGGAGCAACGGGATTTTCCAGGGCGGCGAGCTGGAAATCGACGGGGTAGAGTTCATGATAGGCCACCTCGCCCCGAACGACCTCACTTTCCATGCGGAGAACCTCATACTTGTCAGCGGGGCCGGGGAGGAGCGGCGCGCCACCATAGCAACCGAGGACGAGCCGGTTGAAGTCAGGGTGCGTGAGATAGAGGAGCTGCAGGCCGCCGCCAACTTCTAAGAACTCCTTTTTTAAAATGCAGGAGGCATAATCCTGCGTGCCAGAAAACAACAAGAACCGGACACTACCACAAATACTCGATGCCCTGACTGGAAAGCGGCCACCCAAGGACTACCAGGATGACAAAGGGCTTCTCAGCCTCCTTAATCGGGCTCCTCGTCCCAAAGCCCCCCAAGGGGACCGGATAACAGAGGATAACATCGAGCGCTTCGAGAACGAGACCATAGAGATGGCAAGCAAAGCGATATCCGTCCTCGAGGACGCCCTTTCCAAGTGGGATGGGCTGAAGGAAAAACCCGATGAACTCAGGCCGGAATTCGACAATTTCAGAAGTTTCCATAAGGAGATAGTCCAGTGGGAGCGGGACATCCTGAAATCGCGCGCGAATAAAGAGGTGCTCGATTTCGAATCGAGGGTGGACCGGCTCAGGGAATACGCCAGGATTTGCAGGACTCACAGGTGAGCGGATTGGGTGGAAAAGAAGCCCAGATGCCAGATGAAGCGGCCCGCCAGGCAGCCATGCAGCAACAGGCCCAGCAGCCTCAGGGGCCGATGATAGCCCGGCCTCCGCCTTCCCAGGTGGATGCGGGAAGCGTGGCGAATCAGGCGAGGCAGGGACTCTACGGAACGCGGGTTCTCCGGCTCAGAGGCCGACAGGGCGATATTGCGCGTCCTCGAGCCTGCGCTGCTCCCGATGCTCCAGGAGGCCGGGGGCATGGAAAGCGTCAGGGCGAAGCTGCAGGAAGTGGGATTCTCCGGGACCAATCTTGATGCGGCGCTATCCTCGCTGATGGAGCCGAGGAACATGCTGGTGGATTCTGCCAGGCTGAGGACCGAGCTGCAGGGCTATGAGGAGGTCTTCGAGTTCGGAAGGGACGTCAATCCCCTCCTGTCGCATCTCCGGGAGAAGATGCCGAGGGAGGATTTGAAGAACCGGAGGACCGGAGACACTGGCGTGGACGAAATCCTGAACATGCCAGGCGGCGAGGCGGCCCTGAACACGCCCATAGCGCTCTGGACGCGCCAGAACCAGGCCAAGCTCGACAACTACAACCAGCTCGCAGCGCAGGGGAAGCCGCCCAAGAACCCTCCACCGAACCGGGAAAAATTCGTCGGGAGCGAGGAGATTGCAGGCGCGCTCGCGGGCTTTGAGCGGCAGGTGGAGACCGGCTACGGAGCCGAGTTTGCAAAGAGCCTCAAGCTGATGGCAGCGGAGGGGAACACGGGCCTTCTCGAGGAATACAGGAGGCTCGGCCTGAGGCGGGAGGGAGAGGAGAACGGGGACGAGGGAAGGGAGAGGCAGCAGTCCTTCCTGGAGGGCCTGCTGGAAGACCGGGCACTGCTTGAAAAGTACATAGGCGATGAAGGCCTTCGCTCATACATACTTGCAGAGCCCGAGAGGCTGGGGATGCTTTTGGATGCGCGCTCTTCCATGGCTGGCATGGAGGAGGCCGGAAAACGTGTAGCGGCGGAAGACGGCAGCGTCACTTACCTTGACGTTCTCCGCCCGCTGGAGAACATGCAGAAATTCCTGGAAAGGCTTTTCGTTCCGGTCACATTCAGGGTGGAATCCAGGGACGGGAAGATAGTATACAACATAACGATGGACCCCGCCACTATAAGGCACTTTGTCGAGGGGCATGCGAATGAGACCGTGCTGATGCCGGACGGGGAGGTCAACGTCGGCACTGCGGACGGGGCGTTCAGGCTTATCCAGCAGGCCATAGCAGCGCAGCCGTATGGGCGGCTGACATTCAGCGAACTTGGGAGGGAGGTTGCCAGGGGCATAGTAAGCGGGGCCGCACCCGGCAAGCCGCTGGAAAAAAGGGCAAGGGAGATTCTCGATAGCTCGATTGCGAACGCTGCGCCGGATTCGCCCTTCACTGCAAGGGCCAGGGAACTCCGCGAAGGCGGGATGCGTGAGGAGGACGCTTCCGCGCAGGCGCTGAAGGAGGGCGTCGCAGACATCAACAAGAAGGCAGACACCAAGCAGCAGAAGGAGCTGAAGGAACAGGTCCAGAGGCTTCTTGGCGATGCATCCAGGCAGGCTGTCCGGGAGATGGTCGGGAAGAATACCTCCCTGCAGCAGTTCAACGCGGGTTACGGCGATTACCCTGCCCCGGGAGTGGCATTCAGCTATTATGATTCCGCAAGAAGCTGGGAAGGAAGCGGAACCTTCGTCCAGCTCGCGGCGGCGCCGAAGGAGGGCGCGGAGCCGCTCAGGGAACTGCCAGACGGGCGGTTGGAATACAATCTTACGTTCATAACGCTCTATCCGAACGGCGGGAACGGCGAAGGCCACTACAGGACGACGCTGGGCGCAGTGCAGGGAAGACGATAACGATTAAGTTACTATGTGAGAGGTAATGTATATGGAAGAGAAATCCAAGGAGGGAGGGCCGCATACCATGGAGCGCAGGTTCCCCAAAAAATTCAAGGTATCCCCCAGTGGGCCGGACAGCCATCTTGACCTGGGACTGCCGCAGGCTAAAAAGAAGCTGACTTTCATGCTGAGCTCCAGCGCCGATTCCAGGGCGCTGAGGATAACCTTCAGCGGCAATGTGAGGGCGAGTGAGGAAAGTGTAGGGGACCGCCTGGAGGCGAGGGCCACCTCAGGGGAGGTCGTCGAGCATTTCATTCCGGGCTTCGGAGTCTATGGCGAGGAGAAGACGTACGATTTGCCGACCCCTGTTGAAGGCACGCGGCTCATGGCAAGAAGAAGCGCCGAAGGGGACCTCACTGTGTGGGTATCAGGCTATGACCTGTCCGAGGCCGAGAATGTCCAGCATGGACGGAAGTTCGTCACGGTCCACAGGATAGGCGGAAAAACAGTCGGGTACACGATAAAGGATTTCCTGCGGAATGTCAATTTCCACTTCAACCGCGCGGAGATGCAGCTTGAGCTTGAATGAGGTTATTGAACGTTTGCTGCGAGTAGCACCTGGTCATACACTGCGGTCTTGTTCCCGCTCCTTCCCGCAAGGGCGAGCGCCTCCTTTATCCGAGTCTTGACCTCGCCCCAGTCCTTTTCCGGGGGCTTTTCATGGAAGCAGTATATACGCTCGCGCACGACTATCCTGCGGTTCATGTCAGCAAGTATGAAATAGACCGACCCGCCCTCTCCGTATAGCGCTATCCCGTAATCGGCCGGGGGCCTCTTAAGCGTCCCGGAGCCCATCGAGAGCATCATGTCGCTGAACCCGAACCGGTTTTCGCTCGAATAATAAGTGGCGTCGTCCGTTTGGAGCATGAAGAGCCTGTCCGGAACATTCAGCAATTTTTCGAGCTCGGCGTCCCACCCCTTTCCATACGCCTTCAGGGTGCCAAGGACCTGCTTGGATGAGACCTGCCTGGCTTCGGGGGCGGGAATCCTTGAATCCGCGGGACTGACGCGCGAGAAGAAGTCCTTGTCCGGCAGCCTTCCGGGGGTCACCGGGCTTGCGCTCGAAGCGTTCTTGGCCATGGGGATAATTGGCAGGCAACGGTTTTTAATCAGTCAGAAGTGGGCCACGATGCCCTCGTTGCATATCACGAAGCTGAATGCAGTCCCGAGAGCGCCAAGCCGCCTCGCTTCCTCTAAGGCATCCCGCAGGCTGGACTGGAATGAACTCCAGGAGCCGCCCTCCGGGACGTGCATGTTTCCCACGCTTTCGAAGACAATTACCTTTCGCTTGCTGTCAATGAAGGTGCAGAACGTATTGCTTCCCCGGGAGCTGATGTTTATCCCGTATTCCGGAAGCCCCTGGGGCAGGGGGGACTTGAGGATGAACGCATCGGCGAGCGCCTGGACGGACTTGCCTTTCTCGGAAGTGAACGACCAGCGGTTTTCTTCGTGCAGCTCGCCCGGGAGGCTCAGCATCCCGGCCAACTCTTTCCCGAGCGGAGCGGCCTTCCCGAGCATGGCAAGGACTGGCGAGGCCTCAGCGGATTTCCTGTCCGGCTCTGGCTTTGCCTGCGGGCCGGGGAACTTCTTCCCGGCCGTTTCCTCATGCTTGTGCTTCGGGACTTTTCTGTCTGTTTTCTTGGGCATCAGGCACCCCTTCCTGTCATATTTAAGCCCGGAAAGGTATAAAAGCCGGGGTTTTAGGGGCGTCAGGGGGCTTCAAGAGGCAGCCTGAAGGCCGCTGCGGCCTCCTCGACGCGTATGATGCCGGTAACGCCCTCGTAATACATCCGGGCGGTGAATGATTCGGAGCGCAGGCTGGAAGCCGGGTGCAGCGGAGCATCGCTGTTTCCGGCAGGCGCAAGGCAACCCTTGAGGAACATTTTCGAAAAGCCTTCGGCCGCATCCCCCCCGCCCTCCTGCAGGAGGAGCCCGATTATGGCGCCCGGTATGTGCGCGCTATACGACGGCGCATGGGGCTCGTATATGAACACCCCCCGGGGAGGGCGGTCTATCTGATGGATGTCGCCCACGAAGAGCGCCCTCCGCCAGAAATCTTCCTCCTGGAGCCCGAGCGCCTCCGCAACGACAGGATAGTCCTTCCTCCCTCCGGACAGGATGGTTTTTTCGGTAAAGACCCCGCTGAAAAACCCGGCAAGGCCGAATCTCCGCAGCGCCTCGTGCGCATAGTCGTCCGGTGCCGCGGTCGTGAGGATATGCGAGAGGCCGATGCCCGAAAGGCTGGCGAGGACCGCCTTTATCCCCGGCCGAAGGCCATCCGTTCCCTCGTAGCGGTAGCCGTTCCTTTCCGCGGCTATCCCGTAAAAACGGCCGAGCGTCTCATCGAGGTCCCAGCAGACCAGGTTGTCGAGAAGGGGGGTATGGGCGGCGCGCGGCCTGGCTGGGGGGTTTAGAGCGGGAGGCGCCAGTTTTCTCATATGGGATTGTTGTGTGGTAAAGTTTAAAAATATGTTAAAATACGGTTTTCTCAGCTTTTCTGCAGCAGTTTCACGCTGGAGACGTTCCCGTCCCTCCTGAGAAGCAGGTCGTATGAATAGCCGGCGGACGGCGAGTCCCATACGACCTTCCACGAGTCCTCCTGTTCCATTACCGCCGGGACCGCGTCGGGAAAGAGCCTCAGGTAGCCGCTTATCTCCCCGGTCCCGCTGAAAGTGTGCGACGCTATGACGGCCTCCTCGGGGAATGCGATGGTGCAGATGCCCTCGGTGCATACCAGGCACCCGGATGTTATCACTTCCGGAAGCTGGGGCACGAAGTTCTGCGCCGGATAATTGTAGAATATGTGCGAGCGCTCGGGACACGGAGTGCCAGCGCCCTCGGTGACGCGCGCCTTGACTTCGAAATAGCGCTGTCCGTACTGGTTCGTCTTCTGGATGATTGTCATGATTTCGATGTCCTTCTCCGGGTCCACCTCCGGGTATTTGGAGCGCAAATCCTCAAGGACGAACTTGCTCGCGTCGGCTTCCACGACATTGACCTGGAAGAACTCGATGAGCTTGACGAGCACCGCTATCACAAGAATAAGGGCCAGGATAAGCAGAATCTCGCGGCGTATCGCCATGGAACGACAACTCGCCCAATGTTTTTATTCCTTGCCTTCGGTCAGGAGGACGATGGCCTCTGCTATGTCGCCGCCGCTTTTCTCAAGAGCCTCGCGCGCCTGCTCCTCGGAGCATCCGGCCTGCTCCATGACCATTTTCACATCATCGGCGGATGCGCGCGCCTCGGTCCGCACGTTGCCGCTTATCTGGAACGACTTCTGCCCCTGCATGGTTATCTGGACGACCTGGGGCTGCTCGATGATTATGGCTCCTGAGGAGGTCTCGATGACGACCTTGCTCGACTCTATTTCCTCGCTCCGTATGCCCATCTGCTTCATGAGCGCCTGCATCTTCTTGGGGTCCATTCCGCCGGGTATCATAGGGACATCTCACATTCCGCAGGATAAGCCGGTGGGTTTCCGGTTTCCTGTTTTCGGTTTCCGGTGTTTGTTCTTTGAAAAATGAAGGACAGAACGCTGGAACAAAAACCTCAGGAAGTTTCGCGAGCCTTTATCCTGAGCCGTGACCGAGGAAAGGCTCACTTGAAGACTTCGCCGCGCTCGGACTTGCGTATCTCGACGCGCCTCATCTTCGTGACCTGCTTTAGCCTGCTGAACACCCTGGAGGAGAACCTGCCGTATATCACGTCCTGGATTACCTCCTCGAAGTTCTTCTCGGCAATCCCCTTCTTGCACTCCTCGACTATGATGTTCCGGAGGTTCCTGCGCGTGTTCTCGCTCACCCGGGCCCCGGTCACCGCGATTATCTTCAGCCGGAGGCTCTCGTTGTCCTTCGTCTTCTCGTCCACCACCTGGTGGATGAGGGACTTGCCGCGCCTTGCGAAAGTCCTGATGAAAGACGGGGCGATCTCGTGCCCGAGCAGTATCGTGGATGCGTCAGTCCCGTTGACGCCGCTGATGCGGAAGCGGAGGGTGGTGAACATCGCCATCTGCGAGGCCCCGCCCATGCCAAGCTCCAGGAGGCTCGAGCGCACCACGCGGTTGAGCAGCCTGGCGTCTTCCGAAGCGACCACTTCGCAGAGCTCCTTGCTCTCGAACATAGTCGGCGACTTGACGCTGTACCATTTCTTGGCCTTCCATTTGTCTACAGTCTTGACTTTCTTGCCAGCCATAAAAATCACGGATTTTTATACTTGACCGGCTCGCCGGTCAATCCAAAGGATCACCATCACTTTACGAGCAGGGACGCCTTCTCGCGGTCGTATCTCCACCCTGCCGGGAGCATCCCGCGGGACGAGTAGTACTTTGCCAGCCTGTGGATTTTCGACTCCACATGGCCGAGTTTGACCTGGTTGTGAACGTCGTTCTTGGAGGCCTTGAGGTGCGCGGACACGCGCACGGCTTTCCGGATAAGGTTGATGAGGTCCTCGGGGTATTCAGGCGTGGCCTTCTCCTTGGCCAGGTACTGCTTGAGGCTCATCCCGAGCGCCGCCCGGATGTTGGGGACGCCATGCTGGTCGCGGAGCGCCAGGCCGATTCTGGCCGGCGTGACGCCCTCGCGGGCCATCTTGAGGATTGCTTCCCCCAGCTCCGCCTTCTTCATCGGCGTCCACTCCGGCGAGGCCGTGCTTTTGGGCCTCTTGGTGCCGGACTTGCCCTTTTTCTTTGAATGCAATCTTGCCATAGGTTCACCTTAAGGTGTGTAGACTCTTGGAGAATTCTAGAAGAGATTTATATCTATGAGATAGCTTGTTTTTTAATTGTATGCTTTCGGCGAACGTCTGTGAATGCCCTTCCGGCACGAAGATGGAGTCATAGCCGAATCCGGAGCTTCCGCGCTCCCCCAGGGCTATGCTGCCCCGGCATGCCCCTGCAAAACACGAAACACGAAACCCGTCATGGTACGCGATGCAGGTAGCGAATCGCGCCGAGCGGTCTTCCACGCCGGCCATGATCTTCAGGATGCCGGCATTGCCGAGCTTCTTCTGCACCCATCCCGAGAACGTCCCGGGAAAGCCGTTCAGGGCGTTTATGAAAAGGCCGGTGTCCTCCACGAAGACCGGCATCCGGCACCTCCTGAACGCCTCGGCAGCAGCGTCGCGCGCCACTTCCTCCAGGTCGTCCGAGCGCAGCTCACGGTATTCGAAGGGAAAGTGCCTTACGGCTATCCCCTCCCTCCCCAGGACTTCGGTAGCCTCAGCGACCTTGTTGCTGTTGGATGTTGCGAAAAATACCTCGTGAATCACGCTGATTTAATAATCGGATTGCATTATAAAGGCCTCATGAAAAAGGACGAGCGCAAGGCATCCGAGGAAGGCAGGATGGGCCCTGCAGCCGGGGCTTCCGCCTCCGGGGCAGAGCAGCCCAAAACCCCAAACCCGAAACCAGAAACACCCGCAGCTCCGAAACCTGCAGCCGGAAACCCGGAACAGGCTGCTATCGACCGGAAAACCGATGCCGGCCAGCAGGAGATGGCCGCGCTCCTGAAGGAAACCGAGAGCGCCATGTTCGCCATAAGGTTCTATCCGGTGGCGGTGAACGAGCAGGCGAAGGACGAGGCGGTCGCGAAGCTGGAGAGCGTATACTCCAAGGGAAGCGAGACCGTGAGGCAGATGCTCCTTTACATGCTCCATGAGAGCCTCGCGACGAGCGTGGACCTCAAGGTGATGCACACCCTTGATTATTTCAAGGTGAAGACGCCGGGCGTGGAGCCATCGCAACAGAGGATGAGCGTCTACCGGGCCATATTCAACTACAACACCTCGCTGGAAGGCCTAATTGAACTCATAAAGCTCCTTGGGCGCCTGAGGGGGAGCGACGACGCTGCCAAGCTCCTCACGTACCATTTCTCCCACCTGTGCTCCTACGAGAACGAGGCCAGCCACGTGCTCAGGGCGGCCGTGCTCGGCGCGCTCGGCGAATCGGAATCGAGATACGCGCTTCTTGCGCTCTTGGATTACGCCCACTACACCGACAACGAGCGCACCTTCAACCGCGTCGTGAGCGCGCTCGTGGAGTGGGAGGGCAAGATAGGCTCGCTGAAGATGCCGGAGAAGGAGAAGGCGAAAATCAGGGAGATGCTGAAGGAGATAATAACGAGCGAATTCAGGGGGAGCCATTACGGGTAGCCGGTTTCCGGCAGCCGGTTCCCGATTTCGGGTTTTGCGTTTTTGGCTCCACTTGATTTAGACGTGCGTGAACTCGAGCTGCGTCCTGCACTGCGAGTCCTCGCCGAAATAGCCCGAGATGAACAGCTTGAAGTAGCCGAGAAGCGGGATTCTGCCGATGACCTTGCCCCGCGAGTTCTCCTCCGGGATGGGGCGGTTCATGAGGTCCCGCCCGTAATCATAGACCTGCATGTCAAGGACCGGGTTGTTGTCCCCGCGCGTTATGTAATAGCCTTTCCCGTCCGCGTCTATCCTGAACAGCACCCGGTGGACGATGTCGCCTATCTTCGCATATGCATCCCCGGCACCGGGCTGGTAGACTATGACGTCATTGGAGAAATTTGTGAGGTATTCGGTGCCATGGAACGCGACTGATTTCAGGCAGGGCATCGAGCCGGCAGTGCCGTTCGAGAACGAAATGCCGCACCGCTCGTAGCGGTACGTGAATGCGCCCTTCTTTTCCAGGAACGAGCCGGGGGAAGTTATGAACGCCTGGCACATCTGGCTCCCCCTGCTCGCGATGCAGTACGGGAGCAGAGAGCCCTTTATGGTCGCGTTCCCGCCGTCGTAGGTTATCATGGAGTCGGACGTGAGGGATTCGAGCTCTGCCCCGCTCATGTCGAGCTGGTATGCGCGGACAGGCGCCCCCTGCACAAGCACGAAATCCCCGCGCTGGAGATTAGGGAGCATGCTGCATGAAACCACGGCGGATAGTGGGGAACTCGTGTTCAGCACCAGCGAGGCGCCGAACCAGATGCCGACCGCGACGAGCAGGGCGACGACCGTGTCCACGACCTCGTGCTTCCAGCCGTGCTTCTTGGCGCCGTCCTTAACCTCCAGGGCGACGAAATAAGCGATTTCGACTACGATGAGGATGCCGAAAAGCGGCGAGAGGAGGTTCAGCGGGAACCCTGAATCGCGGAAAAGAAAGTTCGACAGGAGCGCGAGGACGAGCGTGCCAAAAAGCGCCAGGAGCTGGACCTGGGGCTTCTTGATATTCTCCCGGGTGATTTGCATCATTTCACGATGTCCGAAAACTGCCCCCGGAAATCCGCGAGCTCCTTCCGTATCTCCTCGAGCTTCTCCAGGACGAGCTTGGCCGGCTCGCCTTTCTTCGTCCTGACGATGAGCTTCGGGGAGGTGACGAGCGGGTGCTCGACCTTGTAGGACGCGAACTCGACGTCCTTCTCGTCATTCAGCTTCTCAGCAAGGAGCTGGGCCAGGGACTGGTCCGCGCCCGTAAGCTCCATCTCGAGCGTGTTCTTCTCGTTCAAAAGTACCTTCATCTCCATAAAAACCCTCTACGCCTTTCTAGGTGGGGTTTTTGACCCCCATCATCAGTATGAGCCGGGCCTTCCCCCTGGTCCGGGCCTTCTTCCGAACGGCCTGCCCCTGCGCTCGCCGCCCCTTCCGCCTTCGCGCCGGAAGCCTCCGCGCTCCCGGAACGGCGGGCGCCCGCGGCGCTCACCCATCTCCTCGGGCGGCGGGGCCTCCCCCTCCGCGAGGGGAAGCTTCTTCCGGTCCTTCCACGAGCAGGACGGGCAGGTGAATATCCTTTCCCGCAGCTCCATGCGCATGCGGCAGCGCGGGCAGAACGAGACGAGCACCCCGCACTCCGGATGCTTCATGCTTATCTCGAAGCCGGTCTTGTCTATGGTCAGTATCCTCGCCTTGATTATGTCCCCGACGCGCACCTCGTCGCGGACCTCGCGGACGTAGCTGTTCCTTATCGCGGTCACTGGGAGGACGGCCTCTATCTCCACGCCCCTCTGCCCGCCTTCTGCCTCTCTGGCAGGAATGCATCCGGCGATAGCCTTGTTCATGCCGGCCTTGGTTATCAGGCAGAAGACGGCCATGCCCACGGCAGGCTGCTCGAGAAACCTTCCCTTCGTCCTGACCGCTGCCTTTCCGGGCTCGCTCAGGTTCTCCCCCGCGGCCGCGGAGTATACCTCGTCCTTTTCAGTGTAAGTGTTCTCCCCGGGCTCGGCCTCCTCGGCACTCGAGAGATGGTCTCCCGGAAGAACTAGCTTCTTTTCCATGGCAATGCCTCTGTTTTAAAGAGGAATTACCATTGGATGGAAGGGTTTTTAAGGATGAACAATACAATAAAATTCACTTATTGACACAAGTGAGCCTATGATTGGACAAACACCCTGCTTCGCCGGCCTGCCGGCATTGGCCGCCTCGAAAAAATTCGGCAGGTATGGGCCTGAAGCCGAAAAGGCTTCCAGGACAGGCCAGTATAAACGCGAGGAATTCAACGATATAATGGACCTGTGGCAGAGGATGTGGGATTCGCAAAAAGCCACCAGGGACCTGGAAAAGATGTACGAGGAGGCCGCAAAGGGGGTGGAGGCCCTCGGGATGGCCGGGATCGAATTCGGAGAGTTTGCCGCCAGGGTAGCGGAATTAAGCATACTGCTCCCCGAGGATGAGGGGGTGGGGCTGATAAAGCATAACAACTTCAGGGCAGGAATCGCCCTCAGCGCCGTCATAAATTGCAGTTCCCGCGAGCTTTTCGATATAGACCTTGATGGGGTGGGGATAGCACTTGCCGAACTCGGTTACCGGAATGTAAAGGAAGTCACTTTCCGCAGGGGCGCGCCCCTTTATGGCACTGCAAGCGATTTCAATTTAGGGAACTGTATGGAGAAAGGCTCGATAGACTACCATGGGGGCATTTTTGGGCGGGTAGGCAGGAAGATGAGCGGCGGGGTGATAAGGATTCACGGGGACGCCATAAGCTCCCCGGTCGGAAATCTGCCAATCGGGGCGAAGATGACCGGCGGCGAGATCTGGGTATTTGGCAATGCGGATAATCTGGTCGGCCCGGGCATGAGGGGCGGTGAGATACACTTCGAGGGCGATTTCGGCGGGATTTCGGAAACCATGATTTCCGGAAGGATATACCATAAGGGAAGGCTGATTGTCGATAAGTGACTGGCATGATGAGACATACGCACCGGACATCCGGATGGGCTGCGCTGGCCGCCTCGAAAAAATTCGGCAGGTATAAAGGCGAGAGCGGGGGCCCCGTAAGGGAGGCCCGAAAGGACGAGGTCCTGGACCGGCTCATTGCGCTTTGGGATGTCCGGGAGAAGGAACTGGCCGGGCGGATTCAGCAAATCAGGCATTCAGCGGACGATGTGGAGCGGCTGAGCGTTGCCCTCGGCGCCCTTGAGGGCGAGCCGGATTTCTATGACCGGGCAGGGAGGCTGCTGAGAGCCCTCGTTATCCACGGCAAGGATAGCGAATTCAGGATTCATACGAAACGTTTGAGAGATGTGGAAGGCGTCTGGAAACTAAGAAACCGCATCATAAACGGGGAGTTCTGGAAGGAAGAGGCGCACTATAGCATCGACCGCAATCCATGGAGAGGTATAACTGGCTAGACGAAGGTACGAATCGGCCATAAGCGGATAAGTGAGTTTTATAAATAAGACAAGAGTGGTTATCTTATGAAACGGCCCATCCTTGTCCTCTGTATCGACCGCGACAACGACCTCTTCGAGAAAGGGAGGGTCAGCGGGCCCCTTGTCGGGCGCGAGAGGAACCTCGAAGGGGCGATGGCACTCGCCCTCGCAGACCCGGAGGACCCGGACTCGAACGCCATCTTCTACGCCGTCAAGATTTTCGACAAGATGCGAAGCGAAGGGGAGAACGTGGAGGTCGTAACGCTCACCGGCGACAGGAAGCTCGGCTACAGGGCCGACCGGGAGATAAGCTCCCAGCTCGAGAAGATAATCACCGAGCTCAACCCCGTCTCGTGCGTCCTTGTCTCGGACGGCGCGTCCGACGAGGAAATCCTGCCCATCATCAAGTCGAGGCTGAAGGTGGATTCGACCAAGATAGTGTTCATCAAGCAGGCGAAGGAGCTGGAGAAGACGTATTTCGTGCTGCTCGAGAAGCTGCGCGACCCGTCGTTCTCCAAGACGATAATCGGGATTCCCGCCCTTCTGCTGCTTCTCACCGCCATCTCAGTCTACATGGGGTGGGGATTCGTCCCGATATTCATAATCGTCGCCATCTACGCCCTCATGCGGGTTTATGGAATCGAGGACCTTTTCCTCGACGTGGTGAAGGACTTCAGGTTCTCGTTCGAGAGGACGAGCTGGATAGGGTACATCGGCTCGCTCGCCGTGTTCGGAATAGGGATTTTCGTCGGCTACCAGACGCTGCAGAAGGGAATCTCGCTCAGCCTCGCGAACGACAAGCTGATAGCGCTCGTTTTCGGGAGCGTGAGCTGGGTGTTCTTCACGGGCGCCCTCCTCATCCTCATCGGGAAGAGCATAGACGCCCTGATGGAGAAGAAGAAGTTCAAGATAACCAAGTACATGCTCTATGGGGCCGCGGCAGGGCTCTCCACTTTCGTCATCCTCGTTGGAAGCAGCTGGATAGTGAACCTGAACGAGCCGTATGTCGACTTCGGGACTTTCCTGCTCGCTATAGGCGTGTCGGTCGTCCTCGGGTATTTCGCGACCTCGTTCGTGAACTGGTACCGGAAGGAGGTGCTCATGGAGATGAAGATAGAGGGCAAGGAGGCCATCTCCGAGCACGGGACTTACGTCGGCAAGGTCGTGGGCATAGACGCGAGGAGGGGCAAGCTCATCATCCAGACGATTTTCGACAAGAGGTACGCGATTTCCATGTCGGCCGTGAGCGCGGTGGACGACAACGTGGTGCTGAAGTCGGGCGAATGACTGCCTAGTCGGCCTGCAGCTTCATCTTGCGCAGAAGCTCCTTCTTTCCCTTGCAGTCGGCAAGCGCGTGCTCGAGGACGTCCACCATGTCGTTCACGAGCACTATGTCGATTTTCTGCTTCCTCTCCTTTTGCAGATAGACGTCCTGGGCGTTCGCCTTCGGGATGAGCACCTTCTTTATGCCGCTCTCGATTGCGGCCTCGATTTTGCCCGTGATGCCCCCGACAGGGAGAACGCGGCCGCGCACGTCCAGCGAGCCGGTCATGGCCACATCCTGGCGCACCGGTATGTTGGAAAGGGCGGAAATAACCGCCACGGCCGTGGAGATGGACGCGCTGTCCCCCTCGACGCCCTCGTACGTCTGCAGGTACTGTATGTGCAGGTCGGTCCGCGCGATGGCCGTGCCTATGTATTTCTTGAATATGGCCGAAACGTTGTCCACTGCCTCCTTCGCTATGAGGCCGAGCTTCCCGGTAGCGATGACGCGGCCCTCGCTAATCGATGCGGCCGGAGTCGCCTCCGCGACGATGGGGAGGACGAGGCCTGCCCGCGAATCGCCGAGGACCGCAAGGCCGTTCACCCTCCCGACCTCTGCGCCGCTCGTTATGATTGTCTGGTATTCCCTCTTGTGCTCGATTATCTTCGCGCCGAGCTGGCTCTCGATTGACTTGAACACCAACTTCGCCCCCATCACCTCTGCCTTGGTGACGAGCGGCAGGCTCTTGTCGCGGGCGATGTCGCCTGCTGCCCGGACGAGGCCGCCCAGTTCGCGCAGGTTGAGCGTGAGCTTCTTCCTGCGGCCGGACATCTTCCTGGCCTCCTCAATTATCTCGGCCACGGCCCCGGAATCGAAATGCGGAATCTTGCCGTCCCTCTTGACCTCCTGGGCTATGAACCGGACGAGGTTCTCCTGGTTCTCCGGCGTATCCTCCATGGAGTCCTCGACATAGACCTCGTAGCCCCCGCCCCGGATGCGCGAGCGCAGGGCCGGGTGTATCTGGGCCATGTCCGGCAGGTTTCCGGCCGCCACAAGAACGAAATCGGTGGGCACCGGCTGCGTCTTCACGAGGGCGCCCGAGCTCATCTCGCTCTGGCCCGTTATCGGATAGCGCTTCTCCTGCATCGCGGTGAGTATCTCCTGCTGCCAGTTCAGCTTCATGGAGGCGATTTCGTCTATGAAGAGCACGCCCTTGTTCGCCTGGTGGATGGCGCCGGCTTCCACGCGCAGGTGCGCCGGAGTGCCGAGGCCCCCGGACTGCAAGGGGTCGTGCTTTATGTCGCCAAGCAAAGAACCCGCCCTCGATGCGGTCGCGTCCACGAACGGGGCCGCGAACTTCTCGCTGTTGTCCACTATCAGCTTCGGGACGCTCTGGTCGGTCAGCATGAGCCTGCGGCCGAGGCCCGCGGTCGCGGTGGAGATTATGTAGAGCAGGCCGAGGCCGAGGATGGTCACGATCGCCAGGAGCTTGACGTTCTCCGGGATTTCAGCTGCGAGCATCACGCCGAGGATTATGAGGCCGAGGAATGCGATTACGAAGATGGAGGATGGGCCGCGCGACTCCTCCTTAGGCTTCTGGAACGAGACGAGCCGCCTGCCAAGGCCGGTGCGCAGCGCCTTCGCGAGCGCGTCCCCGCTTCCGAGCTTCTTTATCTTCTCGAGCTCCTTGGGCGAGAAGAACTGGCTGAGCTGCCGGTTCTTCTGCAGGTACGCCTGGTCCGGGTACGTCCGCACCACCCGCACCATCGGCTGGTTCTCGTTGTTCGGGTTCTGGTAGACGAGCACGTCCTCCAGGACCTCGCTCTGCATCAGCTCAGCCATCGCCTGCGCCATCATGCTCTTGCCCGTTCCCGGCGGGCCTATCAGGAGCACGTTGCGCTTCTGCTTGGCGGCTTTCTTGACTATCTCCACGGCATTGTCCTGGCCGATTATCTGGTCTATTATCCTGTCCGGGACTTTTACCTCTGCGGTGGACTTGAAATTCATAAGTATCGACAGCTATATCACCTTCGGGAGAATTAAATAGTTTGCCGTAAGCACCATGTGCCGAACTCTTTATAACACTTATTACCATTAATCTAAACTAATGTCCGTGATATTGGCTGCCAGCACGATTCGTGGCGCAGGGCACGCCCTTGCTCTTTCCGCTGCAAAACGCTTCGGGAGGTATACGCCTGAGGCTGAAGGGAGGCTCAGGGAGCTGCAGAAAGCGGGGACCCCCGTGCTGGATGCCCTCCATGCCGCATGGCGGGAATGCGCGGGCAGGGACGGAACAGGCGACGAGAGGTATTTCTGGACGACTGAGGCCATCCGGTACGCCTTCTATTCCCCGGCGGACGTCGAGGCATTCAGCATTGCCATGAGCGGATTCCCGGACGGGTCCGGATTCCCGGCCATGGCCGGCTATTTCCTCAGCGCGCTCGTGAACGGCGGCCCGCCCGGCGCATACACGCTCCATGCGACCTCGGCGGGCAGGATGATAGACCACCTCGGCTACTGGAACTCGAAGGACCTTCTGGTGAAAGGGCCGGCGGGCCTTTCGGCCGGGGAGGAGATGCTTGCCGGGACGCTGACGATAGAAGGTAACGCCGAGCACTACCTCGGCCTCGATGCCGGGGGCGGGATGATTCATGTCGAAGGTAGCGCAGGGCACTACGCAGGCAGGAAGCTGAAGGGCGCGGAAATCCTCATCGAGGGCGATGCCGGGAACGGCCTTGGCGCGTTCATGTCGAGGGGGAGGATAACCGTCCTCGGCAGGGCAGGGAAGGAGGCCGGAAGGTGCATGAGGGGCGGCAGGATAGACCTCGAAGGCGATTACGAAAGCATGAGCAGGCACGTTATTGGCGGGGAGATATACCACCGGGGAGCCAGGATAAGATAGCCGGAGCCACGCTCACGAAACCACGCGCACGTCCCGGAACGCTATGCGCGGCGCAATCAGCGAGCCCTGCACCCGCTGGCTGCTCTCTATGGCCTCGATGTTCGAGAACATGTCGAAGACGTTTCCGCTCAGCATGAAGCCCTTCATCGGCCTGCGCTTTCCCTTCTCGACGAGGAACGCAGCGCTGACCTCCAGCCCTATGTCCCCGCTCGTGATGTTGGCCGTGTGCGAGCCGTGCGCGTAATGGACCTCTATGAATCTCTCCAGGTCGCCGAGGTCCTTCCGGTCGCCCGGGGAGATGACTATGTTCGAGGCGCCGATTGAAGGCGGCGAGTCGTAAGAGCCGCGGGTGCATGCACCGGAGCGCTCCTCCCTGGCGAGGGCGGCGGTCTCGCGGTCGTACATGAACGACTTCACCTCTCCGTTCTCGATTAGCGCCCGTCTTGCTGAGGGCGTGCCTTCATCGTCGAAGGGGCGCGCATTCACGCCCGCGGAAAGGCCGTCGTCGTATATGGAAAGCGCCCCGGAGAACGCCTTCCCCTCGGCAAGCCGGGTTATGCCCCTCCGCTTCCAGTCCCCGGAGAATGACGGCAGGAGCGTTTCCACGAGGCTTTCCAGCGCCTCCACCTCCATCACCACCGTGTAAGAGCCGCCATCGGGCTTGCCCGCATTCTGCATGGAGCGGGCCATCTCCGCCGCCCTCAGGCCGAGGGATGCGGTCTCCCCGGGCTTCCGCGTCGAGGCGAGGTAGGAGAGCCCGAACCCGTCCCCGTCCATGCACTCGACATAGAGGGAGGCAGTGGTCTTGGCGTACGCACCCGAAAGGCCGGCGGTGTTCTCAAGCCTCACCTCCTCCCGCTCCATGGAGGATATCACGCGCGGCTTGCCTCCCTTCGATGCGGCGGCATCCTTCGCCTCTTCCACCAAATAGCGCAGGAGGTCGATGTCATCCGGCTCAAGTGCAGGGTCCGCCACATCCAGAGGCGGGAATTGCGATTGAGGCGCGAACGAGAAGCCGCTTTCGACCGAGAATTTCGAGAGCCTGCGGGCCCGGGAAAGCGCCTCGTCCAGCCCTGATTCGGCCTGGCAGTAGGCGAAGCCGAGCCGCCCGGCCTCGAGGACGCGCACGGAGATGCCGGCCGTTGCGTCGCTTTCCTTTATCTTCATCTGGCCGCCGCTGAAGGTGAGCATGGACGCGCCCGCGGACATCCGGTAGACCTCGCTCCCCGACATATAGTTTTAATCCGTGCGCTGGATTAAAAAGCATGAGACTGTTCGTCGCGGTTCCGGTTCCTGATGAACTGAAAGGCCGCCTTGCCGCCCTCGGCATGGAGATTGCGCAGGACGGAATAAGCCTGGTGAAGCCGGACAACATGCACCTCACGCTCAAGTTCCTCGGCGAAACCCGGGACGCGGAACTCAAAACCATCGGGAAAAGGCTGGCCAGCGTAAGGTTCGCACCTTTCCAGTGCGAACTCAGGGGGGTGGGCGTTTTCCCGAGCGAGCAGTACGTCCGCGTCGTGTGGGCAGGGGCCGAGAGCGGCGGGAAGCTGGAATCCCTTGCAAAGGACGTCATCGGGGCGCTCTCCGGATACGGGGCGGACGATAGGTTCACGGCGCATCTCACAATCGCGAGGGTGAAGAGGAAGCTGGCCCTGTCGCCTTTCCTTGAAAAGCACAAAGGCGAGAGCTTCGGCCGGTTCGACGTGAGCGTATTCCGGCTCATGCAGAGCGAACTCGGGCCTTCGGGGCCGAAATACTCGGTGCTCGCGGAATTTCCGGCGGGGCAATCGGATGCTTGAGCTTCTCCCAGCGCTAGGCTCGCTGTTATTCGTCGGCGCAAGCGGCGCCGCCACGAAGCTCGCCATAGCGAAGGCTGGCAGGCACAAGGCGCTGATGTACAGCTACGTCGTCATGGTTGCACTGCTTTGGGCAGGCGCCTTCGCGGCAGGCATCACGGTCTCCATGCCGGAGGGGATGTGGGCGGCGTATGCCATCCAGGTGGTGGTCGGGGCCGGGGCGGTCATCGCGTTCTTCAAGGCCATGGAGCATGGCAGCTCCAGCGTGATGATTGCGCTCTCGGAATCCTACGTGCTGATTGTGATAGGCGCCGGCGTCCTGCTGCTGGGAGAAAGCCTGCCTGCAACGGACATTCTCGGCTCGCTGCTGATAATCGGGGCCTCTGCGCTCCTCGCCTTCGAGGGACGGAACTGGAAACTGGAGAAGGGGGCCGCGTACATGGCGCTTACAGTGCTCGGCTGGGGATATTACTATGCTTTCCTGAAGGTTTTCGTGTCCTCCATGGGATTTTATGAGGCGACGCTGGCCCTCGAGAGCGGGATTTTCGCGCTGATAGCGGCTTACTATATGCTAAGGGGGAGGGACGTGACGCTTCCGCCGCCCCAGTGCAGGCAGGTCATCATCATGCGGGGCGGCATCGTATTCTCCAGCGCGCTTCTCTACGCGCTTTCGGTCAGCATCATCGGAGTCGCCCTCACGGCCGCAATCGGCGCAGGCTCGCCAGTTGCCAATGCGGTCGTATCCAGGATAATCCTGAAGGAAAGGCTGGATGGCTACAAATGCGCCGCGATACTGCTGATGGCTGCAGGGCTCGCGCTGATAGCGCTCTGAAAATAGGTAAAAATAGAGAGAATATAGAAAAAGAAAAATCAGTAGTTGACTTCGCTCAGCACCGTGTTGAACGCGGTGTACGGGTATGCGCCCGGTATCAGGACGACATACTCGTTGTCGTTCTCGAAGAGCTCTATGCCCTGGCCGTACTGCGAGTTCAGCGAGGAGACGGCCCCGCTTATGTCAGCGAGGCTCACCTTGCTCTTCGGGATTATGAGGAAGTTCGACGGGGTCCCGCTCACGCCGTAGGTCTGGCCCTGCGCCATGTCCGCGTTTATCTCGGACTTGGGCTCCTCGGAATCGTAGCACGTGCCGAACGTCGCGGCGTTCAGGCCGAGGTCGGATGCGTAGCCCTTGAACGTGTCGCCTGCGTCATCCAGGCCGGACCACGACGACTGGCTTTCGAAGAGCTTGTCGTGCATCTCCCAGAACTTGCCCTGGGCATCCGCGCAGCTTGCGGCGATGGCCGCGGGCATCGCGTTCGGGTGGAACGAAAGCGGGAAGTCCCTGAAATAGACCTTGACCTTGCCGGAGTCCACGTAGTTCGTCTTCACCTGGGCCAGCGCATCGCCGTAGAGCTTGGAGCAGAACGGGCACTGGAAGTCGGAGAACTCCACGAACGTGACTGGAGCGGACGAGCTTCCGAGGACCGGATGGTTCCCGGCAGCCACCTGGAGCTTCTGCAGCTGCGTCGGCTGGGTCGGCTGTGTCGGCTGCGTGGGCTGCGTCGGTTGCGCCGGCGCGGCCGGCTGCGTCGCATTCGTTGCCGGGCCCTTCACTATGCCGAATCCCCCGGTCAGGACCGAGAGCAGCAACATAGCGCCAAGCCCTACGATGATTATCCCGTAGAACATGTCCTTGCTGACAGTTATTGTGCTTTCCTTCTCCGCCAATATATCACCTCATGCTTGGAAAATGCGTGATTCCAACAGATGTTCGCTCTCATATATAATTGTTTTGAAATGCTGCTGTGCCAAAAGTAAGTTCCGGCTCAGGTTTATAAGATTTGCAAGGCAGTGCGTAAGCGGCTGAGTTTATGACGACGCTCGATCGCGCGATAATCGCATCTTACGAGAAGGATGGGAAGAGGTTCGAGCTTTACGTGGACCCGGACGCGGCGTACGCCTTCATCGAGAAGAGGAAGCCGGACGTGAAGAACATCCTCGTGGCCGAGGAGATTTATGCCGACGCGAAGAAAGGCGAGAAGGCGAAGGCCTCCGACGTCCAGAAGGTGTTCGGCACCACCGACGTTGTTGTGATACTCGAGTTCGTCCTGAGGAACGGGGAGGTCCAGCTCACGACCGAACAGAGGCGGAAGAAAGTAGAGGAGAGGAGGAAGCAGATAATCGCCATACTGCTCCGCGAGGCCATAGACCCGAGGACGAAGGCGCCGCACACCCAGATAAGGCTCGAGCAGGCGATGGAGCAGGCGAACATCCATGTGGACCCCTTCAAGGACCCCCGTGAGCAGCTCGAGGACGTAGTGAAGGCATTGCGGCCCCTCCTTCCGATGAAATTCGAGAAGGTGAAGATTGCGGTGAAGGTGCCGGCACCTTTCGCGCACAAGTGCTACGGGACGCTGAAGAACTACGGCATAGAGAGGGAGCAGTGGCTCAACAACGGGGACCTTGTCGTAGTGGTGGAGATTTTCGGCGGCCTGCAGGGCGAGTTCTACGACAAACTGAACAAGCTCACGACCGGGCAGGTCGAGACGAAGATTCTCCCGGGCTGAGATTCACTGATTGCCGGATACTTCGAGCGCGGCCGCCTCTCCCGAGAGCCTGAGATATATTTCCTCGCTCAGGGCCTTGTCCTCGCCCTCCAGGAAAGCGTACAGACCCGGCTCGGAGCTGCGCATCTTCGAGAAGAATTCCTTTTTCTCCCGGAGGATTCTCATCGCCTCGGCCCGGCTTGCTGTCCTCAGCTTCTGCATCCATCTGACGTATTTGGAGATGGCTTCGCGGTAGGGCGCGGAATTGACGAGCTTTGCCAGCCGTTCGCCGAATTCAGACGCCATGCGCAAGACCTCCCTGCTGCTCCATCCTGGCCCTCGCCCCGCTGACAATCGGGTCCTGGTCCCATGTCGAATGGTCGATTCCCTGCGCATCCATGCGCCCGACTATGTAGGAAAGCGCCTCGGCCGCCCCGCGCTTGCCCATGAGCGTATCGAAACTCCCTGCGCCAAGCTGCGAGTCCAGCCGCGTGCGCACTTCCGTGAAATCGCCCGTGAAATACGCGGTGCGGAGCACGGCCTCGCCGCCCTCGCCGAGCAGCTGCTGGAGATAGAAGCTGGTGGTCGTTTCGGCCGGGTAATTCACAGAACGGGGCCCGAGTCCGCGCGAGCGGATTTCCTGCTGCGTGATGAGCTCTGTCAGGCCCTCGTGGGCCATCCACCCCATCCGCTGGTCGCAGGAGTAGAGGTTCCCGTCGTCCCCCCTCCAGCGCATATCGGCCCCGCCGCCGAGCCAGGCAGCGTAATGCAGCTGCTCGTGGAGCAGGATGTGCCGTGATTCGCCTTCCCCGTATCCGAGAAGGGCGTCCTGGCCGCTGATGATGATTGCGTTAGCCCCTGGCAGGAACGCCCCGGGCGAGCCGAGCATCTGGAGGGAAACGAACAGCTCCTCGCCGCGTATGTCCTCGCCATGGTGCATGACCGCTACGACAGGCGGCGCGCCGGAAACCCGCTCCGCGAGGTCCGCCCCGGCGATGGATGGCAGCCAGTTCTGGCATATGTCGGCTGACAGCTCCCCGAGCGTCGCATCTTCCAGCGGCCCGAGGTAGGGGATGGCTGAGTAGTCGTCTTCGGAAATGACGCGCTCCGGCCCCGCATGCCCTTCGGCCATGCGCGACCATTCCTCTTCGCTGATGGCAGAAACAGGCCCCTGCGCAATCCTGCCCCTCGTGGCGCGGAGCATGGACTGCCACCTCTCCCCCTGCAGTTGCCCCAAAGACCCGGGCCGGCTCCCGCCCCGCGAATCATCCTGCGGGAGCGACTCCTTGACCGTAGCGGCGTAGGTTATCAGCCCCATCAGGGCATTTTCCGCGGCACGCAGCGACCTCTCGAGGAGCACTGGCAAAGTAAGCCTCGGAACCGGGGATTGCGACTCCTCGCGGTGCTGGGGCAAAGGATTGGCAGTCTTCCTTCCCATTTCGGCCTCGGCGCCCCCCATGCGGATATGATATGTGAAAGAGATTTTAAATGAGGCCGATATGCCATTTTTAAAATCTTTCCGTCCCTAATCCTTTTCGGATTGAGACACAAAAAGGAACATAGCTGATGCTATATCCTGTTTTTGGTGAAAAAACGAGCGCCAGCCCTTGAGCTATTGGCGGGCACGCAAAAAGAGGTTTTGAGATGGAAAAACGGGTGATATTGCCAGGCGAGAAGATAGCCGACGGCAGGATAAACGCCCCGAACACCTTTTACGATGGCGGCGCGACTTACGCAGCCGTAATCGGCATGGTGGACGACGAGGGCAGGTACATACCGCTTGAGAATCGGTACCGGCCGGTAGTAGGGGACGTGGTCGTGGGTAGCGTAGTGGACGTGCGCCATGCGGGCTACGAAGTGGACCTGAACCTCCCGCAGGGCGGATTCATACCGACGAGAGACGTCCGGCTCACGCTCCAGCGTGGCGACTTCGTGATATGCAAGATAAAGTCGGTAACCGAGGTCGGCGACGTGGACCTCGGCGAGGTGAGGCGCCTGCCCAAGGGGAAGATAATAGAGTTCCCCTCTGCGAAAGTCCCGAGGCTGATTGGAAAGAAGAGCAGCATGATAACCCTGCTCAACAACTACACAGGCGGGGACATCATGGTCGGGAACAACGGCTATGTCTGGATGAGCGAGAAGAGCGACATGCCCCTGCTCCTCCGGGCCATAAAGATGATAGAGAGGAAGGCCCACAAGTCCGGCCTCACGGACGAGATGGCGGCTTTCCTCAGGAAGGAAACCGGCGACAGGCCGGTCCAGGCGCCCCAGAGGGAAGAGGGCGGAGAGGAAGGTGAAGGATATGGCAGACAGTAGCGGAAAAGTCCAGCTCATAATAGACGGGAAGAGGACCGATGGCAGGGCCATGGAAGACCTGAGGAACCTGCGCATCGAGGTAGGAGTGATATCCGAGGCCGACGGCTCTGCCTACGTGGAGTGGGGAGGCAACAAAATCGTGTGCGGCGTCTACGGCCCGAGGGAATGCATCCCGAGGCACGAGGCGAGCCCGTATCATTCGCTCGTGAAATGCAGGTACATGATGTCTCCATTCGCATCGCTCGAGGAGCACAGCAGGAGCGGCCCGTCAAGGAGGAGCACGGAGCTCTCCAAGGTCATACGCGAAGTCTTCGAGAACCTGATAATAGCAGAGAGGTTCCCGAACACGCAGATAGACATTTACATAGACGTCCTCCAGGCGGACGGCGGAACCAGGACCGCTTCGGTGACCGCAGCGGCGGTCGCGCTCGCGAACGCCGGCATCCCCATGAAGGACATGGTGGCCGCGGTGGCCGTGGGAAAGGCCGGGAACATGCTTGCCCTCGACCTGAACAAGCTCGAGGACAACTTCGGCCAGTCCGACATGCCAATCGCCATCTCGCACAGGGACGGCAAGCTGCTCCTGCTGCAGATGGACGGCCTGCTCACCAGGGAGGAGGTCGTGACCATGCTCGACATGGCGGCCAGGGGCTGCGAGAAAGTGAACGCGATGCAGTCCGATGCCCTCAAGAGGTTCTACGAGAAGGGCGAGGAGGAAGAGGTTAAGTGGTGATGACATGGGCGAAGAAGTAAAAGACATAATCATGTCCCACATCAGGAGGGACATCATGGGGAACACCCTCGGCAAGGGGGTACGGTTCGATGGCAGGAAATTCGACGAATTCCGGCCGATATCCGTGCAGAGAAGCGTGATAAAGACGGCCGAAGGCTCGGCCATCGCGAAGATCGGCGACACGCAGGTGCTGGTCGCAACCAAGTTCGACATCGTGAAGCCATTCGCGGACAGGCCGACCGAGGGCGTCCTTGTGACGAACTCCGAGCTGCTGCCTCTCGCATCGCCTTCCTTCGAGCCTGGCCCGCCGAACGAGAACTCCATTGAAGTGGCGAGGGTGGTCGACAGGGCGGTCCGCAGCGCCGAATGCGTAGACCTCAACTCCTTCTTCGTTGAAAATGAGAAGGTCCTCGGCCTCTACCTCGACATATACGTGCTAGACCATGCCGGCAACTACACGGATGCAGCGACCATCGCGGCCACCGCCGCGCTCCTGGACACGAAGATGCCCAAGGTCGAAGGCGGCAAGATTATCCGCGGGGAGTACACCGGCATGCTGAACCCGAGCAAGCTGCCCGTAACGACCACGATGATAAAGGTCGGCGAGCACTGGCTGACAGACCCCTCGCGCGATGAGGAGCGCGTGCTCGAGACCGTCCTCACGATTGGCACTACCGAGGAGCACGTGTGCGCCATGCAGAAGGGAAGGGGCTCCCTCACAAGGGACGAGCTCGTGTCGGCGATGGAGATAGCTTTTAAAAGAGGGGACGACATAAGAAAGATACTGAAAGGGGTAGAGTGATTCAGCTTCCTGCGGTGTGCCGCAGGAAGTTTGATGAAACTTTATCTGGCGTGCAATAGGAGGAAAGTTTCATGCAGACTGCAAAATTCGGCGCTTCAAACAGGAAGCTGGTCGACAAGGCCATAAAATCCAAGAAGGCCAGGTACGAGTGCCCCAAATGCCACAAGCTCAAGGTCACGCGCAAGGCAACGGCGCTCTGGGCATGCAAGGCGTGCGACGCCAGGTTCGCGGGCGCAGCCTACTCGTTGCGGAGCGAGGCGGGCGAGATATCCGCGCGCGTAATCAGCGAGTACACCAAGTCGTCTTGAAATCGTCTGTACGGACGTAGGCCGGATGACGTTTGATGGCCGGGCGGGGTTCATCGGAAGAAGTTTGATGAACCTTTAACCGGAGTTTATGCGGAGGAAAGGTTCATGGGAGATTACAAGGACCCTAAGACCGGCGTATCGGTCGCAGTAGGGGAGAAATTCGCTTTCCCCACCACCGGGGCCAAGATACTGCTCAAGGCCAGGCCGCCGGTTGCCAAGGAAGTAAGCACGGATTAGGGATGATAACCACCAGCAGGTACGCGTCTCCGGCCACACGGCTGCTTGCCAGGACGATGGCTAGGAAAGCCGGGGAGCGCTATGTCGCGAGGGGCAAGAAGACGATAGCGCAGCTGGCGGATGAGGCCCGCAGGGCGGGCGACGATTCGATAAGCGTGGTTGAGGAGCGCGGGGGAAAGGCGGCAGTTCTCGCGCGGATAACCGTTGATGAGAGGGGCCGGTGGGCCTGGGCTGAGGAAAGGCTTTTGAACACAACGGAGAAAGAACAGTAGGTTTTCCATGAAGGCCAGGTGCTCGATTGAGGTGCGGTTCCCGGACGGGAAACGCGCCGAAGCCGCCATGAAGGCGGTATCGCACGAAGGCGGTGTCGGAAGCCGCTCCGGGACGATTATCAGCCGTGAGGGCGGGATTCTCCGGATGGACGTGGATGCGGAAGACGTCGTGGCCATGAGGGCCGCGCTGAACGCGTACCTTCGCGCCCTGCAGGCCTTCGAGGCCATAGAGGATTGAGAGGTGCTTTATGAAGAAGGAACAGGAGGACTTGAACAAGGAGCTCATCGAATACGAGAACATGGAGAAACAGCTCGAGGTGCTGCTCATACAGAAGCACCAGCTCCAGATACAGCTGAACGAGGTAAAGCACGCTCTCGACGAGCTGAGGAAATCGAAGGGAGAGGTGTACCGCTCCGTAGGCTCAATACTGCTCCATACGACCAAGGAGGTAGCCGAGGCGGACCTGAAGGAGAGGAACGAACTCATAGAGGTCAAGTTGAACGCCATCTCCAAGCAGGAGGAGAAGCTCCGCGCAACAGTGATGGACACCCAGAAGAAGCTCCAGGAGAGAATGAGAGGGTATGCCAAAGGAGGCCAGTGAACTGTTCCTGGAGTTCCTCAAGAGGCATGATGGCAAAAAGATAGCCATCGCCACCCACAACAAGGCCGACCCCGACGCCATCTCTTCCGCATTCGCGCTGAGCAAAGCCATCCCCGGCAGCGTCATCTGTACCGACGAGGAGCCCAGCGAAGGCGCGAGGCTGCTGATAAAGCGGCTCGGCATCGAGACCAGGAAGCTTACGGGGCTCCCCAGGGACGGGTTCGAGGGCCTCGTAGTGGTCGACACGAGCGCTTACACGCTTATTCCTGCAGCCCGCGGCTGGAGAATCCTGTGCCTCATCGACCACCACCGCGGGGAAGGGCGCGACATGTCGGGCGAGCTGGAGATGATAGAGCCCGAGTCGCCGTCCGCGGCAGAGATAGTGGCCTCCATCCTGCCCGCGATAGACAAGGACTCGGCCTTCGCGCTTTGCGCAGGCATAATAGCCGACGGGGCACGGTTCAAGTCCGCCCGGGCGCGGACCTTCGAGGTTCTCGCATCCCTCATGAAGATTTCCGGGGCCAGTTACCCGGAGCTGCTATCCATTGCCGAGCCTGAGCCGAGGCCCGAGGCCAAAATCGCGATGCTGAGCGCCATGAAAAGGCTGGAGTTCGTGTATGCCGCAGGATACCTGGTGGCGACGACCGAGGTCGGGAGCAACGAGAGCGACGCGGCTTCCCTGATATCCGAGGCCGCGGACGTGGCCTTCGTGGCCAAGTGGAAGGATGCCGAGAAGGAGACGCGCATTTCCGCAAGGGCGCGAAAGAGCGTGGCGGTTCCGCTGAACAAGGTGCTGGCAGAGGTGGGCAAAAGCCTCGGCGGGGCAGGCGGGGGCCACCCCAAGGCCGCGGGAGCCGCACTCAAGGCTCATACGGACGAAGCGCTCAAGAGATGCGTGGAGACATTCATCAGCATGGCCGAAGGCCAGGCATAAAACCATTCATGCTATTGTCTGGTCTCTCTTGGGGCCGACCGACACTATTTTCGCCTTCACTGAGAGGGCGTTCTCCAGGAATGCCACGTATTTCCTCGCATTGGGAGGAAGGTCTGCCCTTTTCCTGCACCCGGATATGTCTTCCTCCCAGCCCGGAAGCGTTTCGTATACCGGCCTTGCGCATGCGAGCCGCTCGGGCGTGATTGGGAACTCGTTTGTCTTCCTGCCGTCTATCTCGTATGCCGTGCATACCTTCAGCCCGCTCAGGCCGCAAAGGACGTCGAGCTTTGTCAGCGCCAGCTCGGTGGCTCCGTTCAGCATGCAGGTGTAGCGCAGGATTACGAGGTCGAGCCATCCGCACCTGCGCGGCCTTCCGGTGGTGGTGCCGAACTCATGGCCGACTTTCCGTATGCGCTCGCCTGTCTCGTCCTTCAGCTCGGTCGGGAACGGCCCTTCCCCAACGCGGGTCGTGTAGGCCTTTACTATGCCTATCACCCTCCCTATGCCCTGCGGCGGAATGCCCGTCCCTGTGCACGCCGCGCCGGAGGTCGTGTTCGAGGACGTGACGTAGGGGAAGGTGCCGTGGTCTATGTCGAGAAGGGAGCCCTGCGCGCCCTCGAGAAGTATCTTCCGGCTCGGCGCCTTCGCAAGCAGGAACTGGGTGTCGGCGATGTGCGGGCGCACCTTCTTGGCCTTTGCCATCACGTCGTCCGATATGGCGGAGGCATCGATGGATGGCAGGCCGATGGCCGGGAATATCCTGTTCTTGTGGGCTGCTATCGCCCCTATCTTCTTCCGCAGGGCGGCCTCATCGAGCAGCAGGTCGCAGGCGCGCAGGGCGAGCGTGCGGGAAGCCTTGTCGGAATACGCCGGCCCGATGCCTTTTCTTGTCGTCCCTATCTTCCCGGACGACTCCAGGGCGCCGTCCATGGCGATGTGCCAGGGGAGTATTATGTGCGCGGCGGAGCTCAAGACGAGGTTCTTCATGTGGTATCCGCGGCCCTCGGCCTCCTCCATCTCCTTGACGAGGGTGGCGAGGTTAACGACAACGCCGTTCCCTATGACCTTGTATTTCTCAGGATAGAAAACGCCTGACGGGACCAGGTGAAGCTTGAACTCCTCGTTTCCCTTCATCACGGTGTGGCCGGCGTTGTCCCCGCCATTGAACCGCACGATGTAGTCGTAATCCCCAGCGAGCATGTCTACTATCTTGCCTTTGCCTTCGTCCCCCCACTGAAGGCCGAGGATGAGAGTGGCTGCCATAATCCGATTGGAAAGGAAGGGAATAAAAAAAGCTCAGGATTTGAGTGCTTTGAGCGCGGCATGGTTGTCCGAGGCGCCGAGAAGCACGTACGACATGGTTGGCGTCATTGCCACCGAGAACGCGTATATGAGGTTCACGCCCTTGTCCGCGATTTTCTTCGCCGCATCAGCCATGGTCCCGGGCTTGTTCTCAAGGCGTATGATTATGACTTCCTTGTCCTGCGCCTCAACGCCGAGAGCCTTAAGTTTCGTCCTTGCCTTCTGCAGGTCGGAGTTCTCTATTATCAGATGCGCATTTATGCCGCGGTCCTCGGGTGGCATGATAAGGACTTTCACGCCTGCCTTTTCGAGCTCCTTGGCGACCCTGGACACTTCCTTGAAGTTCGGTTTTTCCAAAAACAGCTCTGTAACGATGCGGTCTTCATCCATCAGATCACCTGCCAAGATATCCAATGGGTAACGTATTAAAATTAGCGGTTTGGGCAGGACAGATAGGTTTTTTTGCCTGATCCTCCATTCATGGGAGTGTCAAAAGCCGGGCCCGCCAAGCTTGCTCATTCATCCCCCAAAAAGAATGAGAGTTTCCGGGCCCTGCTGGCAAAATCAGCCGCCGATGCGGATGCCCTGCGCCTTCCCGACCTCTTCCGTGAGGCCGGCCCTGTGCATGGGGCAGCGGGTGAAGACCTGCTTCTGGGGGCGGGATATCTCCGCCCTGGACCAGCCGAGCTGGATGAGCCGCTCGACTTGGCCAGTGCAACTGGCCTTGCACTTGTCGCACTTGACCTTCATGATTTGCCTCCTTAATGAATTTGCATTTATATAGTGTTTGAACGTGTTATTAAAGCGATAATGCGGGATTGAACGCTGCCGCAATCGCATTTCCAGCAGATTATAGTCGGATTTCGTTACTTTTTGCGGCGTATGGAACCAATACGGCCAGCCACGCCAGGAGGCTCCCTGACATTGCCCCGGTTACATGGATTTCGTCCGGTATGCGGGGGATTGCGAGGTTTCCTATATCTCCCCATCTGCCGATTTGGGAGCAAACACGATGCGGGCGCACTATTCTTTGTTGCAGTCGTGCCCATAGTCACTCGACAACTGGCACTCCCGAATCCCCCGCGATTTTCCTCAAAGCGGCTTCGATTTCCCCCGTCTCGACCTCTCCCAGATATTTCTTCATCTTTTCAAGGTATTTTCTTGTCAGCTCCAGCCTCCTTTCCCGGCCCAGATAAAGGAAGTCCTTGACGGCACCCCCCTCTTCATCGGGAAAACGCCTGATGGCCTCTCCCGTTCTGGCCGCCTCACGCGTCGCTTCGCGCGCAAGAGCCAATAGTCTTTCCGGCTTGGTCTTCAGATAAGAACCGAGCATGACGCTATCGACACGGCCCTCGAAATCCGCATAACAGTCTTTCAGGAATTTAGTCCGGTCTCCGATTTTGGCCGGGTCGTCCAGCCTCTTGGGAAGGTCGATTATCGCAAGATGCCCTTCCGGCCTGGAAGCCCCGTTTATTTCGGACTCCGCGTCCGTAATCTTTATCTCTATATCGCCCGGATTGTAGCCCTCATCCAGCAAGGTTTTCATGAATTCCTTCACCTTGGCCAGCTTTTCAGGCGTCATATGCTTCTTCAGGACTTCAGCGGTGATGAGCTTCGGCTCGACGACGCTTCCGGGGACGTAATCCATCGCATATCCAATATTGCCGTCAACGTTTACGATGCCGTAGACCCTTGGCGCATGGTCCCGGAAGCCAGGGTATTTGCCCATCGAATCGATGGCCGCGTACTCGGCAAGGACCGCCTCGATTGGAGTTTTTGATGTTTTCGAGACATCTTTGAAAATCTTCACCGCCACAGTTTTCGGGTTTCCATCGATAATGACTTCAGCCCGATAAACACGGCCAGAGCTTCCCATCTCGCGCCCGCCAGCATCAAGGTCTATCGCTTCCAGCAGGCGGGCCCGCGGGGCGTCCTCAAAAAATCCTTCCGTAGTCATTCCGGATCCGGACAGGGGTACTTTTCTTTTGTAGATGTCGGCTCCGACGCCCTTGAAAGCCCCTGCATCGGCTGATGATAGCGGCACCGCGTGCGGCCTGAGCGCTGCGTCTTCGAAATAGGCGATGGCTGCATCGCGCCGGATGCCTTTACCTACAAGGGACTCCACTTCCGCGACGAGTCTCGCTTCTTCAAGGCTTAGCGGTTCTCCCTTTTCACGCTTCTCATATATCGCATCGATTCTCCTCTTCAGCGAAGCTTCTGGAGGTTTCGGCGGAACCGCTACCGCAATCTTTTCCGCCCCCGCAGCAGCAGCGGCGAATTCGTTCTCTATCTTAGGTACATAATCCCTCGCGATCGTAACGAGGTCGAATTTCATGAAAACAGTCGTGGCGGTTTTGAACCGCTTCTTTCCTTTCGCATCCAAGACCATGTCCTTGATGATTTTCGCTACGGGCGTGTCGCCGAGGCCGGCGAGCCTCTTTTCCGCATCCGCCTCGTTTCTCAGAAGCCCCCGCACGAAGTCTGCGAGTTTCTCGGGATTGCCGAGCTCTTTCGTCCCTGATGAATATTTTTCCAAAACGCCTGCAGCGAATTCTTCATGCTTCCCTCCGATTTCCAGTTTTGGACCCGGAGGTTCGGGCGGGCGCATCCCCGGTGGACCGGAAACGCCGGAAGGAGGGTGGCCGGAGGGTGCCGCGGGAGGTTTGCCCGCCTCCGCTTCGTATTTGGAAATGGCCGATTCAGCGAACTTTTCGTGCTTGAGCTCTATCGTCCTGTATGGAGGAATGTCCATAGCGACAGCGAAATTGCCATCGACGTTCACAAAGCCGTAGAAATTGGGGCCGCGCCCCTCTTTTGCGAACAATCCCAGCGAGTGGGATTTCAATTCATCGGCTTTTTTCAGGGCATCCGCAAATGCCATGTCCCAGCTTCCGCCTTCGCCGGGTTTGGGGGAGATGATCACTATGACTTCTTTCGGTTTTCCATCCACCATTATTTCGGCAAGATAGTGGCCTCCTGTCGTGGTGTGTTCCCCCGCCTCGAAGCGAACTCCCGCGGCTGCCGCAACCTCTCCGGCTGGTCCGGTCGATGGAATATCGAGCCTCTTTATCAGCCTCGCCCGCGGGGCGTCCTTGAGGGGTGCTTCTTTAAGAGTGGCAATGCCGAGAGGGTTAAGCTTCTCCAATAGCGGAACTTTCCGCGCGTAATAGTCCACAGGCATTCCTGTAAAGGCATCATCCAGAGCGGCTGCATGGGGCCGCAAGATAGCATCTGCCGCGTAAGTGAGGGCTTCCGCGCTCGTCATTCCCCGTTCGTATTCCAGCTTTTCTGCAAGTCCGGCCTCCGGTTTAGGACGAGCTACTTCCGGAGTGATTTCGAAATGTTCCGGCGGCGCCGGGTAATAGCGCAATGATTCTATGTGCGAGGCTATCTCGTGAAGGCTCCTTCCTTCAACTATCATGCGGATCGCTTCGACGCCCTCTGCCCCATGAAGTGCTCCCCTGCTGCTTTCCAATTTTTTGTAGGCGCCCAGATGCTCCGGGTCCAGCCGGCCTTTGAGCCGTAAATGCTCTTCCTCGAGCCTGGCATGGCTTGCATGCTCCAGCTCTTCCGCAGATATCCCGAAAAGCACCTTGCTCGTGAACCTGTGCACAACTTTTCCCGCCCTGCTTCTGGGGCTCATCCTAGCGACATAGCGGGCACCGCCCATATGCAGAAACGGCCATGCGGACATGAGGCCCTCGAAAGCGACGGTGCCTGCACCCTCCCCGCTCTCTATCGCATGGCTTATGGCAAGGCCGCCGCTGACGGCGCCATACCCGAGAAGGCCCATATTAACAGTATCTACCCCGTACTTCAGCGCCTTCAATCCTGCCGATTTCGCCACCGCAGATTCTCCTGCGGCAAGCAGCTTCATCGAACCAAGATCAGAAAGAACACCAAGGGCATCGGCGGCGATGTTTATGACCATCATCGTCCTTTCGCTTTCGGGTATGTAGTCCCAGGCACCGTAAGTAACCATCGCCTCGGATGTCTCTACGATGCTTCTCGACAAATAGACTCCGGAAACGACCGCAGTCATGCCCGTCGGTATCGCGGCTATGTTTATGACGATATCAAGACCGTGCTTTATGTTCGCGGCGACCTTGTCCCATTCCCTCGCCTCCGACGCGAACATCTCCACCTCGCTGATCATCAGATTCTTACGGGCTTCGATTCTCGCTGCGGTCATGGAGGCCGGCTCCGTCCTCACCATCTCGTAGCCTGCGGACCGGTCCGCGGCATCCCGGACTATTGAACCGGAATCGGCCGCAATCGCGCTGGCGCCGCCCTTCACCGCCTCCACGCCCAAACGGCGCTCATCAAGGCTCAGGATGCTTTTCGGCCCCGCAAGCTCCTCGAGGCAGCCCGTCGCGGCAGCAAGGCTTCCGTACGCATCAACGAGGGCATCTTTATCTTCCGAAGACAGCCCGAGTGCCCTCCATTTGCCGCCGCTGTCTTTGCCCACATCGAGCATAAAGCCCATGAGCGCCTCGGCCCTTCCAATGGCCGCCACCTTCGCCCCTTCGACCAGGAATGGATATTTTTCCGCCGCTTCCTCCTCTAGCGCAGCCGGTGCTCCTGCCGCTATGCCCACGATGAGCTCGTCAAGTGCGGCCATCCTTCCTTCCGGAGCCGAAATCGATCTCGGCGTCATGTACTCTCCGGTATATGCCAGGTCATATCTTGGCACCGGAGGAAGCTTTACCAGGGCGCCCTTCGTTATCGTATCTGACAAATCGTATTCCAGCCCGCCTTTTGATAGTCAGGGACATAAATAGGCGAACATTTTGGGCATCACGAAACCCTTCTTGACAAAGTTGCGGATAGACTGCTGGACCGCATGTATGTTCCGATAATACCTATTCCACAGTGGCTTCTTGATC
>JBFMCO010000066.1:0-7388 GCA_040754495.1 Microcaldota archaeon
CACGGTGGTCAAGACCATAGAGGTCAAGGCCTTCCCGCAGGGGGCGCCTGGGGAGCCTGAGAAGCCCGGCGCTGCCGGCCCGGACGCGTTCTCGCTCCTGTGGCTCGGGGTGCTTCTGCTCCTCATAGTAGGCGTAATAGTCTACTGGAGAAGCAGGCAGAAGAAGGGCGGCGGGAAAGCGCAGGGCGTCAAGCAAACGATGCAGATGCAGGTCTAGGTGTATCAAATGCTTGTTGTTTTCGAGGGAATAGACGGCTGCGGGAAGGAGACGCAGATAAAACTGCTCCGGGAAAAGCGCCCGGAAGCCGTCCTATTCAAGTACCCTACCAAGAGCTTCCAGATGCTGAACGACTACCTGGAGAAGAAAGTGGAGCTTTCGCCCAAGGCGCTCTTCCTGCTGTTCCTGTCCGACATATCGAACGAGCAGAAAAAGGTGAAGGAGGCGCTGGAGGCCGGGAAGCTCGTCATCCTCGACCGCTACGTTTTCTCCACAATTGCGTACGAGCTGAACGAAATCATGTTCCCGCAGGCCAAGAAAATCGTGGAGGGAATCGGCTTCCTGAAGCCGGACAAGGTCGTCCTGCTGGACATTACCCCTGAGATATCGCAGGAGCGCAAGAAGAAGCAGAAGGAGCTGGACCGCTACGAGGAGAACCGGGAATATCTGGGGAGGGTGCGGGAGAACTACCTCCGGCTCGAGGAGGAAAGATTTTTAACACCGAATTGGCATAAGCTCGATGCAGGGAAGGGGATAGATGAAGTGCACGCGGAAATAATGCGCGCGCTGAAAAGCTAATCCGCTCCGCTCGTCTAGACCGGTCAAGGATAGTGGACTTTCATCGCGCTTTTTAGGAAAAAGCGCGGCAAAAACTGACTGTTTGCAAACCCTCGCAGGGTTTGCCGACAAAAAGTTTTAGGCCGCATTTTCCCAAAAGGCGGAAGAACTCCACTGACCTGGGTTCAAATCCCAGGCGGAGCATATTCAAAACCAATAAATAATCCTACACGCAAAACCCCTATAGGTAACTTTATGGTCCACGGCCCCACTACGAAGGCTACGTTCGAGGAAACCCTCAGGAGCGGCAAGGCCCTCTCGCACAGGCTCGCCGACGAGGTGATAGTGGAGCGCAGGATGGGCACGCCCCGCATCTGGACCGGCACGGTCGTGGCATACCCGGCCGCGGAAGCCGCTTTTGGCGATTCTCTCGAGTTCAGGGACTCCCGCACGGGCGTCATCTACACGCTCGACACCAGAAGGATGAAAGGCGAGCGGTGCGCGGCCCTTGTCCTCGAAGCCGGGACATACGCGCTTGTCGATGAGCGCGGGTTCAAGGCCTATGTCCCGCGCATCCAGCCCTCCGTCCTCGCCCCGTTCCCGCAGGAAAGCGGCTGGTACGATGTGGATGCAGCCACCCGCCTGCCTGTTCGCGGCACTTCGAGGCTGAGATACCTTTGGAGGCTGGAGGGTCCTGCCATAGTCGCCGCAGCCAGGGAGTCCTCCGGCACCGGCTGGGCGAAGTACGACGTCTTCCTCAACCAGCGGCCTTCAGAGCGCTTGTCGCTGCCCTCCCTGCCGCTGGACAACGTAGTCAGCATCCGGCGCACGAAATGCTAGTGAACTACCCCGCGCTGAAGCGCGAAGCGTCTTGTTTCACTGACATCCCTATCGAGACATCTCCACAAGCGTTACTTCCCGGCGTTCCACCGGTAGCCCTTGCGAGTATATTACGCGCGGCATTCAGGTCGCGGTCTATCGACAAACCACAGAAAGGGCAATTATGCTTCCGTTCCCATAGTTCCTTATTGACCGTTCCTCCGCAGCTACTACATTTTTTCGTAGTACCTGCAGGGTTTACGAATACAACTCTCGAACCAGCGCTTTCAGCCTTGTAAGAGAGCATATTCGCAAACTCACCCCATCCCGCATCGTTTATTGACTTGCCGTAGTTCTGCTTGGACATATTTGCAGAATTCAAATCCTCCAACGCGATAAGTGAGTGAGCATTAACCAACTGTCTTGACAGTTTATGCAGGAAATCCTTTCTGGAATTCCGAACCTTCTCATGCACGACTGCCAGCCCATGCTTCGCTTTCTCCCGGTTCCGGCCGCCTTTTTTCTTGATCGACAAATCCTGCTGTTTCTTCTTCAAGAGCTTCTCATATCTCCCCAGATGTTTTGGATTTCTGATAATGCTTCCGTCTGAGAGAACTGCGAAATTGGCAAGCCCGAGGTCTATACCAACCCGGCTGCCGTTGTTCACTGCCGCTGGCCTCGGCTTCTCCTCTGCTGTCAGGATTGCATACCACCTTCCCGACGCCTCTCTTTTGAGTGTGAGTGTCTTGATATTTCCTATTACTTGCCGATGTAGCCTGATGTTGATTTCGCCGAATGGACCGGCCTTCAGTTTCTTTCCTTTTAGGGAGAAGCCAAATTGCGGGTACGTAAGGCTCTTCGTCCTTTCCATGTTCCTGAAACGCGGAAAACCTGCTTTCAATCCCTTTTTTCTCCTTGCCATCATGCCGACGATGGATTTGTTCAGCCGCCTGAATACATCCTGAGCGACCTGAGAGTACAAGCCGCTTGTCTTCGCGAGTTCGTTCAATGCATTGGCCGTAGAAAATTTACCATACGTGGCATAGGTGTCCTTCGTCAGTTCCAGCATCTCATTCCATAGGTTTTTCGAGAGCCGGAGATGGTCCTGCATCTCCTGGCTTTGTACCCTGGTTGGATACAAGCGAAATTTCCATGAGCGTATCGGCATGAGAACTGTGCGGTAGAGGCGGTTTATAAGTGTGGACCGACGCTTCATTTCCGCAGAAATCGGAGACATGAAGTCCTGGCATGGTGAAATTGCGCGTTTCACATCTGCTGCGGAAGCAGGAATGCCGATTCCGCATCACCGCGCAAGTTATGTTGATACCATGGTCGATAGTAACTAATACTGGCGCTCTATTCATCTCTAAAGAGGCGGTGTTAGCGCCCAGTTAAGGGTTATAATTCTTGGTTAGGAATCTAATCCATGGCAGCCGCGCAGATGAGAAAGCCGGAAGAGCAGGTAAAAACAGCGTCTTCCCAGCCCCAGGAGACCTTCTATTCGGGAAACAGGAGCGTTACGGTCCGTTTCGACATATCCGGGCCCGAGGACGCGGTACGCTACTTCCTCAACGCAGTGGTCCATACGCGGAACCTGGAATCACTCCAGTTCTTCGTGGAGCACTACGGCCCGCGGCTTGAGCGTTTCACGGCCCGCGTCGGCAACGAGCTGGTAACGGACATGAGCCAGATTGTCCCTGCCATCCAGCGCAGGCTGCGCGAATAGCCATGTCGGCCCGTGTTTTACTTCTCATCATCGCATTCGCTGCCTGCTCAACTGCGGCGAACCTCAGCCTCGGCCTGAGCGCGGAGGCATCCTGCCCAGGCAACGTCCTTTCGGTCAATCTCACGGATTCCGCCGGACACCCTGCCAGCGGCGTGGAGTTGCGGCTCGTCCTCTACCTCCCTTACCAGGGCCTGCGGGCAATCCAGCATAGCGACGCGCAGGGCATGGCTTATTTCGAGCTTACGAAGAACGGCACATACCGCATTTATCCCTCGACCAATGATTACGACCATCCGAAATACGTCGAATTCGATTACCCGGCCCTCTGCCCTCCCCCTCCGCCGAAACCGCTCAACGTCTCATGGGCAGCCGACTGCGATGCGGGCTGGCTCAGGCTCAGCGCAACGAGCGAAGGAACCCCGCTCGGAGGCGTCTTCATCACGACCGGGACGTGGTCGTCGCTCACAGGCCCTGACGGGAACGTCTCATTCCCTCTTGAGGAAGGGCAGGTTTTCATCCGCGCGGAAAAGGAGAACCATACGAAGCAGGAGTTCTTCGCCGATGTGAGCTGCGCCCCGCAGCCCGAGTGCGCAGGGAATGCTGACTGCGACGATTGGGAATACTGCGGCGCAGGCTCCTGCGCCAATGCCACCGGGGAATGCGGCTATGCCGGGAACCACTCGTGGATTCTTTACGAATGCTGCAGGGATGAGGATTGCGGCAACGCTTCGCTCTGCGAGGACAATTCGTGCATATCCAAGCCACCTCCCCAGCCCCCACCGGAAAATGTCACAAACCAGACTACCAACCAGACCGGAAACGGGGAACCGGAAACCACAGCTCCCTCGCCCTGCCTCCCGGCGTTCCTCATTCCCGCCCTTTTTTGCATTCGTATCTGCACCCGCAGTCCGGATAAGTGCCGTTCCATAGCCACCTGCCGTCGCATCGCGGGAGAGGGAGGGTGGCGCAGTAGGCTGAGCAGCTGACGTTTTCTGCTGTGTCCAGCGTGGATGAAGACGTTAGGCCGGCCTGCCCGTCCCCTGCGTTTTCGACGCTCAGGCAGCCGGACAGAAAGGCAAGGAACACAACGGCGCAACTCATGGAAAACAGAATCGAGACGGAGGCTGGGCAAACATGAGGGTTATTCAAAGCGGGAAGCCAACTCACGTATTACCCCCCATTTTTCTGCCCTTTGGTGCCCGTCTTGAGGGGAAGGGCCTTGATAATCGCTCGCATCATCTCATGTATCCTATCTTTCGACACGTTGGAGCCATATATTGTCCCGGAAATGCGCTTCACGACCGCGTCGTGCTCGAGCGACGAGTCCAGCCCAAGCGGCTTCTCCCATTCCCCCAGAGGCGTATCGATGCATACGACGCACACCTCTGCCATCATGGTTGGAGAGAGCAGGCCGTTCATATGCTGGCCGGTTGAATAAATACTCAACCGGAATGCCCTCCCCATATAAACCCCCTCGTAAGCGGCCTTGGACCATCCCATCCAACCCCACAACTTTCCCATCCTGACCGGCTGGCCCGCGACGGGAGCGAATCTATTTTCCCGGGCGAATTCACCGACTTCGTTCTCAATCCATCGGGCGTTTTGTTCGAAATTCTTCTGCGATAGAACCATCCCGATCGACACGACCAAAACGAAGATAATCATGCCGCCTAGGCATCTGGTCTGGCCGTCTAAGAAAAACAGGGGGATGAGCGACAATGCGACCGCGGCCAGAACAATATTCAGTAGTCGCTGTGTAATTGGCGTTGGGTGCCGATTTGTCTCTCCCGTCATTTCACATCAATTTGCAACTAAGTGGGCTTCCCGGTTTGCCATGGCAGATATGCAAGGAGCCACAACCGTCTGAGCCGCCAGCCATCCCATATATCGGGATGGCAGTCGTCTACTCAGTCCTGTATCTTACAAGCACGGCACAAGACGCTTAGGGCTGCTCCTTCCGGCCTGACCCGGTTCACATATTGTTCCGCCATATAAGGCAGGACGTCAACGCTTGAGGATGCGGGCATGCATACAAGACAGGACGCCCCGGGCATTCGAGCCGCCTTAAGGGGATTTGCGGTGCCGGGACCCCTAGCCCCGCTCTAGCCCAGTATATGCTCGTCTTAGGAATATTTAATGTTGCGCTTACGGGTTTCGGGCATCCGGTTTCCGGTTCCGATGCGGAACCAATAGCCGAAGCGCAAAACCAAAAACACGAAACCGGGAACCGGCCTCCGGGGGCTCTTATGGCAGCGCCCTCCTGAGCATGCCTATCAACTCCTCATGGAGAGCCGCGCCGGCGGCCACCAGGCTGCCGGAGCCGAGGCTGAACGGCCTTCCGCGTCCGTCCGTAACTGTGGCTCCGGCCTCCTCCATCAGCAGGTATCCTGCAGCATGCGCGCTCTCAGGAAAAGGCACCACCACCGCGTCCACGCGGCCGGTCGCCAGCCATGCGTATTCCGCGGCCGGCGAGCCGTAGTTCCTCCAGATGCGTGCCCTTCTTGAGAGCGCATCCACTGCCGCGCCGCTTATAGGCTGCAAGTCCTGGTCGTAGCCGCTGCAGTCGCAGCAAATCAGCGCTCTCGACGAATCGGTCATGGCCGGGCCGCCGACCTTCCTGCCATCGAGGCGTGCCCCCCTGCCCTTTTCCGCGGTATACAGCCCTTCCCCGGGCAGGTAAAGCGCGCCGAAGACGGTTTCGCCGCCCTCGATCAGCGCGGCCATCGTCCCGTATGGCGCGATTCCACGCGAGAGGTTGATGGGGCTGTCCAGCGGGCATATGGTAAATGACCGCTCGTCGCCTCCCTCGCCCCACATGCTGAGCACGGGCTCAGCCTCGCGGAGGCGCCTCAGCATTATCTCCCTGCTTCTTTTCTCAACGCCGTTCCTCTTGTCGCCGCGCCCAAGGTGCTCGCCAGCCTCCTGTACGGCGCGTATCACTGCCTTCCTGTGCCTCTCATCCATGCAATCCCTCAGAAAGCGTACCGGACGCGCTTCTCCACGCCCTTCACGCGCTCAAGAACCTTCTCCGCCTTGGCATACGCCATGTACCCTTCCGCGAAAGCCTCCTTCCGCTCGGCCTTCACAAGGGCCCGCATCATCGTGAAAACGTCCACTGCCTTGTCCTCGATGTCGTTCGAGATGAACCCCAGCCCGAAATCGATGACATGCATTACCCCCCCGCTCATGAAGAGGTTGGCGGGCGTGAAATCCCCGTGGATTATGTCCGCCCCGTGCAGGAGCGCGAGCAGGCGGCCTGCCTCCCTGGCTTCTTTCCGGTCCATCCCGGGGTGGTCCCCGCGGATGAACGTCATCGTGAGCTCGAATTCACCAGCCTCCAGCACTACCGGGCACGGGACTCCGGCAAGCTTCGCCTTGTGCAGCAGCCTCGCTTCCACCCTCGTCCGCTCGGCCCTGAGCCGCTCGTCCAGCTCTTTCACCCGGTATCCCTTCTGCACCCTGCTTTTCAAGATGCACTCCCTCCCGAGAATGGCTTTCCTGCTCAAAACAGCCTCGGCGCCCCGCAGAAGCCGGCCCCCGGCATCCGGTTTTCCGTTTCCCTGTTTTGCGTTTTGTTTTCCGGAAACGCGGGGCCGGAGACCGGAAACTGGATGCTGGAAACGCAATTTCTCACCCGAACAGGAGCTTCGAGAGGAGGGAGAACACGAGGAGCATGATGCCCCAGCCTATGACGATTCCAGGGCTTATGACCAGGGCACCGAGGAGAAGCAGGAACCCGACTGCTCCGAGCCACACGAACCTGCTCCACATGAACACCTTGCTGCCATCCAGCGGGAAGGCCGGAATCATGTTGAAGAGCGCGAGCATGATGTTCATCGCCGCGCCGAACCTCCACACGCTGAGTATCCCGTTCCCGATGCCGAAGCCCTCGAATCCCGGCCCGCTCCAGAGAAGGAAGCTGAAGAACTGGTTGATTGGCGCGATGACGCCAAGGAGCAGGAAGAAGAACACCAGGGCGACGTTCAGCATCGGCCCCGCGAGCGAGATGGCGCCGTTCTCGCTCGCCTTTATCCTGTCGGAATAGATGTATACCGCGCCCGGGGCGGC
>JBFMCO010000067.1:0-21057 GCA_040754495.1 Microcaldota archaeon
TGCCTTAACTCTTCAACGGATATTTTGGGGAGGAATTCATCTCCTTTTGGTAGATGCCAGACCATAGATAGTATCTACGGAGGACAATTTATAAAAGTTCGTCTAATTTTGTCCTAGACTATCAATACGCATTTTCGGAATTTTTCGACGGAAAATGCCCAAATCATTAATAATCCTCCCTCCTTATTCGGGTTTATGTTCGAGATTCTTTTTTTGATAGGGCTCATAGCTCTCATCGGGTTCGGCGGCCGGTGGGTATTCGAGCGCACGCGGATACCGGAAATCTTCATACTGCTCGCCATCGGGTTCGCGCTCGGGCAGATGGGGCCGCTGGGCGGATTCCCGGACATAAACCTGGAGAGCTTCCGCAGCATCGCGCCCATAGTGGGCGCGGTCGCCATTGTGTCGTTCGTTTTCGATGCCGGCCTGCACCTCAAGGTCGGGCAGATACTGAAAAGCCTGTCGTTCTCCACGGTCTTCGCCATCACGAACCTCGCGCTCTGCGTGAGCGTGCTTACGCTCATGCTCCATTTCCTCGTGGGCTGGAACATGACGGCGTCCCTTTTCCTCGCGACGATCCTGGGCGGCCCCTCGTCCTTCGCAATCTACTCGATGCTCCCCCTCGTCCGCACGAGCAACCACGCGCGGGGCATCCTCTACTTCGAGGGCACCATCTCGGCCCTCCTGATAAGCGTGATGGCGATAACAGTGCTGCGCTACCCGGGCCTCGAAGCCGGGACATTGCCCCTCGTGCAGCTCGTCATCTCGTCGTTTTCAACCTCGTTCATACTGGGGCTCGCGGCCGGCCTGGCCATGCTCTGGGTCCTTTTCAAATTCAGGATAAAGAAATTCGGCTACCTCCTGACCTTCTCGGCCCTGCTCATGCTGTTCTTCCTGGATTTCGAGCTCCTTGGTGGCATAGGCGTGATTTCAATAGCGCTCATCGGGCTGGTCATAGGGAACTCGGGAGACGTCTTCAGGCTCGTGGGCATCAGCGGCCGCTTCGACATGGACGACGCGGCAAAAGGCTTCAGAGACGAAATCAGCCTTTTCATCAGCACGTTCTTCTTCGTCTACCTCGGCATGATGGCGCGCCCGGAGATGCTTTTGGAGCAGGCCAACCTGCTCATCGGTGCGATGCTGGTGGCCGTCATCCTCCTATGCCGCTGCCTCATACTGCTCGGCGCCAACCTGTTGAAAGTTTCGCAGCACAACGAGGACATCCTGCTTGCGGTCATGATACCGCGGGACCTCCTCAGCGCGACGCTCGCCACCTTCATGCTCCTCTACCCCGGAATCGCAAGCTTCGGCATCGAAGTCGTGATTCTCCCGATAGTGCTCTCCTCGCTGGTCAGCGTCATCGGCGCGGGATTTTACGAGCGCATGTTCCAGAACTCGTTCCTCTTCAGGCGCGACCTGACGCTCAGCGACGGGCGCAAAATCGTCGTCCGCACGATTACGCGGGACGACTTCCCGACGCTCGGCCAGTTCCTGAACGAACTGGTGCGCGAGAGCGCGCTCATAGCGTTCGACCGCTACGTGAACCCGATAGAGCAGAACGAGATGGGCCGGGCGAGCCTGGACAAAATCAACAAGGGCGACATGCTCATGTGGGTCGGAGACTACAACGGCCGCATAATCGCGCGGGCGGTCGCGCAGAGGATGGAGATGCGAGAGCGGGACAACGTGTGCCTGAGCCTTTATGTGGCCAAGGATTTCCGCGGCGCTCATCTAGGCACGGCGCTCCTGCGCATGCTAATCGAGGAGTCGCAGAAGACGTTCAAGCCTCACCGGATATACCTGTCCGTATATTCCAACAACGAGGCCGCGATTCACGTGTACGAGAAGGAGAATTTCAGGAAGGTCGGCGTGCTTCCGGAATGGGGCAAGTACGAGGACACCTACCTCGATGAAATCTACATGGTCTACTCTCCGCCGGAAAAGCCCCCGGCAGGCGGGAAGAAAAAGAAATCCGGTGCAGCCTAGACAACCTTCATGTCCCCGCCCATCCCGGGCAGGCCTCCCTTCATCATCTTCTCCATCTTCTTGCGGAATCCGCGGTTCCTCTTGAACATGCCCATCATCTTCTCCATCTTCTCGAACTGGGCAAGGAACTCGCGCACATCCTTCTCGCTGCAACCACTCCCGCGGGCGATGCGGGAGACGCGCGACTGGCTCATCTTGAGGAGGGACGCGTCCTTCTTCTCGTCTTTCGTCATGGAGTTTATCATGCACTCGTACTTCTTCATCTTGTCCTCGCTCTGCTGCACGAGCTCCTTCGGGACGTCGGCCGCGCCCAGCATGGAGAACACGTTCCCGAGGGGTCCGAGCTTCTTCGCGGCTTTCAATTGCTCATAGAACGCCTCGATGGTGAGCTCCTCGGCCTCCTCGAGCCTCTTCACGTCCGTTTCCTTCGATATCTCCTTTATCCTCTCCATCAGCGCGCCTATGTCGGGCACGCCTAGAAGCCTCCCCACGAATTTCTCGGAATTATAAACCTCGAAGTCCGCGGGCTTCTCCCCGATACCCACGAACGCGATTTTCGCATTGGATGCAGCCACCGAGCTCAGCGCCCCGCCGCCCTTTCCGGAGCCGTCCATCTTCGTTACTATGACCCCTGATAGCGGAACTGCGCTGTTGAACTCCGCGGCCTGCTTGCCGGCTATCTGGCCGATGTCCGCGCTGACGACCAGATAGCTCTCGTCCGGCTTCAGCACTGCGGCTATGCCCCGCAGCTCCTCGACCAGGTGGCCGTCGAAGGCGTTCCTTCCGGCCGAGTCGACTATGACCACGTCATCTTTAGAGGCCTTGAGCGCCTCGGCCGCTATCCTTGAGGGGTCCTTCTCGCCCTTAATAGTATAATACGCTGCCCCGACCTGCTTCGCAAGCTGCTCGAGCTGCTCCTGCGCTGCCGGCCTGTCCGTGTCCGCCCCGACGAGCGCCACTGAAAGCCCCTTCGTCTTGTAGAAGTGCGCGAGCTTGGCGCATGAAGTCGTCTTCCCGCTTCCGTAGAGGCCGCACATCAGTATCCTGTGCCTATCGAGGCGCGGGCTGTGGCTCGCTCCCATGAGCGCCACGAGCTCCTCATAGACGATTTTCGTCACGTGCTCCTTGAGCGTGAGGGCCTGGAGCTTCTCGCCCTTCAGCGCCCTCTCCTCTATCCTCTTGGAGAGCGCGAGCACGAGCTTCACATTGACGTCGCTGGAGATGAGCACGCGCTGGAGGTCCTTGATGAGCGCCCGGACGTCGTCCGCGTCGACGTATGGCTTGCCGGTCAGCTTTGCCAGGGCCTCTCTGAGCTTTTTTCCAAGGTCCATGAGAACTCGATAATATGGATGGCTGGAAAGGTTTTAGTCCTTTGGGACGTTCAGAAGACCGGGAACAGGAGACTGGAAACCCCTCTTACCAGTAGAGGAGGGCAAGTCCCGCCAGCAGCAGCATCCCGGCCAGCGTTATCCATAACCCGGCCCGCGCCATGTCCTTCACGCTGACGTATCCTGAGGAATACGCTATCGCGGAGGGGGGCGTGCCCACCGGAACTATGAAATCCAGCGACGTCCCGATGCCGGCGAGGATGGCCAGCCCCTTGACGCCGGCCCCGACCGCCCCGGCCAGCGGAATCATGACCGGAACAAGGAGCGCGGCCGTCGCCGTGTTCGAGGCGCTCAGCGTCATCAAGACCGCGAAGGCGAGCACGGCAAGGTATATCACCGGCAGGCCCTGACCCGCGACGAGCGCGCCGAGCAGGCCGCCGAGATAAGCCCCCAGCCCCGATGCGTCTATCGCAGTGCCGAGGCTGAGGCCCCCTCCGAAGAGCAGGAGCGTCGCCCAGTCTATTTTCGATGCGTCCTCCGTTTCCAGCAGGCCGAAGGCATAGAGAAGCACAACCGCTCCTACGCCCACCGCCGCATCCGGCACCCCGTGGGCAAACGACGTCACCCAGGCGGCTACGGCCAGGCCCATGACAAGAAGCACGAGTCCGTGCTCTTTGCTCCAGGCGGGCGCCTTCTGCTCAAGGGCGACCTTTTTTATCTCGGGCGGATAGACGCGCATTAGTATGAACCATGACAGGGGCAGGAAAAGCAGCACGAAGGGCATCCCGTAATACATCCATTCCAGGAAGGACACGCCGATGCCCGCCTTAGCCAGGTCCGCCACGGTTATGCCGTTCGGGGGCGTCCCCACAATCGTGCCGATGCCGCCTATCGTGGATGCGAACGCTATCCCGAGCACGACCGCCTTCGCATAGTTGGACTGGAGCGGCTTCAGCTTCGACCTGGTGACCGCTATGAGCGCAATCGGCAGCATCATGGCGGTCGCGGCCGTGTTGGATATCCAGAGCGAGAGGAAGGCCGTCGCGGCCATGAGGCCGAGCAGGTACATCGAGGGCTCGCTGCCGAACCGGGAGCTGAATGCGAGCGCTATCTGCCGGTCAAGGCCGTGCCTCTGCATCGCCCGGGCTATCATGAAGCCGCCAAAGAACAGGACGATAGTCGGGGAGAAATACGGCGAGAACGCGCTGCCCGCGCTCACCTGGCCGGATAATATGAGGAGCACGGTCGAGAGGAGGGCGGTAACATGCAGCGGGGCCGCCTCGCTGAACCACATGGTGCCGGTGAACAGCGTTATCGCGAGAACCGCCCTGCCCTGCATCGTGAGGGGCAGCTCCGGGAGCAGGGAGAGCGCGGCAAGGAGTGCGGCCAGGAGGGCGTATCTCCACCTGAACCTGCCGTTCCCCATGGAAAGCCCGCCCGCGCAAATCTTTTAAACATTTTTGTGGAATATGATTCTGCTAATTAGGACAGAAATAAGGCTGAATAAAGGAGGACTAATCCACAGTCTATTTCGAGGTGAAGGAGTATGACGAAGCAGGTAAGCGGAGAACAGGTTTATGTGCTCCCCGAGGGAGCGCAGAGGGTTTTGGGTAGGGATGCGATGAGAATCAACATCGCAATCGGCTATGCTGTGGCCAATATCGTGAAGACGACGCTGGGGCCGAAGGGCATGGACAAGATGCTCGTCTCTGACCTGGGCGACATCGTCATAACGAACGACGGCGCGACCATACTCGAGGAGATGAACGTCGACCACCCGGCGGCCAAGCTCATGGTGGAAATAGCCAAGACGCAGGACAAGGAGGTCGGCGACGGCACCACCACGTCGGTCGTCATCGCGGGCAACCTCCTGCGCAAGGCCGGGGAGCTGCTCGACCAGAACATCCACCCGACCGTGGTGATAAAGGGCTACGAGCTCGCTTCCAAGAGGGCCGAGGAGCTCCTCTCCTCGATAGCCGAGCCGGTGAAGCCGACGGACAAGGACATCCTCAACAGGATAGCGCTCGTCGCCATGGGCTCCAAGGGCATAGGCAGCGACGACGAGAAGAAGAAGATATCCGACCTCATATCGGACGCCGTGATGCAGGTCTCAGAAGAGAAGAACGGGAAGTGGAAGGTAGACCTGGACCTTATCAAGATAGAGAAGAAGGCCGGCGGCGAAGTGGTGGACACGAGCCTCATCCGGGGCGTTCTCGTGGACAAGGAAATAGTGCATTCAGGCATGCCCAAGAACGTGAAGGACGCGAAGATACTCCTTCTCGATGCGGCGCTCGAGATAGAAAAGACCGAGACCGACGCAAAAATCGAGATAACGGACCCGTCCAAGCTCGAGGCTTTCCTCCAGCAGGAGGAGAAGATGATGAGGGACATGGTCGAAAAAATTGCCGCGACCGGCGCGAACGTGGTGTTCTGCCAGAAGGGCATCGACGACCTGGTCCAGCACTTCCTTTCCAAGAAAGGCATAGCCGCAATCAGGCGGGTGAAGAAGAGCGACATGGAGAAGCTCTCCAGGGCGACAGGCGCGGGCGTGGCGTCCAGCCTCGAGGACCTGAAAGGCTCAGACCTTGGCCACGCAGGCGCGGTCGAGGAGAGGAAAATCGCCGGCGAGGCGATGGTCTTCGTCGAGAAGTGCAAGGACCCCAAGTCCGTCACCATATTCGTGCGCGGCGGGACCGACCATGTTGTCAGCGAAGTGGAGCGGGCGGTGGTTGATGCCCGCGGCGCGGTGTCCAGCGCCCTCGAGGACGGCAAGTTCGTCGTCGGCGGCGGAAGCGCGGAGATGGCGATAAGCCGCGGCCTCCATGAATACGCGGTGCACATCGGCGGGAGGGAGCAGCTAGCCATCCAGGCATTCGCCGAGGCGCTCGAGTCAATCCCGAAAGCCCTTGCCGAGAACGCAGGCATGGACGTCATAGACACCATCGTCGCCCTGCGCAACAAGCACAAGGAGAAGGACGGCAAGAGCGTCGGCGTGGACGTGGTGCACGGGAAGGTGTCGGACCTGCGCGCATCCGGGATATACGAGCCGGCCAAGGTCAAGAGGCAGGCCATGTCCTCGGCCACGGAAACGGCGAGGCTCATCCTGCGCATAGACGACATAATCAGCTCCAGGGGGGGCAAGGGCGGAGGAATGCCGCCCGGCGGCCCGGGAGGCATGGGCGGCATGGACATGGAGTGAACGTCGATACGTTCACGACAGTCTTGGACGGTGCGCCGTCCAAGGACATGGGCGGCGAGTAGCGCCTCCGGTTTCCGGCATCCTGCATCCGGCCGGTCACGGGTTCTCCGTTTCCGGTTTCGGGTATGGCTGCCGGTCTGTTTTTCTTTTTTATCCTTCTATCTTTTCCTCATGAAAGCCCGCATCCACATCCTCGTCTTCGGAGACGTGCAGGGCGTCTTCTTCCGTGCGAACACGCAGGGCGAGGGCGGCAGGCTGGGCGTATCCGGGTGGGTGCGCAACCTCCCGGACGGCTCGGTCGAGGTGCTGGCCGAAGGCGAGAAAGAGGCACTGGAAGCGCTGCTTGACTGGTGCCGCCACGGCCCGGCCGGGGCGTCCGTGGGCCGCGTGGAGCCGGCATGGCTGCAGTTCCGGGGCAACCTGCACGGCTTCCGGGTGAAATACGGCTGATTCTAAAGAGAGCCGAACTTCTCGTTCTCCTTCATAGTCCCCCTCCTGCGGGGGTCGGAGTACCTGCGGGCGAACTTGACTTTCTTGAGCTTCGTCGTAACCATCTCGAGCTCCTCGAGCTGGAGGTCCTCCTCGAAATAGGATTTCGCCTCGTCCGGTATGGATATCAGGCCGCTCTCTTCGAAGCATATGGGCCGCCCGTCGGAGTCGGTTATGGATTCCAGCAGCGAAACGATGGTCGAGACCTTCGCCCCGGCGTCCTTGGGCATCTTCAGGAGCGGGCCGTCTTTCTTCTTGTGGGACTCGACCTTGTTGAGTATCTCCTGCAGCTTGTCTATATCCTCGTCGTCGAAGCTGTTCTCCTTCAGCCAGTCCACCGACAAATCGCTGAATACGTACCTGGTCAACCTCTTCACCTCTGCGTTCCTATTGGAAGCTAATTTTTTTATTACTTCTTCGGCAGCCTGCAAAGGGCCTCGGTTACGAGCCTCACGCCGGTGCAGGTCGCGCCCTTGTCCAGATATGGGTGCGGCCACTTCACGTTATCCACCGCCGCAATGTCGAGATGGGCCCATCTCGTGTCTCCGGCGAACTCCATGAGAAAGGCCGCGGCGGTTATGGAGCCGGCCTCCGGAAGCTCCGAAATGTTCTTTATGTCCGCGAAATCCGATTTCATCAGCTCCCCGTACTCGGGCCACAGCGGCATCCTCCAGACGCGCTCGTGCGTAATCCTGCCGGCCTCTTCCAGGGCCCCGGCAAGGCCATCGTCGCTGGAGAACATGCCTATGGCGTGCCTCCCCAGGCTCACCACCATGGCTCCGGTAAGGGTCGCCATGTCTATCATGAATTCGGGCTTGCGCTCCGCGCCGTAGGCGAGGGCGTCTCCGAGTATGAGCCTCCCCTCGGCATCGGTGTTGAGGACCTCGACCGTCTTGCCGTTGTACATGCGTATTATGTCTCCCGGCCTCTGCGCGGTCCCGGACGGCATGTTCTCGACCATCGGCATGAGCCCGAGCAGCCGTATCGGCAGCTTCAGCTGCGAGACGGCCCTGAAGACGCCAAGGACGTTTATTGCCCCGGTCTTGTCGTATTTCATCTCGTGCATGTTCTGTGCGGGCTTTATGCTGATGCCGCCGCTGTCGAAGCACACGCCCTTGCCCACGACGCAGTAGAGCGGATACTCCAACTTGCCCCTGTTGTATTCGAGCTGCACTAGGAGCGGCCTGTTGCGGCTTCCCTGGCAAACCGAGAGGATGCCTTCCATCCCCATTTTCCTCAGCCTGTCCTCCTCGAAGACCGTGATTGAGATGCCGTGCTCCCTCGCGAGCTTCCGCGCATGCTCAGCCACCCATGCGGGCGTGGCCACGTTCGCAGGCTGCTCGTCCATCTCCCTGGCGTAGTTCTGGGCCCCGGCCATTATCGTGCCGCGGCTGATGGCGTCCGAGACGTCCTCCTCGCTCACTATGCGCGCCTTCTCTACCGCGAACAGCTCCTCTTTCTTCGTCTTGTAATGGCTGAACTTGTAGGATGCGAGCAGGGCGCCCTCTGCCATCGCCTGGACCATTCCGAGCAGCTCATGCCTCGCCACGAACCTGCTCGGAAGGTGCATGCCGAACTCGGCCTCCTTGAGGGACGATGCGTATCTCACCGAGAGGCCCGCCGCCCTCCTCAGGTAGTCGTCTTTGAACTCCTCCTTCTTTCCGAGGCCGACGACGAGCAGGTGCCTGAATTTCGCCTCGCCGCGCGTGTCGGCGTAGAATGTCTGGAGAAGCTTGCCCTCGTACCTCTTCTTCTGCGCGTCGCGCAGGAACCGCTTGATGTCGTATGGCGGCTCCTCGTCCTGCATGAGGAAGACGCAGAGAAGGCTCTCCTTAGCATCTGAGAGATGGGTCTTTTTCAGCTCGATTTTCATGATTCGCTTATCGCGGCAATGGTTAAAATCCTGATGATAGGTCAGCGCGAGTGCTGAAGCTCGTACATCCTTATGACCTCGCCGGTAGTGGTTATCTCCTTCACGCCCTTGTCCTCCCTCATCCTCATCAGCCTCGGGAAGCGCAGGGCATAGCCCTTGCCGTCCTGCATCCCGCACGTGTGGTTCGGGGACTGGGTGATGTCGTCGAAGGCGACCTCCACTACGTATTTCGGCTCCACCCAGAAATCGACCTCGATTTTGTGCTCGAGCTTCGCCGGGGGCTCCGGCGTCTTGATTCTCTCAAGCGTCTTCCCGAGATTCACCATCTCCTCCTCTGTGAAGCCGCTCGCCACTTTCGCCACGGTCTCCAGCATCCCGCTGTCCGGGTTATACACCGCGACCAGCACCCCGCCGAACTCGAACTCCGCGCGCTGGCCCCGCCCAAGGTAGTAGCCCACTATGACGCCGTCTATGGTGTCCACGGATTTCCCATAGGACTTCTTGAGCTTTATCCAGGCGAACTTGCGCTTCCCGGCGGTATATGGCGCATCCAGGTCCTTGGCCATTATCCCTTCCAGGCCCTGCGAGATGGCGTCCCTGAAGATGCCGCCAAGCTCCTTCGCGCTCCCGACAACCCTCGTCTCGCTCGGCCTCAGTACGCCAGCGCCCCTGAAGGCCTTTTCGATGATTTCGCGCCGCTTCCTGTAGGGCTCATTCGTCAGGTCCTTCCCTTCCAGGTAGAGCATGTCGAAGACGAACACGTTCAGGGGGAACTCCTCGCTCGCGGCCTCTATGCCGTGCTTGCGCCTCCGGTGCATCGTCTGCTGGAACGGGAAATACCGTTTCCTTTTCGTGTCATAGGCGAGCGACTCGCCCTCGAAAATCATCTCTTTGGGCTTGAGCTTCCGGACCGCCTCGACGACATCCGGGAACATAGGGCTCATGCGCTCCAGGTTGCGGGAATAAATCTCGACCTTGTCGCCGGATTTATGCACCTGCATCCTGAAGCCGTCGTACTTCATCTCCACGCCGCACTTCCCTATCCTCTCTATGATGTCCTTCGGCGTGCTGAGGCGCTCGGCCAGGGCAGGCATGAGCGGCTTGAAAGGCTGCACCCGGAACGTTTCGATGGTTTCGGGTTTAGTGTAAAAGGTTTTGGCGACGTATCCCATGTCGGCGCAGACGTTGTAGGCGCGCTCCAGGGGCTCCCGCAGGGACTTGTCGCCTGCGTGCGCCACCGAGATGGCATCAAGGATGGTGGGGTCGCCGACGCCGAGCCTGAGGCGGCCGAGGACGAACCTCACGATGTATCGCGCCTCGAGAGGGGAGGCGTTGTTCAGCATCTCGGTCAGGTGCTTTATCTTCTGCTCCTGGCTCCCTGCCCCGCTCGCCTTCGCTATGCGCATCATCGCATCATAGACGTGCCTGATTCCCATCTCCTCGCTTGCGAGCGCGGTCTGCTTCTTTCTGGAGAGCAGCTCTTCGGCGCTGTCGCCCAAATCGCCGCTCTTCTTGTAGTGGGCCTCTACCTGCGGCCTCGTGTAGCCGCTCGCGGATGCGATGGCCTCGATTGCGAATTTCTCCCCGACGCCAAGGTCAATGCCCTCGTAAGGCGGGGCGAGCATGCCCTGTATTATGTAGACGAGCCGCTCAATCTCGTCCGTCTTCGTCTTCCTGAAAAGTTCGGCCAGGATGCCTGTCATCTCCAGCCTGCCGCTTTTCTTCTCAATCCGGTCGAAGACCGCGGCCACGTCCGAGAAAAGGAGCATGAAGGTGAAACTCGCCAAAATAATAAAAACTAGCCGCCCCGGATGTATTTTTCCAGCTCGGCCCTGGCCTCAGGGTCGCTCATCTGCCTGGGCTGGGAAATGAACCCAGTCCACATTTAAATATCCAAATTTGTTTTCTTGTTTATGGGGGATGAATTGCTGACTTGCGAGCAGCTATTGGCTGATTATAAGGTGGGGAAGAAGCATCTTAACGAAGTCAGGCATTGGTTTCCCATACGCCCTACTCCAGAACTGGCCGGATTGGCGGCAGCACTGATAAGCGACGGCCATATAGATTGGAACAATTATGATGGAAACCCCAGGCCAAAGAAACTAATACTTTACTCAAACGACCCTCAGGAATGCGAGTGGTTCTTGGGTACTGTCTGGCGCCTTTTTTGTGTCAGAGGCGAAGTGGTGAAATACTGCTCCAACAGCGGATATTCGGCCAACTCCTCCTACAAAGCCGTAGTGTATTGTGCGGTATTGGCACGCATTCTCATCCTTCTTGGGGTTCCGGCTGGAGATAAAACCACAAGTCCATTTGCTGTTCCAAAATGGGTACTGGGCGGAAGCCGCGAAATCAAAAAGGAATTCCTGAGGGTTTTGTTTAACTTTGACGGTAGCCTGTCCATGCGGACAAGGCGCGAAACAGCAATAGAGATGAACTACTCGATGAATAAGCACGAGGCCATCGTTTCTAATGGCCAGCAATTCCTGCTCCAGGTAAAAGAGCTTCTTTCCGACTTCGGAGTCACAGCCGGAAGGATTCATGTGCGCCCTTGCGCTGGTGACAAATATACCATTCTCCTTTTCGTGACGAATCACCTATCAATACTGAATTTCCACGAAAATATCGGTTTTCTCGGCGAAACAAAAAGACGCAAACTCGAAACCGCTGTTTCCATAATCACAAAACACCGGAGAACATCTGGTGGTTCGGATGTTCTGCGGCTTCTAAAAGAGAAAGTGGGGAGCGACAGGGCAGCAATATCCAGAATAAATAAACTATCCCAGGTGAAATGCTCTCTCCGCCAATTCGAGCATATGCGCCGCGGTGAGTCCCTCATTCCTGTGGATATGGTGAACGCGGCCCTGAAGATACTAAATGAAAAAACGGGCTAACGCCCCGTATTGGCCCCGCTTATCGCAAATTCCTCTGCAAGTTCTTTCGCTTCCGCATCGCTGAACTGGCTGGGGGGGTGCTTCATGAGCCACGCGCTTGGCCCGATCAGCGCGCCGCCTATCTTTTTGTCAAGCGCAAGCTGCACGTATCTCAGAGCATCGGCTGAAACACCACTTGAATTCGCCTTGTCGTCCACTTCCAGCCGGACCTCCATGTTGTACGGGATGTTAGCCCACATACGCCCCTCAATCCTCATGAACATCAGCTTGGTATTAGCGAGGAAGGGAATGAAATCAGATGGCCCGATATATATCCTTTCATCAGGAAGCCTGTGGCGCAATTGTGACTGGACGCTCTCGGTTTTCGAGATCTTCTTGCTCTGCAGCCTCTCCCGTTCCAGCATATTGGTAAAGTCTGTGTTTCCGCCGACATTTATCTGATATGTCTTCTCGATTTTAGTGCCTCTCGAATCGCACAGTTTCGCAAGTGTCCGGTGCACGATGGTCGCCCCGACCATCCCTTTGTAATCGTCCCCCAGAACCGGAAGGTTCTTCTCCCTGAACTTCCGCTCCCACACTGGGTTGCTTGCGATGAATACCGGCATTGCGTTTACGAATCCGCAACCGGTTTCTAAGGCGACCTCTGCCCAGAATTCCGTGGCTTTCTGCGAACCGACAGGCAGATGATTCAGGATAATCCTGGCACCGCTATCCGTTATCTCCTGCACTGCTTCTTCCCTGAGTTTCTCAACGCTCTTTGTCTGCTTTATGGGTTTAATCATATTCTGGACATAGATGCCTACGCCGTCGAGTATCGGGCTTTCTTTTACTGTTCCAGAACAGCAGGAAACTGAATCCACCCAATTTACTTTATTTGGATATTCGTAAACAGCCTTTGCAAGCGGCTTCCCAACCTTGTTTTCCCCAACATCGAAGCCGGCAACGAACTCCATGTCATGAATCGTATATCCCCCGATTTTCTCATACATAATCCCAATTACCTCTTCATTGGGATTCCTCTTGTAATACTCGATGCCCTGCACGAGCCCAGCAAAGCAGTTCCCGACCCCCACGACCGCGCATCTTATCTTCGCCATAGCGACACCTATTTAATAATCATAAAATAGTATAATATTTTAAACTAGTGGAAAGCAGGGGGTAATAACAATTTTAACTCTCTCTATTAATATGGAAATATGAGACGAATTATTCTCCTGGCGCTGATTATCGCCGGCCTCGTCCATCCGGCATGCGAAATCCCGACCGACGACTTTCTTGTCAATGCGTCGACCACCTTCTGCTCCGGCACCTATAACATTTCCGACGCCGGCGCCCAAGGCATCATCATCGCCAACGCGAACAACATAGACATCACGTGCAACGGGACAATCCTGGTCGGCGGGGTAGCGGAACCGGCATCAACATTACGACCAGGAACGGAACGAGCGTCTCAGGGTGCACGATAGCCAATTACAGCTCAGGAATAGCGCTTTACGGAGCATCGAGCAACGCCGTCACGAATAACAGCATATCGGATTTCACATACGGCATATACGTAAGGCCGGGTTCGGCCAACTCCTCTTACAACTCATTCGAGAACAACAACATCGGGAACGGAACGACTGGAATCTACCTCTACGATTTCGCCAACAACTATATCTCCTACAACAGCGCTTCCGGCAACGCCATAGGAAACTGCTCGAATAGCGGCGTATTCCTCGAAGTGCACGCAGCCGGCAGCAGCTTCATGGGCTACAACAGCTTCGTCAACAACAGCATCTCGGGCTGCAACAACTCCGTGCGCATATACGCAGGAGACAACGGCCTCGCATACAACCAGTACAACGCCTTCGAGAACAACAGCTTCACGAACGGCACGAGCGGCGTCTACCTGGACGCCCAGGACTACCGCCACAGCCTGAATTTCAACAACTTCACCACCAACGCATTCACCAATTTCAGCTCGTACGCGGTCTTCTTCGCGGACAACCTGACATACACCAACGACTTCGGTGGCGGGAACACCTTCGACGGCTTCAACTTCTACCATTACGCATACAGGACGAACTTCTCCATAAGCGGCCTTTCACTCAACGCCAGCAACGACGCGAGCAACATAGGAATGTTCGTGATCGCGAACAGCACCAACGTTTCGCTGGCAGACAGCAACATCACAGGCGACGGGGAATACGGCGTCTTCCTCTGGAACAACAGCCAGAGCTCCATTGCAGGCTCCAGCATATGGGGCAACGGCGGAGCCGCTGAAGAGGCCAACGTATACGCATTCGACGAGCGCAACTCGAGCATATCCGGCAACGTCATCGGCTCAGGGTACAACGGCGTCTACATCGTCTCATCATCAGGGATTGGAATCCACAACAGCACCATTGCGAACGCCACGAACTCGAACGTGGAGATCTACGGCTCCTCGACAAACACAATGCGCAATAATAGCCTCGCAAATTCGACTTACGGCATACGAATCAGGCCCGGCGCAGCGAACTCCTACTACAATTCGCTCGACAACAACACCATAAGCGGAACGGGCACGGGCATCTATTTCTACGATTTCGCAGCCAGCCAGATTGCATACAACAACGCCTCGGGCAATGCCATCGCGAACTGCACGAACTACGGCGTTTCCCTGGAAGTCCGGGCGTCCAGCTCGAACTTCATGGGCTACAACCGCTTCGTGAACAACAGCGTCGCAAACTGCACGAACGCGGTCCGCCTCTTCGCCGGCGATAACGGCCTCGCGCAGAACCAGTACAACCTTTTCGAGAACAACAGCCTAGGTGGCTCCTACGGCATCTACCTGGACGTGCTTGACAGCCGCCATGTTGTCAATTCGACCAACTTCACCGGCAACCTCATCAACGCGACCATCTACCCCGTATTCTTCGCGGACGCCTATACCGGCATGAACAACTTCACCGACAACACTCTTATCAACGACAATTCCAGCAACTTCATATTCGTCACCCCCGGCGCGAACAACAGCTTCTCGAATACCACGTTCGTCCGCGGGGATGGGCGGATAAACTTCCCACAGCCGGGCATCCTTGTCAACAGGTCGGTCAATTCCAGCAACATCGTGCTCGGCTCCGACATTGCTTCCATCAACTCATCGAACCTTACGCAATATGCCGGCATCCCGGCCAACGTGACCACTTTCGCCGAGGTCTGCCCGCCGGCCATCTTCACCAAATCCGGCTTCCCGCTGACTTCCGCGGACATAACCGCGAACGGCTCGGCCTGCTCGTCGCCCCAGTGCATCGTCGTGTCCTGCGCTTCAAACTTAACCCAGTTCTCGGTTGCGAACTTCTCGGGCTACTCGGCCAACGCGACGGCGGAAAACTGTCCCATCATCACTGCTGCGGGAGCATACACTATGTCCGGGAGCTATACCGGCGCGCCCAACAGCGCGTCCCCGCTGGGAGGCTCGGCCTGCGTGAAGATTGCGGCATCCGACGTGGTCCTCGACTGTGCCGGCTTCAATATAACGAACAACGGAACCGCAGGGACGACCTACGGCATCATGCTGAACAACTCGGCGTCCAACGTCACGGTGATGAACTGCCCCGGTATACACAGCTACTCCTATGGCACCTACCTCTACCGCGCCAACTACAGCGATTTCACCAACCTTTCGGTCATCAATGCCAGCACCGCCGCGTTCTTCATATCGGAGGGCCACGACAACTCGTTCACAGGCAGCTATGGAAACGCGAGCGGCTATGGCTTCTACCTTTCCTCCACCGCCAACAATTCCCTGACCAACAACACCGCAAGGTCCGATAACCAGTACGGCTTCCTGGTCACTTCCAGCAGCAACAACGCAATCGCCAACAGCTCGATACTGAACAGCCAGTACGGCATCGGCGTCACGGCTGGCGCGAACAACTCCTTCTACAACAACACAATGACGATAAACCCCGGAGGCTACGGCTTCTCTGTCTCGGGAAGCGACAACCTGATAACCGGCAACACCGTAAACAACTCGGCATACGCCTATTACTTCGTGGGCAGCCAGAACAATCTGATCACCAACAACAGCGCCTTCAACGCCAGCAACTACGGCATGTCCTTTACCTCCGCATCGTTCAACCAGACGGTGATCAACAATACCCTGCGTGAAAGCGGCATCTACGACTTCTTCATCGTCGTCTCCAACGCCGGCTGCGCCCATACGGTCCAGAACAACACCGGATCAGGCTACAGGCCCATAATGTACGCAAACACCTCGGTCTCCTGGAGCGACCTCGAGGCCTCTGAAGTCTTCCTGTGCGATGCTGACAACTCGGTCCTCCAGAACGTGTCGGCGAACGGCTCCGACACCCTTAGAAACAACGCTTTCTTCATGTTCCGGACCGACAACAGCCTCGTGAACGGCTCGGACTCGAGTGACAACTACTACAGCTTCTACCTGGATTCGAGCAGCAACAACAGCCTCGCAAACAGCCGCGCCTCGAATTCCTCCCAGGGCTACGGGTATTACATCCTGAACAGCGCCAACAACACCCTGCGCGACAACAGCGCCAACTACAGCGCCTACGGCTTCTACCTCTATTCGAACTCGAACGACAACCTACTCAGCAACAATACCGCCAACGCCACGGCTGCCGCCTTCTACCTCTCCCAGGTCTCCGGAAACAACCTCACGAACAACACCGCCATCTCAGCGGGCGGCTACGGTTTCTACCTCTACACCGCTGCCAACGGTACGATAACCAATAACCCCATATACTCCTACTACGGTGCATACCTGTCCTACTATTCGAACAACAACACGATAACAAACAATGCGATGTCACCACCGAACGAAGCATTCCACCTGTCGCTGAGCAGCGGGAACCGCATCGGAACGGGCGCAATCACTGGCTACGGGGCAGGGCGCGGCGTCTTCCTTGAGTCCGGCAGCGACAACAACACGTTCGCCAACCTCAGCCTCGGCGGCTTCCCCTACGGCGTGTACCTTTTCGGGAGCAACACCGGCAACAACTTCACGGGCGACGCCCTGTGCAACAACACGTACGGGACATACATCTTCAGGTCGAACCTGACGCGGCTGGCCGGGGAGCACTACTGCAACAACAGCTACGATTTCACGGCGAGCGCGGTAGGGGGCGGGGACATACTGGTAAGCGTGTCCTCGGCCATCTTCGACGGGCCGGCAGCGGACCTCACGAACTACACCAACCTGTCGCTGAGCGACATCGTATCATCGGGCTCGTCCTACATGATAAACTGGAGCAACCAGAGCGCCGCCCTGCCCGCGGAACGTATGAGCTTCGCGGGCAGGTTCGTCAATATCTCGAACCTGAGCGCCGGCGTCTCAATAGACAGCCTCAGCTGGACATGGCTCGACCCCGAGCTTTCAGGCTACGACGAAACGGCATTCGAGCTGTGGAAATACAACTCGAGTGGCTGGGCCGTCCTCAACAACACACCCAACACCTCGGCTAATATCCTCTCGCTCTCGAACCACAGCCCGGCAAGCTTGTACGGCATCCTTGAGGAGAACGCCTCCTGCGTCACACCGACCAACGACTACTACGTGAACGTGGACACGGTCTTCTGCCCCGGGACCTACAACCTTTCTGACACGGGCGCAACAGGTGTGATAATAGCAAATGCGAGCGGCATAACCATTACCTGTGATGGAACAGAACTTGTCGGGAACAACGCGGGCAGCGCCTTCTATGCATCAGCCAAGAGCGGCATAACTATACAAGGATGCAAAATCCGGAATTATACAAACGGCATATACGTCAACCGCCCCAACCTCACCACGATAACAAACAACACCATCCGGAACACGACCTCCAACGGTATCTACTTCTACCAGTCCGGGGGCTCCAACTACGGCCACTCCACGATAGAGAACAACACGATAAGCGGCCCTGCAGCAGGCAGCTCCATCTACCTCTACACCGCCGACGGCGGAACAGCGTTCAACACTACCGTCAGGGGCAATAGTTTCGGCAACTCCACATACGGCTTGCAGATGAGAACCGCTTCGCTGGGCGCCACGGCCACTCAGTACAACTTCACACTCTCAGGCAACGACTGCTCCAACACAACGCGCTGTTTCTATCTCTATGATGCAGGGGGAGGCGCAATCAAGTATGGTAAATTCGAGAACAACACCCTCTCCGGCTCAACCTATGGGATCTACATCCAGGGCGGCGCATCAAAAGTGGTGGAGAACAACTTCAGCGGCAACGCGCTTTCCAACATAAACTCCTATGGCGTTTATTTCGTGGACTCGAATACCTATCAGAACCGCTTCTGGGACGCCAACACGTTCGACGGCTATCCCTTCTACCACTACTATGATTTCAATGACACTTCGATGGGCAACCTTAGCATCAACGCCAGCGCCGATGCCACGAACCTGGGGCTTTTCACCGTTGTAGACAGCAGGAATTTCACCCTCTATGGCAGCAACATAAGCGGGGACAGGGAATACGGGATTTTCTTCTGGAGAGGGCTGAACTACACCGTGGAGGATGCAATCCTCTCCGGCAACGGCAATGCGGGCAGCGAAGCGAACATATACATGTATAATGGCAACCGCAGCTCAATCAGCAACAACATCATCCGCGGCGGAAGGATAGGCATATTCGACGATATGCCCCTCTTCGGTGTCCGAGCGCAAAACAACATCATAGCGAACACGACCAGCAGCGGCATATACGTAGACCGCCCATACGCCGAAATGATTACAAACAACACCATAAGGAACGCCTCCTCCGGCGGGATTCATTTCTTCTATGACTGGGGCGGCAATTACGGCTACTCGGTTCTGGAGAACAACACCATAGACGGCCCTTCTGGAGGCAGCTCCATCTACTTCCAATCCACAACCAACGGGAACATGAGCAGCATAAACGTCACCAACAATAGCTTCGGAAACTCCACCTATGGCTTGCGGATGAGTTCCGGGTCGTGGATCAGCCCGGCCGCGCAGGACAACTACCGTGTCACAGGCAACAACTGCTCCAACACCACGCGCTGCTTCGCCCTCTATGCGACGGGGGGGGCCTACGGCACCATACGGTATGGACGTTTCGAGAACAACACAATCTCAAACTCTACCTACGGCATCTACCTCGATGGAAGCTCCGGGCGGCTTGTTGAGAACAACTTCACCGGCAACGCGCTTTCCAGCATAACTTCCTATGGCGTGTATTTTGTCGATTCCAACCCCTACTACAACCGCTTCTGGGATGCCAACACGTTCGACGGCTATCCCTTCTACCACTACTACGATACCAATGACACCGCAGTAGGCGGTCTGGACATCAACGCCAGCGCCGACGCCACCAACCTGGGGCTTTTCACAGTCGTACGCAGCGGTAATTTCACTTTCTACGGCAGCAACGTCAGCGGGGACCGGGAATACGGCGCCTTCCTCTGGATAACGGTGAACTCAACTGTCGAGAACGCCACGTTTTCCAGCAACGGCAACGCGGGCGATGAGGCAAACGTATACCTCTACAACGACAACCGCAGCTCAATCAGCAACAACATCATCCGCGGCGGAAGGATAGGCATATTCGACGATATGCCCCTCCTCGGTGTCCAGGCGCAAAACAACATCATAGCGAACACGACCAGCAGCGGCATATACGTAGACCGCCCCAAGTTCAACAGCATTGCCAACAACACCATCCGGAACACGACCTCCAACGGCATCTATTTCTACCAGTCGGGAGGCTCCAACTACGGCTACTCCACAATAGAGAACAACACGATAAGCGGCCCTGCAGCAGGCAGCTCCATCTACCTCTACACCGCCGACGGCGGAACATCATACGATGTCAATGTTACGAACAACAGCTTCGGCAACTCTGCATACGGATTGCGGATGGGAACCGGCTCCTGGGTCGGCAGCGGGACCGGTCTGTACAACTACACTATCGTAGGCAACGACTGCTCCAACACAACACGATGCTTCTATCTTTCTGCGACCGGAGGCTCATCGGGCGTAATCAAGTATGACCGGTTCGAGGACAACCTGTTATCCAACTCAACCTACGGCATTTGCCTCGAGGGCAGCCCCTCAAGGCTGGTGGAGAACAACTTCAGCGGCAATGTTGTAAATGCCAGTTCATATCCGCTATACTTTAGTGATGCGAATCCGGCCAATAACAGCTTCTTCGATATCACCCTCATCAACGATGTCTCCGGCAATTTCATCTACAACCCCGGCGCATCGACCAACTATTCAAATATAACGTTCGCCCGCAACCAGGGCAGGATAAACTTCCCACCGGGCAACATATCGCTGGCAAAGAGCGTCAATAGCGGCAACACTGTCCTGAACTCGGACATCGCCTCGATAAACTCGACCTACCTTACGGAGTTCGCAATCCCTGCCAATGTCACCACCTACGCGCCCCAGTGCCCTGCCCTCGTTATGTGGAAGGCCGGATTTCCGACGACCTCGGCAAATATAGTCTCGGCAGGCAGCCTGTGCAGCGAGCCCCAGTGCGCCCTCATTTCCTGCAGCTCCAATCTCGTGCAGTTCTCGGTGGCGAACTTCTCAGGTTACACAGCGAACATCACAGCCGCCGCCAATGTCTCTGCAATCAAGCTGGACCAGACGGCGGCCCAGCCATCGCCCGGAGGCCTCGTTCAGTTCAATATGACCGTGAACAACACTGGCGATTTCAGCCTTAACGTCACCGTCAGCGACATGCTGCCATCTGGACTTTCTTTCTCCTCCGCGTTCCCCGCGAACTCCTCTCCGGGACCGGTCTGGATTTACAACGGCCTTGCCCCCGGAAACAGCACCGTATTCTACATAAATGCCACTGTAGCTCCCTGGACGGTGAACGCTTCAGTGCCGGTCAGCAACCTCACAAACTACGTAAACGTGACCGGCCAGCCTGCCAGCGGGAGCAACGTCACTGGGGAGAGCTACGCCAACGTGACAGTCTACTACGCCAACGTTTCCGTCCTGAAACTCGACCAAACCGCCCTCCAGCCATCGCCTGGCGGCATCGTCCAGTTCAACCTCACGATAACGAACACGGGCAACGTGTCGCTGAGTCCGGTAGAGCTGACCGACGAGCTTCCATCCGGTCTCACCTTCGTTTCTTCTTCGCCTGCGCCTGATTCGGTGCTCGGTCAGTCCATAGACTGGGACGATATCGGCCCCCTCGCTCCAGGCGCTTCTTCAGTCGTATACCTCAATGCCACAGTGGATGCCGGCGCGGTGAATGCCTCGGTGCCGGCAAGAAACCTCACAAACTACGTCGAGGCCGTCGGCGTCCCGCC
>JBFMCO010000068.1:0-17203 GCA_040754495.1 Microcaldota archaeon
AAGACGTCCGAAGGCAAAGCCATACTGGAGGACCTCCCCTGCTACTGCGGGTGCAAATACGAAGGTCATCTGCACGCCAGGCACTGCTTCTGGAGGGATGATGGCACCTTCGACAAGCACGGAACGACCTGCTCGGTGTGCCTGGACATAGCGAAAAAGGCCAAGGCGATGCACGATGAGGGGAAGGATATCTGCCAGATAAGGGGCGAGATAGACCAGTTCTATGCGCCTAATGCCCATCTTGCTACGCCTACGCCGATGCCGGAAGGCTGCGGGGGCTAAGGGGGCATCTTGATGGCTGTGGTCACGCTCGAGGTCCTGGTATCCGCAGCGCTTGTCGACAGCATAAACCCGTGCGTCTTCGGCGTCCTCATATTCCTTCTGGCTTATATGGTCAGGGTTTTCAAGAACAAGGCGAGGATGCTGCTTGCGGCTTTCATATACATAAGCGCGGTATATGCGACATATTTCATGCTGGGAATGGGGATTTTCACATTAGCATATACGGCAGGACTGGCGAAACCGTTTTACTGGTTCGCGGCTTTTGTGGCGCTGCTTGCCGGCATTCTTGAGGTAAAGGACTTCTTCTGGTACGGAAAGGGCATCTCATTGCAGATCATCCCGGGCGGCGCGGAAAGGATAAAGAAGTACACGGCGCTGATGGAGCGGCTCGAGGTGGAGCACCCTTCGCTGAGCCTGGCGATCGCGGCGCTGCTCGGCGTTCTCGTGGTCTTCGTGGAACTGCCCTGCACAGGGGCGCCATACCTTGCGGTCCTGGGGATGCTGTCTGCAGGCGATTACAGCGAAGGCGTGCCGCTCCTCCTCCTGTATAACCTCGTGTTCATATTGCCGCTTTTCGTCATAACAGGCGTGGTGTATGTGGGACATACATCTGCGAGGCTTGAGAAATGGAGGAAAGAGAACCGCGGCCTGATGAGACTGGGGATCGGTTTGTTCTTGTTATTGCTCGGCTTATATATGATATGGGCCGTTATCTGAGGGGGATACATGCCGGTGATTGTTAAAAGACGCGGACACAACGAGGCGTTCGACGAAAAGAAGGTATACGGCTCCGTATATGCTGCCTGTGCCAGCGCGCATTACGAAGAGACAAAATGCGAGGGGGTAGCAGAAGAGATAACGGAGAAAATAAAGAGATTCGTGAAAGGGAAAAAGGAGATAGAATCGACAGAGATACGCAGGAAGATAATTGAGGAGCTGAAAAAGACCGGCAACGAGCTTGCGTTCTTCTACGAGCAGCATCTACCGAATCTTAAAAAACTCTAGCTGAGAGGAGGCACCATGCCAAAAAAGCTCCGCATCGGATGGTTCACTTTCACCTGCTGCGAGGACAGCTCAATCATCCTGCTCGAGCTCATGAACAGGCACTACTTCAGGTGGGCGCAGCAGCTCGATTTCCGCTACTGCAAGATGCTGAAATCCAAGAACGTCCTGGACGAGCTGGACGTCGCATTCGTGGAAGGCGCCATATCGAACGAGAAGGAGAAAAAGAAAGTCCTCGAGATAAGGGCGAAATCCAGATACCTGGTCGCAATCGGCTCATGCGCCTGCACCGGCTACCCCTCGGCGCAAAGGAACGACTTCCCGCCGCACCTCAAGGCGAAAATCGAGCCGTTCCTGAAGAAATGGGACCTTTATACCGACGTCCTCCGGCTGGACCAGGTGGTGAAGGTAGACGAGCGGGTGGACGGCTGCCCCATGTTCGAGCAGATATTCCTCAAGGTGCTGGACAAGTACATAAAGGAGTTCGGCATAGAGGAGCCCCCGGAGGATGCCCATGCACAAGCAAAGCTTTGACCTCACGATAAAGAACCTTAGCAAAATCGAGGGCCACACCGACCTGGATATAGCCGTCAGGGACGGGAAGGTCACGGGCTCGAGGCTGCAAATCAGCGAGAACAAGAGGTTCTTCACGACCGCCGCGGTCGGAAAGCCCGCCCTCGCCATCCACCAGATAGTGTCGAGGATATGCGGCACGTGCTCGATTGCCCACCTCATGTGCTGCGTCAACGCAGTCGAGAACGCGCTCGGCGTGGAGCCATCGGGGCAGACCGTGGCCCTGCGGGACCTGCTCCTCTACGGGCTGAACATCCGTGACCACGCCATGCACCTCTATCTCTTCTGCCTCCCGGACATATACGGCAAGGATTCGGTGCTGGATTTTTCTGACCAAGGGCGCGAGCACGAGCTCGTCCACATGGCCTTCGACGTGAAAGGCGCGGGGAACGACCTCTGCGTCCTCACCGGCGGCAGGGCCGTCCACTCGCCTTTCCCTCAGGTCGGGGGCTTCATGAAAGTGCCGAAAAAAGAGGACGCGAAGGCGATGGCGAAAAAGCTCCGCGGAATCAGGGACGCCGCGGTGGAATTCGTGGACATCTTCCACGAGCGCGATTCCAGCTTCGAAAGCAGGACCACGTTCATAGCGCTGAGGAACGACCGCTTCAGCTACCTTGGCGGGGACCTCATGAGCTCGGACGGCCTCTGCATAAGCCACCGCAATTTCAGGGAGCACCTCCAGAAGCAGGTCGTCCCGTACTCGCAGGCGCCGGGTTTCGAATTCAAAGGCAAGCCATATACCGTGGGCGCGCTCGCGAGGCTCAACATAAACCGGGACACCCTCCACCGCGACACGAGGAAGGACCTCGGGAAGGCGCTTTCCGTGTTCCCTTCCAATGATATCTTCCGCAACAACCTGGCCCAGGCCGTGGAAATCGTCCACTGCATAGACTCCTCCGTCGAGATGCTGGAAACCATGGAGTTCAAGGACGAGCCGAAGGCCGCCATCAAGCCGAAAAAATCCGAGGGCGTGGGAGTCCTTGAGGCCCCGCGGGGCACTTTGTATTACAACTTGAGCATAGACGATGCAGGGAAAATCGCGTCCGCGGACCTCGTGATACCGACCTCCCAGAACCAGATAAAGATGGACCAGGACATCGGCGCGCTCGTGCAGGAGAGGCTGGATGCCGGCATGGACCGCGAAGCCATGCCCCTCGAGATAGAGAAGCTCATCCGCGCATACGACCCGTGCATGAGCTGCGCTACGCACTTCCTGAAAGTAAGGTGGAGATGATGGCCGAGGCCTCGGCAACGGCCCTGCGAAGCGGGTAGCCGTGCGGGACCGCGATGATGCGCACGGAGTCCAGCCTGCCGAGCTTCTTCATGAGCTTGAGCGTTATCGGGAGGTCGAAATCGTGCATCGAATACGCCTTCGACATCTCCAGCCGCTCGATGCCTTCGAGCACGGTCACGCCCCTGATTCCTTCGGCCGAATCCAGGATGAGCAGGTCGCGGCCCTCGGACTCGAGGTTCTCGGCCGCGTCGGCCTCCCTGAACTCGACTTCCGGGAACCTTTTGCGCAAGGCCGGAAGCATCCTCAGCGCTATCGAGTCCTTGCGGACAAGGGGGTTGCCGAAGACGAGGACCTTCAACCTACCAGCCTTCCATCATCAGCTTCTTCGGGTCAACGCCTGCGGCCTCGAGGCATATCCTCATGTTCTTGACAAGCTCGGGCGCGCCGCAGATGTACCAGTCGTATTCCTTCGGGACGGCCGCGTATTTCGAAATCATTACGCCGTTTATGCGCCCGCACTCGCCCACCCACTCCCCGGGCTCCTCGCGCGTGAGCGTCACCACGACCTTGATTCCGGGATGGCGCTTCTGGAGGGATTCCAGCTCCTCGCTGAAGATTATGCGGTCGCGCGTGCGGGTGCTGTAGAAAAGTATGAAGCTCCCCCTGACCTGCTTCTCCGCTATGTGCCTCAGCATGCTCATGAAAGGGGCGATTCCGGTGCCGCCGGCTATGAAGGCGGCCTTCTCCTGCCCCTTGTAAGTCATGTGGCCCATAGGTCCTTCGACTCCGACTACGTCCCCTGCTTTCATCTTTTCCAGCCTTCCCGTGAGCTGGCCATGGACCATGTCGATTGCGAACTCCAGGAACGGGGCGGACGGGGCCGAGGATACCGAATACGGCTTCCGGGCCACAGTGGCGCCCTTTTCGTCAAGTATGTGGATGAAGACGAACTGCCCGGGCTGGAAAGGCGGGACCTTGCCCTCGAGCGGCTCCAGCCGGTAGATATTGAGGTCGCTGAGAGGAGCCTCTATTGATGCAATCCTGTATCTCGATATGGCTGCCAATGGATTCACCTCCCTGCAAATCTGCGTCTAAATATTTAAGCCTTACATGGCATGTCGGACCGTGGAATACCTGATTCCGGCGCTCGTGCTAGGGCTGAAGCACAGCTTCGATGCCGACCACCTGCTCGCGGTGTCGAACCTGCTCGTCAAATCCAAATCCCTCGGCGAGACGCTGAGGCTCTCGGCAAGCTGGACGCTCGGGCACATGGGAGGGGCGGCCATCGTCACGGTGCTGCTCTACATCTCAAAGGACTCGCTCCTCCCATTCCTCTTCGGACAGCTCGAAACCATCGTGGCGCTCATGCTCGTCGCCTTCGGCCTCTTCGGCCTCGCTCAGGCATTCACCCTGCACGCCCACGAGCACGGCCACGGCAAGGGAGCGCATACGCATGCCCATTCCCATCTCCAGGGGCGCGAGAAGGACCACGCGCACGAGCACATCTTCGGCATAGGGATTATACAGGGGCTTGCGAGCAACGACGAGCTGCTGATGCTGCTCAGCGTCATGCTCGGCCTGGCAACGCTTGGCGACATGGTTGCCGGGGTTGCGTTCTTCTCCATAGGCGTCTTCATGGGCATGGTCGCCTTCGGAGCTGCGTTCACCATCCCGCTCCTTCGGAGCAGGAGGGCCGCCCTCGGCAGGGCTGTGAACGGCATCATAGGGATCCTGAGCGTCTGGTGGGGGCTGATGATGCTCGCGGGGAGCTGACTCCGACGGCAGTAGCAAACCGCAAGATTAAAATATGAGGTGTGAGCAAGAATTCACCCAGTGGTAAAATGAAGAGGAACTACGGTAATTACTGCGCCTTGTTTTTCTCGGCGCTCGCAAACCCGGTCAGGATAAAGATACTCCAGGAGCTTGCGCTTTCGCCCATGACTGTCAATGAGATAGTCCAGAAGGTCGGGGCCGAGAGGACGCTGGTCTCCCACAACCTGGCCCTGCTCACGCAGGCCCAGCTCGTGAACCATGTCAAGGCTGGAAAGACAAGGGTGTACTCCGCGAACCAGTACGTGGTCCCCTACGTGTTCTTCGTAATAGACCGCATTGTCTGCAGCCGCTGCTCGTTGAGGAGCACCTGCAAGACGCTCAAAGAGCGCGGCGCGCTCCGCGACCTTCCGCTGCAGCCGGCCGGCGGGGCCATGAAGAGGCCCTGCGCCTGCTCGGAGTGAAGCCGGATGGTCCTTTGCATAATCGCATTCGTAGTATTCTCAGTGATGTCCATTTTTTCGGCCAGATACCGCCCACTTGCCAAAAAGGGGTTCGAGTGCGTGTTCAGGACCGTCACGCTGCGCCCCTGCGACACCGGCCTCGACGAGCAGCTCAAGGCGGACCTCGTCTCCGGGCTCCTGAAAGTCTCTCCCGGCGCAGCCAGGCTGCTTAACCGGCATTTCACCCTGTTTTCATGGCTCTTCGTCCTGCTGACGCTCGGCAGCCTCGCATACGCGGTATTCGGCGTATACAACTTCTATGTCTACGGGAACTGCGACGGGCCGGGCGCTAGCGGGGCGTGCATCCTGAACGACCTGACCGGTGATTACGGGCGGTTCAGCGAGCCCAAGGACCTGGTGCCTCCGACGTCGCTTGACGGTATAAGCGCAGGAACCCCGAATGCCAGCGTCACCATCGTGGAGTTCGGGTGCTTCACGTGCCCTTATACCGGCAAGGCCGAGCCAGTGGTCCAGCAGATACTTGAGGAATATGACGGCACGGTCTATTACGTCTTCAAGCCTTTCCCGCTCCCGAACCACAACTACAGCTTCGATGCCGCGAGGGCGGTCCTGTGCGCGAGCAGGCAGGGGAGGGAGTGGGAGCTGAAAAAGGAGATATTCGACCAGCAGGAGGTCTGCTCAGAGGACGGCCACATTGCCATAAAGCAGCTTGCGAATGACTCCGGGCTCGACATGGTGGAATTCAACGGCTGCTACGACAACAACGAGACGGGCGCGGAGCTTGCGGGCTTCGTCCAGCAGGGCAAGGACGCGCATATATACGCGACGCCGACATTCTTCGTGAACGGCAAGCCGCTCGTGGGGCCGAGGCCGATAGAGGAATTCAGGAAACTCATTGAGGAGGCGAGATGATGAGGGACGTCAGGGGGGATTTCCCGCTCCTTTCGAAGAAGCCGGGGCTTGTCTATCTGGACAGCGCATGCACGTCGCTCAAGCCCAGGGCGGTCATCGATGCAGAAAGCTCGTATTACACCGAACTGGGGGCATGCGGCGGCCGCAGCTCGCACTCGCTCGGGCGGGAGACCAGCGACCGGCTCGGCGAGGCTCGCGAAAGGATGCTGGCATTCGCAGGAGCGAAGGGCGAGGAGCTCGTCTGGACGAGGAACGCCACAGAAGCCCTCAACATCGTCGCGAACGGGTTCGATTATTCGAACCGGCCAAAGGTCGTGACAAGCGTGATGGAGCACCATTCGGTCCTGCTGCCGTTCATGGCGCTGGCAGAGAGGGGCCTTGTCAGGCTGGAAATCCTGCCGTGCGATTCGCTGGGCAGCGTTGCCGCAGAGGCCTGGAAATCGGCGATCGACAAGACGACCGCCCTGGTAGTCACCCACAGCTGGAACAATACCACCGGGACCGGGCAGCGGATTCCAGAGCTTGCGAGGCTTGCTCACGATAGCGGCGCCATGCTATGCGTCGACGGGGCACAGGGGCTTCCCCACCACGGATGCGATTTCAGGAAGGAGGGCATAGACTTCCTCTGCTTCTCCGGGCACAAGATGCTCGGCCCGACGGGAATCGGCGGCCTTATCATGAAGAAGGGCCTCCTTTCGAAGACGAAGCCGCTCATGAGCGGGGGCGGGACCGTGAAGACCGTGAGCGCGGGGAAAAGCGTGCCTACGGACGACCACTCGCGCTTCGAGGCAGGCGTGCAGCACTATGCCGGCATAATCGGGCTTGCCGCGGCCTGCGACTACCTGAGCGCGCTCGGGATGGAGAACGTCGAGGCGCACGAGAAGGCGCTCGCGGAGCTTATGCTGAAGCAGCTCGGGGATGCCGGCGCAATCGTCCACGGCCCGGACGCGCACGATAATCATGGCGCGCTGTATTCCTTCAACTTCAAGGGTGCGAAGCCGCATGATGTGGCCCTGATGCTGGACAAGGACGGGGTCGCAGTCCGGAGCGGCTTCTTCTGCGCGCAGATGGCGATGGAAGCCCTCGGGGCTAAAGACGGGGCCGCGAGGGCCAGCGCGTACATCTACAACAACCAGGACGATATAAGGAAGCTCGGCGAGGCGCTGCAGAGGATACGCAAGCTTTACTGAGCATGCAAGGCGTCCAGACGCCTGGGCGCTGGTCAGCACGCGCGCCTGAGGGACTCTTTTATCTCCCGGCCGCGCTCGAAAAGGAAGCGCTCCTCGTCGCTCTCCAGGACGGGCTCGGGCACCTTCAGCGGCCTGCCGCTGCCGTCAACGGCAACGAAGACGAAATCAGCGCACCCGACAATCGTCTTCCGCTCGCCGCTCTTCGTCTCGGATTCGGCCTTGACCCGCATCAGCATAGACGTATTCCCGACATAGATGAGCCTCGCGCTGGCAATCACGGTCTCGCCGAGCTTGACGGGCTTCCCGAAGACCAGGTTGTCCACGCTAACGGTCACGCAGTCGGCCTTGCAGTACCTCGTGGCCGCTATCGTCGCGGCCTTGTCCATCATCGCGATGAGTACGCCTCCGAAAAGGGTGCCGTAGTGGTTGGTCTGGCCGGGCATGACGACGTCTATCACTTCGGCCCTGCCAGCCGAGATTTTTTCCTGCATGGACGGATTTTCACCGGGTGGGGATTTAATCGTAGCGCCTGCCGGTGCGCTTTTGTCCATAATATCCATTTAAATTATCTTTTTATCACAATAGATAACATGAAGGACGTCCGAATCCGGCTTCTTTATCCCTCGTCCGTCAGGCCTGAAGAGGTGCGCGCTGCCATGCGGGGCATGGACAGGTTCAGGGACTTCGGGGCCTTGCATGATTGCGCCGAACTGGGCAGGGGCGACCGTGCGGCGCTCCGGGGAGTCAGGAACGGGAGTTCGATAAAAAGCATCCTGGCATCGCCGGCGCCGGTGGTCAGGTACGCCGACCTGCTCGGAGACATATCAGAGTTGTTCGTCTCCAAAGAGATACTCGCCCTCGGCCTGACACCTTCGCCCATGAGCGAATTCGTAGGGGAGGAGTTTTCAACAAGGCTGGAGCGCCGCGTAGGGGTGTCAAGGGAGTGCGTGGGGGCGGTAGTTTCGCTGTCTCAGGCGAGGGCGATGGAAGGGGGCATGCAGGCTGCCCCGTACCGGAACCTGTCGGACCCCGGCCTGGCGCTCAGGTCGGTAGAGCTGGCGGTCAGGCACGAGCTTGGCCACGTATTCGGAAAAAGGCACTGCCGGAACGAAGGCTGCCTCATGCAGGAGAACAGGGACTTCCCGGATTTCATCGAAAGGTTCGTCCGGAAAAACCTGGACTTCTGCCGGGACTGCTCGGCTGCGATAGGCTCCTTCATCTGCCGCTGGACATCCGCCTATTGAGCCGCGTGAAAACCGAATCACCCGGCAAATTTTAATTTATTGAACGCTTTGGGTCATCCATGCAAAAGATAACGCCGTTTCTGTGGTTCGACGACAAGGCCGAGGAGGCTGCGAGGTTCTACGTCTCGGTTTTCAAGAACTCGAAAATCCTGGACGTCGCACGCTACGACAAGGAAGGGGCCAAGGTGTCCGGAAGGCCCGCGGGCTCGGTGATGACCATATCGTTCCGCATCCTCGGGCAGGAGTTCGTCGCTTTGAACGGCGGGCCCATCTTCAAGTTCAACGAGTCTGTTTCCTTCGTCGTGAACTGCAAGACGCAGAAGGAAGTGGATTATTATTGGGAGACGCTCTCCAGGGGCGGGGACAGGTCGGCGCAGCAGTGCGGCTGGCTCAAGGACAGATACGGCTTGTCCTGGCAGGTAGTGCCGGACATACTGGAGAAGCTCCTGCAGGACAAGGATGGGAGGAAATCGCAGAGGGTGATGGCTGCGATGCTCAAGATGAAGAAAATCGAAATCGAGGGCCTGAAGAAAGCGTACAGAGGGCAGTAGCCGCAGGAACAGCATTAAATATTGGCTGATAAAGGGGATTCATGCCAGAATGCGTATTTTGCAGGATCGTACGTGGTAGCCTCTCGAGCACGAAGCTCTATGAAGACGACAGCATGCTAGCGTTCATGGACTACAAGCCCATCACGCAGGGCCACGTCCTGATAATCCCTAAAAGGCACGCCGAGTTGCTGACGGAGCTGGATGACAACCTCGCAGGGGAGATGCTCGTCCTTGCCAAGAAGGTGGGGCTGGCCCTGAAGAAGTCCAAGCTCAACGTCCGGGGAGTCAACTACATCCTTGCAGACGGAGCCGAGGCCGGGCAGGAGATATTCCACGTCCACATGCATATCGTGCCGCGATACCGCGGGGACGGCTTCGGGCTGCGGATGCCCCAGCGGGACGAAGAGGAGACGGACGAGAAGAGGCTGGAGAGGACGGCGGCGAAGATTAGGAAGTTCCTCGAAGTGTAAGGCGGTCGGGAAAGCGAAACCTGCTGACGGAAAGAGGGTAGGGAAAACCGACCGTTACCACGGCTTAGCTGTCATAATCGCAGCTGGAACTATAGTAATTCGGGCTTTTCGAACCTTCATTAACCATCTCTCGAAGTTTCGCGCAGGCAGCGTCCAGATTCCCGTATATCCCCGAAATCACGCCCTTTATCGCATCCCCCTGCGGTTCGAGGGAGAAGAAGACCGCCTTTTTTGCGAAGGTGTACGGCACCTCAACCGAGCCGGACCCAGTTGCTACGGTCTCGGTGGCTTGCGTCTGATAATAGAGAACGAGATAGGTCTCCGTATCGATGCATTTGATTTCCTCATCGCTGTCCCAGCTGAGGCGGTAGGATACGTTCAGGCAGTCGCGGCCGAGCACCCTTGACATCCCCAGTATGACGCCTTGCGCCTCCTCAAAAGAGACGGTTTCGGCCCACTGCCCGGATGTTCCGTTGTATTCGTACGAGGAGGATATCGTGCTCCACATGAAATGCGGACCGCCCTCCGGGCATCCGCTCGGGTTGCGGCAGAAGAGGCATGCCCAGGAAACCGGCTGCGGACCGCAAAGGACGTTAGAGCCGTTTTTCGGGTTCCAGACGATGTTGCATTCCGGATTGAAATAGTCTTTCGAGTCATTTTCAGAGTAGTTTTTGAAGCAAAGCCTCGAGAGGTAGTCCTGGCCGCTTGATACGACATCTACGAAGGCCCCCTCCCCGCTGCCCGGCCGGCCGCTCTCGTCATATGCGTAGATTATCCGGTATTCGGAGGAGAGCATCGCGTCCCTGCTCTTCTGGAGGATTTCCTTAAGCGTTGAGTTTTCAAGTCCCCCGCTCTGGTTTTGCGGAGGATAAGCGGAGGGGGGCGGGGTCTGGTTCGAACCCGTACGCGTCGATGCCTCTTGGGTGCATCCTGCCAGCAAGAGCATGCCAATCAGGAAAAGAGCCTGCAAAAGCCTCATGGACAGATTATTCAGGCAAGATTAAAATGGATTGACGCACCCGCGAGCGGAGCGAGCGAAATTCCACGTTTTTGGGCGCTTTTTACAAAAAAGCGCAGGGCCATGACCGAGAATTCAAATCCCAGTTCGAGTCTCGTAAAATTCATGCAATATCATGCATTTTTCAGCAAGACATTGCAGTATCGAAATATAAAGCCGTTTGTTGCTCATTATGTATGATGGCGTCAAGAATAAAGCTTCACAAATCTGAGGGGCTCACTGGAAGACACGACTTGGTGAGATACCTAGCTGGAGCGATACTTGAGATTAATGCGGATCATCCGGTTCGGGTAGGTATTGATGGTGCTGACGCATCTGGAAAGACGCATCTGGCTAATGACCTTGCAGTAGAACTCGGAAAAAGAGGGCGGCAGATAATTCGTGCCTCGATAGACGGTTTTCACAATCCAAGGGGGATCAGGTACAGAAAAGGCCGGGATTCTCCTGAAGGGTATTATCTCGACTCTTTCGATAATCAAGCCATCATCGACAATCTGTTAGCTCCTCTTGGCCCTAACGGAAATCGGTTGATAAGGACTGTGATATTTGATTTTAGAACAGATTCGGAAGTCGATGCGGTGGCGATACGTGCGACAAATAACTCAATCCTGGTAATGGAAGGGGTTTTCTTGTTTCGTCCCGAACTGGCCAGTCAATGGGATTTGAAGGTATTTTTGGACGTGGATTTTTCTACCTCTCTGAGCCGTGCTTTGAAACGAGATATATATTATCTTGGCTCAGAGGAGGGTATCAGACAGATGTACGAAAAGCGCTATATCCCCGGGCAGAAATTATATTTCGCAGCATGCAATCCTAAAGAACAGGCGGACATCCTAGTAGACAATAACGATTTCGATAATCCAAAGATTACTCGATGCTCTGTGTGACTACACTTTGATTTCCCGTAGTCACATCTTTTTCTTCAGGCTCTTCCGCAGGCGCCGATACTCTTTCAGCATGAGCTCGATCATCGGCCTTATATTCTGGCTATTCTCATATTTCTGCAGCGCGGCATAATACTCTTTCCGGTTTTTCAATTCGATGTTAAGGGGCGGGAAATTATGCTTAAGCAAGATGTTTATCAGCAGAAGGCGCCCTACCCGCCCATTGCCGTCCTCGAAAGGATGGATATTCTCGAATTGGTTGTGCACCACTGCAGCTAGAACGAGCGGCGGGTATTTTTTCCGGTTCTTGCCGTACCAGATGACCAGTTCTTTTAAAAGAGAGGCGACTTGGCTTGATGGCGCCCCCTGATGTATTATATTTCCGAAACCATCAACAACCGCCACTTCCTTGCCGCGCGCTCTGAAGTTCCCTGCAAACGGTTTTGAGTTCTTGAATATGATTCGATGGAGTTCCTTTATCAGCCCTAGGGAGACATGATCTTTAGCCTTTCTAATGTAAGCAACCGCCTCGGCAACCCCATAGGTCTCGGATATCTCTTCCTTTGGTTTTTCCGGCCATTTGTTCTTCTCAAGGATATTGAGTACCTCATGTCCAGTGACTGACGAACCTTCGATGGCATTGGTATCATAGGTGAATGCTTCGGTGAACTTCCGCCAGTCAGCTTCACTTAGATGGAGCAATTTTATCTTGCCTTTGGCTTCGATGGTTCTGAGTTCTCCAAGTTCAGATGGAGATAAAACAGTCCTATAGGGGTCATGGATAAATTTTGCGCTCTGAAGCCTAGAACTGATCATCTGCTCGGCTTCCTTTTTCTTTGAATCCACCTGCGCTTGGGAGAGATCGGCACCCAGGTATACCCGGATTTTTTTGATTTTTCCGTCCTTCCGATAGGAATGGGCCAGATAGTACTGTGTTCTGCCGTCTTTCCTCCTTTTTTCGATGTACACAAATAGGTATTATGTGACTACGTTTATTAATTTATTGATTAGGTTGTGACTACGTAATTTGGTTAGCCGTCGAAATCGGAATTGGTGAATAAAAGAAGGAAAGGGCCACGACCGGGACCACCCAGGAAGATTATAGGGCCATGACCGTGAATTCAAATTCTGGTTCGACTCTCGTTAAACAATGCAATATCATGCATGTGTATGCAATATATTGCATAAGTTAAATATAAATCTTTTTTCAGTGTCGCACATGGTTAACAACAATTATTCGTTGTTGTGCTCATACCCAAGCCTTCCCCATCTTTTCTTGAGCTTATCAAGGACCTCGGGGTTTCTGATTAGACCGTCGTAAATTTCCTTGAATTCCTGGAGTGTTTTTGCAGACTCCAATGCGATAAGCACGGCGCATGCCTTGAATATATGGTAAACTACACCGGCAAGCTTACCTTGAGACCTTGCAAAGCGATATGCAGGACTAGAAGAGTTAATTGCCAATGCCTTGCGTTTCTTATCATAGGTTGCCTCAGGTTCAAGAATTCCAAGTTCGCTTATCTCTATTTTCAGATCGCCCGCTGATAAAAGCTTAAATAGGCCGGGTGTTGAGACTTCCGTACTTTCTTTTTTCCGTGTTTGCTCTTCGTGCCTCGGGCTTGGCAGATTATTTTCTTTAATTGGCCTTTGCTCGGTCCTTATCGACAAAGATGTCTTCGTTGCAGCAACGGCCAGCGCCTCCGATATGGCAGATGGTATGACCTTCTTTTCCACGGTATCTCTTGCTTTCTCGTATTTTTCGTATTCCAGATCGGAAAGTCTATTCAATTCTTTCTTGAGCCAGTTCATAAAAGAGATATACTTTGGGTGTGTCACGATAAATCCAGCCCGGTTTGTTTGGAGAGCATCATTAAGCCCATTGACGTTTATGTCGGCGTATATCTTTCGGTTAAACTGTCGTGCATGGTTCAAATTGGCAAAGTTGACAATGGTATGAGGACTGTCCAAATTAACCAACCTTTCAAATACCCTGATGAAAACCCCGAACTCCCCTCCCTTTTCGCTATGCTTGAAGATGACCGTGCCATTTATGTCCCCTAAATCCGGAATGTTACCTCGTATCAGGTGCACATTGCCATGGATGACGTCCTTAGAGGCAAGTGTAATTGGATGTCCTAGGCCCATGCCGCTTAGGATGATTTGAAAGTCCTTTGTTAGGGGCATTGTTTGCATCAAATGCCGCTTTATTTTGATCGCATCGATTTTTTCCTTAAGATTCCGAAGCGTGATCTTTGTACCGCTTCCTTTGCGCTCTGTAAGTTCCGTAATCACGGAGAGCTCGAACGTATCTATGAATTCTTCTCTTTCGAATTCTTCAAAATCAAACGAGGCCCTAGAGAGTTTTCCGGCTCGCCATGTTTCTATGTCGAAAGATTTGCATATCTGGTATAACGAGAGTTTTCCAATACCGAACTTGCCAATTATGTACCTCTTAACTCCCTTGAACGATCTCACTGGAACATCGACTTTGCCAGTGTGCGAGATATAAAAGAACTTTACCAAGCCATCGCGATCCATCCCCTCTCCATCATCCTCGATTGTGATCTGGATGTCCTGGACATCGAGCTTAACTGTTGTCGCAAGCGCGTCGCGTGAGTTTGCCACTAGTTCGTCAAAGATGATAAGGGGGTTTGGGTAGAATGTGGTGCTCAGCTGTTTTATGATTCTAGTTCCGACCCTGACTTTGTTGCCAGAAGAGGCAGGAATCACACTAATCGATTCGTCCGCTTGCATTTCCCATCAGCCCGCGGGGGGCGGGTAAGTTTAAAAACCTAAAAATGGATAGTATATCATCGACGAAGTCGGATGTTACCTGGCAGAGCCGGTCGGCCCTGTCGGGCCATCATCTATTTTTTGTACATAATGCGTACAAAGTACGCGGCTCTGCGTGCCGAGCACACAGGCTACATCGACTTGTTCATCGATATACTGTCCTATTTAGCCTGTAACTAAAACAATTTAAAAAGCTTCCCGCGGGCTGGCCCCGTATCAGTTCCCACGGTAAGCCCATGCAAAAGTAATATTTAAACTTTTCGGTTCAGCAGTTCCAAAAGCCACTGCCCAACCCCCTTCGCTACGAAGGGAGGGACGGCGTTCCCAACCTGTGTATACTGAGGACAACTGACCACCCTTTGCTTCCCGCCAGTTGTTCTCGGCCCTAAGAATACGTAGGAGTCGCTAAAGGATTGCAACCGCGCCATTTCGCGGACAGTCAATATCCGAGGCAGTGAATAGTGCACATAATCATCGGGCAACGTCGTGACTGTTGGCGCGGGTTCGGATTCGGCCAGGCGGTAGAGATAACGCTTCTTTGTATCCCCTCCGTTAGGCAGGTTTCTTAGACTCCAGCCCGGGGCAAGACTGGAAAATCTTTTGGCGACCCTTTTTGAATGCATTGCAGTCGTATGGTTCGATAGCGATTTCATAAGCCCCCTCATGGTTGTCTGATACACTGATCGAGGCGGCAACGCATATTTCGATGAGGATTCTCCTGATCTCAGGAATGACAAATCTCCGATAGCTTCAGCCACCGACACCCTTCGCATTTGTTCTTGTTTGAAACTATTGATATCGACGTCACGAAGTTTTGATCCAAGGATAAAGACCCTCTCCCTTCTCTGTGGGACGCCAAAGTCAGTTGCATTAATCACCCGCCAGGAAACTTTGTAGCCCGCACCTTCCAAACTTTCAGTTATGGCACGCAGGAACCACCCCTTTTTCATAGTAAGGATTCCGCGGACATTTTCAATGAGGACAAAAGTGGGACGAACTTTTCTTGCAAGCCGGACAACCTCCTTGAAAAGATAGTTGCGGCGGTCTTTTTGTTTTCTTTGACCTGCATGAGAGAATCCCTGGCAGGGAAGCCCAGCAAAGAGAAGATGAACCTTCCCCCCAGCTGCGTCCAGTATTTCCTCAGCTGCGAGTTTGCGGACGTCCTTTTCAATCAGGATAGTCTCGGGGTGGTTTGCCTTGTAAGTCAAGGCAGCGTGGGGGTTGATTTCATTTGCAACTTTAACGACAAATCCAGCCTGTTTCAGGCCGTCACTTGCCCCCCCGGCACCCGCAAAAATGTCAACTGCAACTAACTCTTCCATGTGCTACGCCCTTCTGTATTTTAACATCTTACCAAGCTGCCGTACGATCTCTTTCAAGGCTTCGCCCTTGCTAGTAATCGAATTGTCAGCCATAAAGCGCTTGACGATCCACGTCTCATGCTTGTCAAGGTCTATCAGGGTCTTGGTCATTTTATCGCCATATTACATACTATAACATAATATTACAAAAGATAATATTTAATTATATGCATTCAACGCACGTTTAATCTTTTTTATACATCGAGTCAAGTTCTTTGTAACCTCGTGTTCCCAGAGGCGAAGTATCGTCCAGCCCTTCTTCCTAAGAAGCGCCCTCTGCCTTTTATCTCGGCGCATGTTTTGTTCAATCTTCCTCCGCCAGAATGAATTCAGTTTGGCCTTCCTTTTTGCATAATCCCAGCCGTGCCAAAAGTCGCCGTCTACGAAGACAAGTATTTTCCTTCCATCTGATGAAACCAAAAAGTCGGGATTGCCCATGCCTCGGGGGTGTTTCCGGTAGGGGATTTTGGATTTACGTAAAGCCTTGGCAAGCAGAAGCTCGATCTTCGTATTCTTTCCTCGTATTCTGGACATGACCCAGCTTCTTTTTTCTTTACTGAAGACATCAGCCATTACAGCACCCCGCAATTATGCCATATTTGAAATACACGCGGCAAACTTCTTTTAAGAAACGTATTAGTTGTTGACTTTTTCGTGCAATATGTTGTATAAATGAATAAATCGTCTTGAGCTAATTGTATACACCATCTCAAAATGGGGTGGTGAATTGAATCTCAAGAGTATAACTATGCTCCTCCTTGTCGGAGGAATGGCTTTTGCCGAGTTCAGCATACCATCGGACCAGCCGATCTGCAACCTGTACGGCCTGCTTAAGACATTCGGTACGGTCGTAGGTATCATCGTAGCGGCCTACTCGGGCTTCATGCTGGCAAGCGTTACGGACCTTAAGGAGAGGAACGATGCCAAGGCCCTCCTGGGAGGCGTGGCTGTAGGTCTAATCGTAATCTGGATCGCTCCTTTGGTCATAACGAACCTGGTAGGAGCTGAGAGCGTCTGCGGGTGGACCTCCTGATCGATTTAACGGGCGTAGCTTCGGCCATAAAATCGATAGCGGTCTTCTTTTCCGTTCTCATCCTTAGCTATGCCGGTATCGTGCTGATTAGCAGCAATGACCCGGCTTCAAGGAGTGAGTGGAAGGAGATCACTAAGGGAGTACTTATTGGGCTTTCGGTACTTTTCCTAGGCCCGGTCATCTCCTCTGCGCTTACAGGGGGTGGTTACTGTAGCCCTTAAGCTGGTTCTTCTCACCGTTGTCTTACTTTCAGCCTCGTTTGCCTACAAGTACCATGATTACGTCAAAGAGAGCAATTGGACTGCACCCCTAAAAGTGGACAATTAGAAAAGACTCATCCCACTATTGAAAAGGGGTGCAAAAATGAAATTGAAGCGCAGGTTCACGAGAGAATTCAAGCTGGCAGTAGTACGGGAGCTGCA
>JBFMCO010000069.1:0-5965 GCA_040754495.1 Microcaldota archaeon
TTTCCATATGAGCACCCCGGCAGTTCAACCTTTGTCCTTCAGTATTATCCTCGGGAATATGTACAGCGACTTGATTTCGTCGAGGAGAAGCTTGAACGCATAGCTCATCTCGACGGGCTCCACCACCTCGGACTGGCAGATGGGGCACACGTCGCGGTTCCGCGCATAGTCATGCGTCGCAATCGAGCCGCACTCCGAGCAGACAAGCTGTATGGTCTTGTCGCTCTCCTCGAGCAGCCTCTCCTTGATGAGCATGCTGGCCCCGTAGCCTATGAGGCAGTCACGTTCCATCTCCCCGAACCGCAGGCCTCCTTCGCGGGCGCGGCCCTCGGTCGGCTGGTGCGTAAGGAGCTGCACCGGTCCGCGGCTGCGCACGTGCATCTTGTTCGAAACAAGGTGGTGGAGCCTCTGGTAGAAGACCACGCCGACGAATATCTTCGCCTTTATCTGCTTGCCGGAGAGGCCGTCGTAGAGTATTTCCTCGCCGTGCTCCTCGAATCCGTTCTTCTTGAGGATGGAGCTGAACTCCTCCTCGGTGTTGCCGCTGAAGGCGGTGCCGTCCATGAGCATGCCGCCGAGGGAGCCCGCGAGGCCGCCGAGCGTCTCAAGCAGGTGCCCCGCGGTCATACGCGAGGGTATCGCGTGCGGGTTGACAATCAGGTCCGGGACGATGCCCCCTTTGGTGAAGGGCATGTCCTCCTGCGGGACGAGCAGGCCGATGACTCCCTTCTGCCCGTGCCTGGATGCGAGCTTGTCCCCTATCTCCGGGGTCTTGACAGAGCGGACGCGCACCTTCACGAGGCGGTTGCCGCTCGGCCCTTCGGTTATCATGACGGAGTCCACCTTGCCCTTCTCGCCGCTTTTCAGCGAGAGCGAGCTCTCCCTTTTCTTCTCCTCGACCGCGCCGAAGACAGATATCTCCTCGAGGAATCTCGGCGGCGAGGTCTTGCCGACAAGGACGTCCTTGCCTCCGACTTCGCTCTCTGGCATCACTATGCCATCCTCGGAAAGGTGCCGATATGCCTCCTCGCCGCGGTAGCCGACCACTTCGGGCGTCGGCAGCTCGATTTTGTCCTTCTGCCCGCCGGGGTACATCCTCTCCTCGGTCTCGTAGGTCTTGAACATTGCCACGCGGTGCAGGCCGCGGTCCACCGCAGAGCGGTTCACGACGATGGCATCTGCCATGTTGTAGCCGTGGAAGCTCGCGAGGGCCACGACGCAGTTCTGCCCTGCGGCTTTTTCCTTCAGGTTCAGCGCCCTGTAGATGTTGGTCGATACGAGGGGCTGCTGCGGGTAGTACATCACGTACGCCCTCGTATCGTAGCGGGCGTTGAAGTTCGTGGAGTATACGCCGAGCGACTGCTTGGCCATGGCGCAGGCCATCGTGATACGCGGGGACGAGTTGTGCTCCGAGTAAGGCAGCACTCCTGCCACCACGCCGAATATGTTGGACGCATCCACCTCCAGGTGGGTGTGTTCGGGCGTGAGGTCCTTCTCGTTGAACGCGACGTAGGCGTTCTCCTCCTCCTGCGCGTCCAGATACTCTATTATGCCCATCTTCACGAGGTGGTTCCAGTTCAGCTCGTTGTTCTTTATCCTCGCGAGTATCTCCGGGGTGAGCCTGGACTTGCCGTTCTCGACGACGATGTAAGGCCTCCTCACGCGCCCCTTGTCGGTGAGTATGTGCAGCTCGTTGAGCCGGCTGTTGTAATAGACGTTCACCTGGTTGCTCAGCTCGTTCATGCGCCTGCGCTCCCTGAGGCGCTGGGCTAGGCTCTTCCCGTCGGGGTGCGTCCCGGCGATCCTTCCGTTCAGGAAAATGGTGGTTCTTTCCGGAGCGGCCTTCCTCTTCCTTCTCTTGACCATTGCATTTCACCTGGAGTATTACTCTTTTACGTCGTACGCCTTCAATATGCGTTCCAGCTCCTCCTCTTCCACGCCGATTGAGACCTCGGCCATCACGGCCAGGTTCTTCACAAGCGAGCAGCTCGGGCCCTCGGGCGTCTCGTTCGGGCAGAGCTTGCCGATGTGCGTTCCGTGCAGGTCGCGCGCCTTGAAGTGCGGGTGCTTCTTCGAAAGGGGCGAGATGACGCGGCGCAGGTGCGATATCGTGGAGAGGTAGCTCACGCGGTCGAGGAGCTGGGACACGCCTGTCTGGCCGGCAATCCAGTTGCCTGTCGCCATCGCGTATTTTATCCTGTCGCCCATGACGTCCTGCCTGATGAGCGTGTGGACCTGCAGCCTGCGGCCCCTCGCGTCTGCGCGCGAAGCCTGGTACACGAGGTCCTTGATAAGGAACTGGAATGCGTACCTGAAGAGCTCCTCCATCATGTCGCCGGCCAGCTTCACGCGCTTGTTCGCGTAGTGGTCCTTGTCGTCCGGAGCCACTTCCCGGTACGACACCCTCGTTGCGCGCTCGGCCATCCGCACGAGGTAGCGGGCCTTGTCCAGCCTCGCGGCCTTCGTGACGCCGATGTGCGGGAGCAGGTAGTTGTCGAGGAGGTTCTCCATCCGGTTAAGCCTGAACTCCGGCGGCTGGCCGGGCGAGAGCCTCCTGCTGAGCATGTCCACCGCCTCCTCGCGGTTCGTGGACTGCTCGGCCTCTATGTTGAGTATCACGTCGTTCCTGATGTGCTTCTCCTGGGAGAACGTGGCGAGGACTTCGTCGTTCTTCTCGAGGCCCAGCACGCGCAGGAGCTGCAGCAGCGGCATGCCGGCCGGGGTCGAGGGGAACTCGGCGCTGAATACGCCGTCATGATTCCGCTCGACTACGCAGCGGGCCCTGAAGCCGTAGTGCGTCGAGAATATCTTGGAGACGACACCGTTCCTCTCCTTGGTCACCATGAGCTTGTTCGGCACCAGGTCCTCGATGGAGGTGAGCACCCTCTCGCTCCCGTTTATGATGAAGTACCCTCCGGGGTCGTCCGGGTCCTCTCCATTCTCTACCAGCTCGTCCCTGCGCATCGTCGAGAGGTAGCAGAGCTTGGATTTGAGCATGACCGGCAGCTCGCCGATGAAGACGTCGGAATAGACCGGCCTCTCGACGCCGTTGAAGACCGGGATTATCTCCAGGAATATGGGCGCCGAGTAGCTGAGGTTCCTCAGGCGGGCCTCGTTCGGGAGTATCTGCCGATAGCCCCCTTTAACCTCGTAATAGCGCGGCTGCTCGATGCGGACTTTCCCGAGCTTGAGCTCGAAGCCCTCGACGTTGGTCTGTATCTTCCCTATCCTGTCCACGACCTGCTGGATTCCAGTGTCCAGGAACTTGTTATAGGACACGAGCTGCTGATTGACCAGCGTGTTAACCCTGAAATAAGCCTCAGTCAGACCTTCAACCATTTATACACCTCGAGCGCCGGCCGAAATGGCCGTGCATGGACATGCCGCCTGCCCCGCCGACATGGCAACCGCCGGAACTTATTCTACCACGACCCTGTACGTCGTATACTTTCCCGTCCCGTCGTCCCTCTCGATTTTTACGACGTTGCCGGGAACCGCCTTGAGCACGACTGCCTCGGGGTCTCTCGAAGACATCTTCGGCAGCTGGCTCTCGTCTATGCCGAATTTGGCGAGCAGCTTGGATTTCTCCGAATCGCTGACCACCTTCATCTCAGGCACCAGAAAATGGGACAAAATATCTACTGTGGGAACTTCTTTTTTCCTCTTCAAGCAGGACCACCAGGCGAGCATTCCAGTTTTCTGTCTCCGGTTTCGAGTTCCCAAAACCCTGAATGCGAAACTCAAAACCGCAAAATGGCAGGAGCCAGCGATTACGCTGGCCTCCCAGGTATGGGAATTTATGGGGGAAATGTTTATAAAACAGCGCCTTTACCATCATATCCAACCACTAGCTATAATTATTGGTGATGCAATGTTCCCGATAGTAAAACAAGCGAGGATGAAGCTTTCCAAGACGGAATTCGCGCGCCTTTCAGCCGAACTCGGGAACCGGGGATTCGTGGACACCCTTCCGGGACGGAAGGACGCTAATGTGGTGAGGCACGATGGATACCCGCTCGCGAGGCTGAGCAGGCAGATAAGCGGCTTCGAGCTCATAGTCGAATGCTTCATGCGCCTGGATACCATACAGGGGCCGGAGGGCATCATAAGCGGCGGCCTCGTCATGAAAGTCCTTTTCGAGGGTGCGGCGGAGCGGAACGTGGATATGCTCCTGCGCTGCTTCCGCGGCAAATGCCATTGCCTGAAAGGAGACGGCTACTCGGCCACCATGCTCCCTTCGCTCGATGCCGGCCAGCTCATAAAGGCCGGCCTGGCCATGGAGGATGCGCTCGGCATGATAAGGTCCGACCAGGGCATAGGACAGGCTCTCGACGCTTTCGAAGTCGCGGAGAAGCTGGATGCGGGCCTGAGGGGGATTGGCGCCGCAAACCAGTACAAGGGCGCGGCGGGGGCGCACCTGAACCCGTTCATAACCGCATACCGGCGCTTCTACAACGATACCCTGATAAGGCTCGCCAGCGAGCCGCGCATCCTGGCCGCCATGGAGAACGTGGCCGAGCGCGACTGAAGGGGCTATTTCTTCTGCCTGCCCCTCCAGTAGATGATTGCCCCGATTATCAGCAGCACAAGGAGCGCGAGGAACAGGAGCGTGATTGCGTCGGTTCCTCCCTGGGCCGGCTTCCCCGGCTCTTCCGGAGTCGCTTTCGGGAGGGCCTTGACCTCGATTGTCTTTATCACCTGGCCGTCTCTCAGCAGCGCCACCCGGTAGGTGCCCTCGAGCGTGAGCGGGAGGTTGAAGTTCCCTTCGTTGTCCGTCCTGCCGCTGGACTTTTTCCCGGAGGGGTCTGTTACCTCGAAATCGCAGTTCGCGCAGGCCTGGCCGTTCTCGGTCGCCTCGCAGGCCTGCTCGTCGCCCACCTTGCCGGCCGTGGGGCAGCTCACGTCCGCCTGCACGCACTCATGGCTGACGCACTGTGCGCCCTCCGGGCAGCCCGGGCAGCCGGGCTCGGTGCCGCACTCGTAGCCATAGGGCACGAAGGCGTGGTTCCTCACCTCGCCGCACGCCCCAGCCGGGACATCCCTGCATGAACCTGACGCCATGTCGCAGTATTGCTGCTCAGGGCAATCGGAATCGGCCGTGCACTGCTCCGCTGGAAGCACTGGCTGGCACGAGTTGCCTGAGCATTCCTCCCCTGCCGGGCAGTCCGCGTCCGCGCAGCATTCGTAAGATACGCACATATGGTCCGAGACGACGCCGCAGGCGCACGGCACCGGGACGCACTGCTGGCTGACGCAGCTCTCGGCGGACGGGCAGTCCGTGTCGGCCGAGCATTCCACGCAAAGGCCGCAACCCACGAGGCTGAACGTTTCGACCGCATCGGAGTAGCCGGATTTGCTGACGCGTATGGTTACATCGCGTCCGCAGCCATCGAAAGACAGCTGGCCGCTGGAATTGGTGGTCCCTGCGGCATCGCCGTCTATTTCTACAGCCGCGCCCACAAGCGGCGTCCCGCCGCTCGTTACTGTGAGGATGTTTGCGCTGCAGTCGCTGCTGAGGTCGAGAGACGGCGCCGGGTTCAGGCCGCCTCCGCCTGCGTCCCCGGTATCGCTCGAGCCCGGAGGCGTGTGGAACAGACCGTAGATGTCGTCCGAGGTTATGTTCAGGAGATTCAGCGCCGTCAGCGAGTTGGATGACGTATCCAGCGTCTGGTTCGGGGTGAGAATCCATCCGGTCCCGTTCCACGTGAATAGGCGGATGGTGTTCTGGCTCACTCCGGAAAGGTCCGCGGCGCTCCAGTGGAACGTCGTGGAGTTGATGCCGAGGTCCCCTGTGAACAGCACTTTTACGTACCGGTCATGGAAGGACGCCCGCCCTGGCGGGGCCGGACCCGGAGCGGTCGTCTCGTTTATGCTGTAGCCTCCGCCTCCGCTGCCGACTTCGTCCGATATCGAGATGTTCATCGCGCTGGCGCCCGAGCCGACTAAGCTTCCATTAACCGTGAAT
>JBFMCO010000070.1:0-11792 GCA_040754495.1 Microcaldota archaeon
GTATGTGAAAAACCAGGGAATCCCAAGAGGCCAGACGAAGCTCGGCGCCTTCTTCAACTAGGCGCGAGGGGATAGAAAACTGCCGGTCTGTGACCGGCAGTCCCGAGCGCCGAGTTAAGTATTTATTGAAGGAATTTTTTGGCAATTTGCTTCCCGACAGGTATAAGAAGACCATACTGCGATTTACTCCCAACTCTTTCGCTATGGTTTCCCATGTGCATTCTCTTTTGACCTTTGCCTGTTTAAGGAGGCTAATCTGTTCGTCTTTTCGAAGCGCTATATAGCTCCGCATGTGTCAGTCGAAGCAAATGGGATGTCTTAAACGTTATCCTAATCTGGCCAGGATTATCCACAGAAAATTAGAAAACGCCCGCAAGCTCGCTGAGGAACGCCTTTGGGTCCGGCGCCCTGACGAACGCGCTGGCAAGGAGCACCCCCTGCGCGCCGAGCTCCAGGGCCTTCTTCACGTCGTCCTTGCTGCTCACCCCGGCCCCGCAGAGCACTGTTATCCTGTGGTTTATCTCCTTGATTGCCTTGACCGAGTTTATCACGATCTCCGGTTTCGCAGTCGAGACGCTCACGCCGCTTCCTATCAGCTCGGGCGGCTCCACCGCGACGTAGGTGGGCGTATAAGCGGCAATGGACGCGGCCTCCCCCGTCGTCGCCGCGCACACGATGCTCTCGAGGCCATGGACGTGGAGGCTCTCTATCGTCGCCTTCAGCTTCTCGGCGTTCCCTATCTTCCTCTCGGAGTGATTCACAATCGAGCCCCGAACCTTCGCGGCTTTCAGCAGCTCCGCGGGTATCGAGCCGGTGTATGCTCCTGCAGGCTCCGCGTCCGCGTGCTGGGCAAAAACGTCCGAGAACCTCTCGGCCGCCTCGTGCAGGAAAAGCGCGGGCGGGCAGATGCCGATTTTCAGGCCGGTCTCGTCGACGACCTCCTTCGCCACGTCCGTGAAAAAGAGCGCCTTCTGTATGCTTTCGGGGTATGTCTTGAGGTTCAGCACTATCATGACTGGCTATTGATGGACAAATGTTTAATATATGACGGGCGCGCGCAGGGTACAAAATAAGAAAAACGCCGACGCAGGGAACTGCGGTTCCCTTCACGCCGAATTTTTCTTGAGGCCAAACCCAAAACCCAAAGCAAAACAAATGAAAAAATTCGCCGACGCCAGGATTTGAACCTGGAATCCCAAGGGGATCGGTTGTCTCGTTAATCCCGGTTCGAGATTCGTCAACCATATGGTTTCCGACGCACTACCGGGTTATGCGACGTCGGCTAAGGAAAGCAATTTCTCGATGGTGCCAACTGTTTTTATTCATTCCGAGAACTCATCCGCTTCGTAGGTCAGGAACTCCATCCCTGCAGTGTCCTTCCACTCGTCCGGCCTGAGCCCTGCCTTGGCGCACAGCGAATCCAGAAAATGCCTCTTGTCCGGAATCTGCTCCCATACCGCGGGAAGGTACGTGGCCCTGTTCCACCCCTTTCTTATTATGAGTCCATGCTTATGCGTAAGCCGCTCGAGGAGGTCGTCAGCGTCCTTCACCATGAGGGGGGCGGGCCTTGTCAGCACGGATATGGAGAACCGGACGGCCCCGAGATCATCCCTCCTCAGCGGATGGAACCTCGGGTCCTCGAAAGCCGAGCAGAGCGCGTTCTCGAGGACGTCGAAGACGAGCGGCCTGTGGGCCTCCAGCGTGCCGATGCAGCCGCGGAGGTGGCCGAGCTCATGGAGCGTAACGAAGCTCGCGCCGTTTTCGGTAAGCCGCTGCGAAGGGACCTCGCCGGGCTCTATTTCAAGCTTCTGCCCCCGCTCCAGGAAATAGCCGACGGACTGCCGCGCTATATTGAGCAGGTACGCCTTATCGACCGGGCTGAGCCTTTCCGTGGCGTTCGCCTCTGCCTTTGGCTCGCCGTTCAGCCTGTGCCCGTTTGCCCGCAAGTCACTCGCTGTAGAACGCATAGCACCCATAGCCAACCACCTGGTCCTTCGGCCCTGCCGTGTCGCCTGAATTCCGATAATCGAGGAACCTCCCCTTCCAGCCTTTCGATTTCGCAAGATGCATGAGGGCGAGAATCGCGCGCTTTCCGCACGCCTCCCCCTCCTTCCCGAATCGCCCGATGTCGAGTGCAGGCACGGCCTCGTTCGCGGTACGGTCCAGTTTTCTCGCCTGCGCGTAGCTGTAAAAATGGCTGAGGTCGGAGCTCGCTATAACCACGGTGCGGTCATCCAGCTCGTCCACGATGCGCCCGGCAAGGCTGGACGGCTCGACTTCGCCGCATAGCAGGGGCCACACCTCGAAATCATCCCTTGCCACGGTCTGCAGGAACGGAAGCTGGACCTCGAGGCAGTGCTCCGGGCCGTGCGCAGGGGGGAAGACGCAAATCATCCCGCCGCTTGAGCTGATGGCCTTCACCCGCCCGAGCGGGGTCTCCCAGAACATGTGCCCCGACTCGCATGCGCCGGGGAAAACGGCATAATGGGACGGGCCCATGATTACTGCCCTGCGAAAGCCTGAAGCCGAGAGCGCCTTGTATCCATAAGCCGCAGTCGCACCGGAATATACATAGCCAGCGTGCGGGACCACGAGGCCGCGGAGTTTCCCGGGAATCTCCACGACCGCGGCTTCCGCAATGAAGCCGGCTATCATGGCCCTGAGCTTTCCAGGCTCGCCAGGATAGAAACTGCCGGCGACCGCAGGGCTTCTCACGTCCATGTCAGTCCCACACCCCTTTGATTGTCGCCTTGCAGTGCCTGCACTTCCCTTTCACGATGTCGTTCCTTGTGATGCTGAAGACGCGCCTCGATACGAGCTCCTTGCCGCATTTGGGGCAGAAGGTGCTCTCGTATTCCGAGTAGCTGGCCGGCACGTTCCCGCAATAAACGTGCTTCAGCCCCGCCATCAGGCCTATCTCTCGCGCCTTGAGGAGCGTTTCCGGGGGCGTCGGCTCCTTGTCGAGCATCTTGTAGTCGGGATGGAACGCGGTCACGTGCCATGGCATCTCCGGGTCCACGCCGCGCAGGAACTCCGCGATTCCCCTCATCTCCGGTTCCAAGTCGTTCCAGTCCGGTATGAACAGAGTCGTCACTTCCACCCAGATTCCGAGCTTCTTCGCGTATTCTATCGAGCGCTTCACGGGCTCGTAGCCCGGGGCCTTGCAGAGCTCCGTGTAGAATTTGTTGTTGTAGGCCTTGAGGTCGATGTTCGCGGCGTCTATGTTCCCTTTCAGCGCGTCCCAGCATTCTTTTGACTCATAGCCGTTCGTGACATAAACGCCCTTCAGCCCCTTTTCTCTTGCAAGCTCCATTATGTCGAGCGCGTATTCGGTGAAGATGGTCGGCTCGTTGTACGTGAAGGCGATGGAGCGGCATCCGGTGCGCAGGGCCTCGGCCACCACCCGCTCCGGCGGCCACTCCTCGACCGAGCGGACAAGGTTGTCGAAATAGGCGCGCCACCCCTTCGGGTCCTTCTCCTTGGCCTCGTGCGGCGCCTGGCTGATGTCCCAGTTCTGGCAGAAGGTGCATGCGAAATTGCACCCGAAGGTCCCTATGGAGAATATCCTCGTGCCGGGGAGGAAGTGGAACATCGGCTTCTTCTCGACCGGGTCGATCTGCACCGCGCACGGCCGCGAATGGACCGTAAGCCTGAGCTTCCCGGAGTCGTTGACGCGCACGCCGCAGTATCCTGCCTGCCCGTCGCCTATCCTGCAGTACCTTGCGCACGCCAGGCACAGCACGGCCCCTCCGGGCAGCGGCCTTGCAAGCAACGCATCCATGAATTTTTTTTCACATCAGCCGCATTTAAGCTTTGCCATCAGCGGTGAGTATAAATCCTTTTCCAGCGAATCACTATCAGGCGATTTCTATGAAGAAGGGAACGTTCACGGTAAAATCCGGGCTCGCGCAGATGCTGAAAGGCGGCGTCATCATGGACGTCACGAACGCGGAGCAGGCGCGGATAGCGGAGAAGGCGGGCGCGGTGGCGGTCATGGCCCTCGAGCGCGTCCCGGCCGACATACGCGCCCAGGGCGGGGTCGCAAGGATGTCGGACCCGCTGAAGATAAAGGAGATACGGGCCGCGGTCACGATACCGGTCATGGCCAAATGCAGGATAGGGCATTTCGTGGAGGCGCAGGTCCTGGAGTCCCTCGGCGTGGATTTCATAGACGAGAGCGAGGTCCTGACACCCGCGGACGACGAGTTCCACGTGGACAAGAGGGGGTTCAGGGTGCCGTTCGTGTGCGGCGCGCGGAACCTGGGCGAGGCGCTCCGCAGGATAAACGAGGGCGCAGCCATGATACGGAGCAAGGGCGAGGCGGGGACGGGCAACATAGTCGAGGCCGTCCGGCACATCCGCGCTATCAATTCGGGCATCTCCGAGCTGGTCCAGCTCTCGAAAAAGAAGGACGCGAAGAAGCTTGCGGAGCTCTCGTCCGAATACCGGGTGCCCAGGGAGCTTCTGGAACAGACTGCAAGGCTCGGCCGCCTTCCGCTGGTGAACTTCGCGGCCGGCGGAATCGCCACCCCGGCTGATGCGGCGCTGTGCATGCAGCTCGGAGTGGACGGCGTGTTCGTGGGCTCCGGGATTTTCAAGAGCGCGGACCCGGCAAGGCGGGCAAAGGCGATAGTGGACGCGGTCGCCCATTTCCAGGACGCGAAGAAAATCTCCGAGGCGAGCGAGGGCATCGGCGAGGCCATGCGGGGGCTCGAAATCGCCGGCCTGGAGACCAGGCTTGCCGAGCGCGGCGTGTGAGTTTTGGGTTTTGTGTTTTGGGTGCGGGGTTTTGCGATGAAAGTCGGCGTGCTTGCCTTCCAGGGCGATGTCATCGAGCACATCGGTGCCACGGAGGCTGCGGCGGCGAAGCTGAAGCTGCAATGCAGCGTTTGCGGGGTGCGGACGGCAAAGGGCCTGGAAGGGCTCGATGCGCTCATCATCCCCGGCGGGGAGAGCACGACCATGTACAAATTGTGCGCGCGCGAGGGAATGCTCGATAAGATGCGCGGCATCCGGGCGCTCTTCGGGACCTGCGCCGGGGCAATCATGCTCGCCAGGATAATACACAACGAGGAAAAGGGGCAGGGGACGCTCGGCCTCATGGATATCGTCGTGGACCGGAACGCCTACGGGTGCCAGGCGGAATCTTTCGAGGAGGACATCGGCACAGCGCTTGGGAAGGTGCATGCGGTCTTCATCCGCGCCCCCAGGATAAGGAGCGTCGGCGAAGGCGTTGAGGTGCTCGCATCGCGCGGGCGCGAAATTCTCGCGTGCGAGCAGAAGAGCGGCGACAAATACTATATGGCGGCCTGCTTCCACCCTGAGCTGACAACGAGCGTTTTCCACGAGCGCCTGCTGGTGGCCGTGAGGCGGGCTTAAAAACTTAACTCCCCATATACCCGTAAGTCTAATTAGCCGTTCCATACCGGTTAAAGGTGATATTTATGGGAATCAGACCCGGAAGGGCAATAAGGGATGCGGACAAGGTCGCATGGACCAGGTTTTCCAGGAGCAAGCCGCGCAAGTCGTTCATAAAGGCGATGCCGCACGCTGACCTCCACCAGTTCCGCATGGGCGCCATGAAGCCGGATTTCGACTGCGTCATGAGCCTGCGGGCCGACGAGCCGGTCATCCTGCGCGACAACGCGATAGAGAGCGCAAGGCAGAGCTCGAACAAGCACCTCGAGAAGGTCGCGCTCGGGAACTTCTATTTCACGGTCCGCGTATACCCCCACCACATCATAAGGGAGAACAAGATGATTGCGGGGGCAGGCGCAGACCGTCTCCAGAAGGGCATGCGCAGGGCGTTCGGAAGGCCGACCGACCGCGCAGCGAGGCTGAAAGCCGGCACGGACCTCTTCACGGTCCACACCTACAAGGCCAATGCCGCCCATGCGAGGACCGCGCTCGTGCGGGCCCAGCGCAAACTGTCAGGAAAGTTCCGGATTGTGGACGAGCTGCCGTCCAAAGCCTCCTAATTTTCGCCTTTTGTGTTTGGTTGTGGTCATACCTTTATAAATTTATCCCATCATAAATATCTCCGGGAGAGGTGAGGGTCTTGGCCCAGGATAAGATTACTGTAGATGAACCGCTAATCAGCACCGATGTCGACAGCCTAATCCGCATGCTCGCAGAGCGCAAGAGGGTTCCGCTCAATGAACTCCGGCAGCTCTGCAAGATAGACAAGAAGACGATGGACAAGTGGATTGCCGTCCTCGAGGACGAGGGCTACATCACGGTCGAATACGGCCTGCGCGGCACGAATGTCCTGTGGCGCGACGAGCCCGAGGAAAGCGCGGTTCAGGTTCCGCAGGCAAGGATCGCTCCCGAATCCAGGCAGGTCCCGGCAGCTCCCGAGGAGGCCGAGGAAAGCACGGCAGAATTCTCCGAAGTCCCCCACCCCAAGCCCGCGGAGCAGGCCGAGGAAGCGCCTGCCGGAGAGGAGGCCGCCAAGGAGCGGGGCAAGGTCAATGAAGACTTCACCGCAGTGGTCCCGCTGGATGACGAGCCCGGCCCTGAAGAGCTCCTCAGCCAGTACCTGGCGAGGAAGCGGGGCGGGGAGGGCGAGGACATAAACAGCATCAAGTCCAGCATACTCAGCAGCATGGAGGAAGCGGAGAAGGCCGAGGACAGCAAATCCGCGCCGGCCGGCGGCGACGAGCCCGAGGCCGGGCCCGGTGGCGAAGAGGTCCCGGAAGAGGCAGCCGAGGCCGCTCCCGAAGAGCCGGAAGCGCCCGAGGAGCCCGAATCCGCGGAGGAGCCGGAGCCAATTTACCGCCAGCGCGAGACAATCAGGCCGACCTCCAAGGAGCGCCCGCCCACGGCGGATGTGCGCGAGCTCATGAACTCGTATATGGCCGAAATCGGCAAGGAGAAGACGAAAATCGAGGAGCTCAAGAAAGAGCGTGAGGCCTTGTATCGCGAGAAGTACGTCACGATGGAGGGGAAGCTCCAGGCCGACATAGTAGTTCTCACAGAAAAAATCATCGAGAAGGAAAGCAGGGTAGCAGACCTGAAGGAGCGCGTTCTCGAGCTGCCCGACAAGGTGGACGAGCTGGAGAAGCTCCAGGGACAGATGGAAACCCTCAAGAAGGAAGGCCGCGAGGCCCTCCAGAGGACCAAGGCCAAGGCCGACCAGTTCATATCGGCAATCGGCCAGTCCAAGGCAGAGGTGGAGCAGAGGATAACGCAGGTGGGCTCGTCCCTCGATTCACAGTCCGAGAGGCTGGGCGAGCTGGAGAAGCTCAGCGCGTCGCTGGATGCCCGCTCGGCCAAACTCAAGGCCGCGCTCGAATCCGCTACTGCACAGCTCGAGGAGCTGCAGGGCGCTGCCGGCAGCCTCTCCACAGACATCCAGGAGATCGACCGCACGAAGGGCGAAATCGCGTCCATGGCCGACTCCGTGAAGGCCGATGTGGCCGCCCGCGGCGAGGAGCTCAAATCCCTTGAGCAGGAGCTCGAGGGAGTGGAGCGCATGGAGCACTGGGTGCAGGAATACATCCGCGATTACGAGCACAAAATCGAGGACATCGAGGGATACGTGGCAAAGAGCGAGGACGAGCTTGCCGACCTCAAAGAGGCGGCCGAGTCGCTCTACATGAAGAAATACCTCGGCGAGCTCGAGAGCCTCACGGACTCATACCAGGGCGAGCTGCACGATGCCGTCTCGAGGGAGAGGGAGATCGAGCAGAGGATGGGCGAGTCCCGGGAGAGGATATCCGCTCTCGTCAAGGAGAGCCAGGACATGATAAGGAAGCTCAAGAGCGACGCCCCCGAGGCCAGCGAGAAGGACTTCGGCATACTCGTCGCGAAGGTCAAGGCCAGGACCGCGAGGGCGAAAAACCTCGTCGAGGAGAAGCAGGCCGAGAGGGCGAAACTCGTGGACGAGTCGGCAAGGACGAGGAAGACCTCCAGGCCGGTCCAGAGGCCAGGCTCATCCAGGCCAGTCGCGAAGAAGGTCGCGCCTGCGAAATCCGTGGCCAAGAAGAAGGGGAAGTGACTTTTCTTTTCCTTCTTTTTTATCAGGGATACCCATGGGCAGGGTTGCACTCGGAAAGGCAGGCGCAATGGCGCTCGCACTCTCAATAGCCCCCGGCTGCTTCCAGCACTACGGCCCGGGGTATCAGGAATCAGGCTTCATGCGCTCCCGCATATGCGCCCCTTTCTGCTCTTATGCCGGCTATTCGACGCACAGGAGGGAAGTGCAGGAAGGCGACCTGGTCGGGGGCGCGCTTCCCGGCTCGTCCGTGCCTTATGCTGACTGGACGATAATGAGGATAACCCCCTCAGGCGTGGAGCTTGCCCCGCGTCCTGATTCATCCGAGCGCGTCTTCATCCCCTATGGCAGGCAGGAGAGCATCCAGACGGACGTCCCGCGCCCGAACGAAACCTACATGGGCGGCCTGCTTTTCGAGGAAGGCCCGAGGTCCGGGACGGCGATCATGACAGTTTTGGAAAGGGTATACTAGAGGTGTGTTGATGGTAAACACTCTTCTGAGACAGAAAACAGCTGAAATATCTCATGCCCTCGGAAAAAATTTCCTGGGTGCCGCGGTTTTGGCTGCCGGCCTGGCTTTGACGCCAAGTTGCATGAAAGTCGAGCAGCCGCCTCCCGCCCGTTCGCCACCCGCTATAATGAAGAACACAGAAGGCGCCTTAGTGCAAGCGGAAACCCGACCGTCCGAAGAGACCGGAGCCGATAGCGGACAACCTGGCAACCCAAAAGCCGCAATGTTGGATTCCCTGGAGCGTCTGCTCGCTGAGTGCGGTGGCGACGTGGGTTGCATACAAAGGACGTCTCTCGAGAGAATCGCTTCTGAAAAAGAAAACCCCCTTCGGCAAAATTACAAGCCTATAAGCAAAGCGGAAAAGGCCAGGCTCGAGGCCGCTTCTGTCGAGCCATATTTTATAGAAATATCAAACAGGACAGGGGTTGGTGGGGAAATATCTACTACCTCCTGGTACGCAGTCAAGCCAGGAGATATCATCTCATGGCGCAACCCGACGCCTAATGATGTGAACATCGCAAAGGTTCTGAGAATAAACGATACCGGCGTAGATCTTAAAGAAGTAGATTTTGAAGACGTATGGCATCTCTACTTCGGTGAAGGGACGCCTTTTACGATTGAGGCCTATAAAGGCAAGAATGGCGCTGCCGTCTTGAAAATAATAGAATAAAAGCTACAATCTCATCTGGTCCTTCTTCTCGGCCCTGCTCCTTGCGTCATCAACTATGGCCAGCCAGGAATCGCCGATTTTCATGAAGTAGTTGCCGAACGTCTTCGAGAGCGATATGCGCATCGGGCGGAATTTCCTCTTGCTCTCGACTGCCACCACCGTATCCCGCTCGACCTTTATCATCCCCACGCGCTTGAGCCTCGGAAGGACGCGGTTGTAGAACGTCGCCTTCGAGATGCAGCCGCTCCGTACGAACTCAGCGGTCTCCTCGCCGGACACCTGCGTCTTTTCGGCGAGCAGCCTCAGGAAGCCGAGCGCAATCTCGTAATACTTCGGCTGGTATTTTTTCGAGAAGATGAAATTGGCGACCTCATCGACGTTCCAGGTGTTCCTCGTGATGGTCTCGTTCCTGTCCTGGAACGAGCGCAGCTCCTCGCTGTCGTGCCTGGGGAGATAGATGGATTCGGACGACGGCACGCCACGGGAGGAAATCTGACGGCCCGCGGCATCCGGTTTCCGGTCTCCGGCATCGTTGTCGTCGGGTTTAGGGTTCTGGGTTTCGGCTTCGTCCTGGTCGCTCATGCGAAGATTGGGAATAGAAAAAATATAAGGTTTACCGTGACGGTGATATTCGTTCCGGATTACATCTTCGTTGGCTGGAATATGCCTATGACGTTCCCCTCGCAGTCCATGCACAGCTGGTAAAAGCCCATGTCCCCGACGGTCATCTTCTCCCCGACAGCCTTGCCGCCGGCCGCCTTCAGCTTCTTGAGCGTATCCTCGATGGAATCCACGCCCATCACGATTACCGGCCCCTCGCCCTTCTTCATCCTCTTCTTCAGGCCGCCGTTTATCGCCCCGGGCCTCTTGGGCATGAACTTGTCGTCCACCTCGACGGTGTAAGCCATCGTATAATCCATCTCCGGGACGTCGTCCAGCTTCCAGCCGAACACGTCCTTATAGAACTTCTTAGCCCTCTTCACATCGTCTGCCGGTATCTCGAAATGCACTACCGAGTCCATAAGACCACCGGCAGTTCTAGGGGCAGGCAGGAATAAATAGGTGCGCCTAACTCGCACTTACTCCCCGAAAATAGAGCCGAAGCCGCTCTCGGCCTCCTCCTCTTCCTTGACGACCTTCTCGGCAACGCGCTTCTCGACGTCCGGCGGCGCGATCTTCACGATGGCCTTGAGCTTCTCGTCGGCTTTTTTTATGAAGTCGTCCGAAGCCTTCATGTACAAGTAGGTCTTGCCATTGTCCTCGCCGAGGGCCGCCCCGTCCTTGAGCTTGTAGCCCACGCGCGCGAAGCTGTCGTCGGCGTACGGGTCGGCCTCGAGGAGCTTCGTCAGCTCCGCTTTCTTCTGGTTCTCGCACTCATAAACGCGCTGCATCAGTCTTCTCCCTCATCAGCCTTTATTTTCAGCGAATCCTCCATCATGACTATCATCGAGGCATAGAGCACCGGATACGCGAAGAAGATGGTCACGAACTGCACGAAGGGGATGAAGTTGAGGATCCAGACGACTGCAAAGAGCGAATACATTGTTATGAAGAAGATATGCCTCTTCCTGAGGAAGTCGAAGGCGTGCTTCATGGAGCTGAAGAAGTCGGTCCCAAGCGCACCGGCCGAGATGAACGCGGGCGTGAAGAGCAGGTGCACCACGAACGTGACGAAAAGCAGGTAGAGGTAGAGAAGGACGTCCATGAACTCCACGTCGCTGACGAAGTAGACGAACACCGCGATGAACGGGCCGGCAAGAAGCAGCCACAACAGGTCCCGGAGGAGCATCACGCCGAACATCTCCGGCGCCTTGTCCAGGGCGTACGAATAGAATTTCGTCAGGCTCATCTTCTCCTTCCAGGCTGCCGAGCGGTAGGCGCGCGCGAGGGCCGCATTCAGCCCGCCGCTGAAGAATACGAACAGGAGGCCTATCACGCCGAAGATGGCCATGGTCGGCAGGGCCGAGGGGTCCAGGTCCTTCCCGAACATGGACAGCGATATGAAATACGCGAGAACGACGCCCAGGGCCGCGAAGAAGAACGCTATGAGGAGGATGATATACATCAGCGAGCCCCACACGAAAAGGAAAGGATTCTTCGAATACGCGTTGAATGCCTTGGTGATGCTCTCAATCAAATCTTCCACCTTTTGATAGTGCTAGCAGAGCAAATTATTTAAATGACGCGTCCGTTTTCCATCCATGATTGAAGTCCCGCGCTGCATGAGCACGCAGCATCCGGACAACGTGACGACGCCCTTCTTCTCAGACTCGGACATCCTGGCAGGCGAAGCCGAGGTGAAGGAGGCGTTCTTCGTCTTCTCCCAGCTCGGCTGCCACGAGCAGATGTGGGATTCGGAAGGCAAGGAGGTCGACAACCAGGTCGTGGAGAAGCTGCTCTCCCGCTACCACGACTTCTTCATGAAGCGGAGGCTCGGCCGCGACCTCTTCCTCACCTACCGCGTCCCGAACCCCTCGGTGGAAAAAGCCCAGGGCAAGATACTCCTCGAGACGCTCCACAGCATACCCCGCGCATTCGATGTGGCGAAGACCGCCGGCCTGGACGTTGCGCCCATCTTCGAGGTCATCATTCCCATGACGACCTCGCACCTGGAG
>JBFMCO010000071.1:0-28112 GCA_040754495.1 Microcaldota archaeon
TGCTGAGGATAGACAAATACGAGCGCGAGGTCGCAATCTGGGACAACCAGCTGACCAAGCTCATCAAGGGCGTGAAGCCCATGGGCGTGATAGCGTACGCCCAGACCACCGCTGTAGGCACGAGCAAGGAGGCGGCCGTCGCGTCAGCGAGGGCGCAGGCGAACGAGCTCCGCACGGTGCTCGCGAACGCGCTCAACGTGGAGGTCGTGCTCCTTTCCGGCGACGAGATGCTGAAATGCTTCGAATGGGAGAAATTCTTCCCGACGACGACGCAGGAGCTCGAGGAGAGCGTGAGCTGAATGGCCATAAGCGGCAAGTTGAGGCTGGTCAAGCTTTCCAACTCCTCAATCTCCAAGCGCAACCTCCTGGTGCACCCGCCGGAGCCGCCGATGGAGGTGCTTTTCGCAGACCCCACCAACTCGATTTTCATCGGCCGCACGAAGATATTCAGCGTCCCCTACTACTGGACATTCGAGAACGTGGCGAACCCGCACATCGCGATTGTGGGGATATCGGGCTCTGGAAAGTCCTACTTCATCAAGACATTCCTGCTGCGCTCGGCTTTCGTCTGGAACAGCAACGCCCTCATAATCGACTGGGCGGGCGAGTACAAGGACTGGGTGAAGCAGAGCGGGGGCAAGATAGTGTCGCTCGGAAAGGGCTCGTACCTGAACCTGCTGGACCTGGGCGGCATGAAGCCCTATGACCGCATCAAGCAGGTCATGAGGACCATGGAGCTCCTTACCGACATCCAGAACTACCCTGAGCAGAGGCGCCTCACCGAGCAGGCCATAGAGAAGGTCTACATGGAGTCCAAGTTCAGGATGGACGCCCGCGAGCAGAAGGACGAGCTCGGCAAGCCTCTCGCGCCGCCCACGCTCAAGGACGTAGTCCGCGTGCTCAGCGAGCAGTCTCAGGTCGGCACCTACGAGTTCCCGGCCGAGCTCGAGAACGCAATCTACAGGCTCAAGCAGTTCACGAAGCCCGGCGAAGACTTCTTCGCGCAGCAGAGCACTGTCAGCCTGGACGAGCTCATCAGCTCCGGCCTCGTGGACCTCGACCTCTCGGGACTGCCGGACGAGACCTCGCGCGCCCTTGCCGCACTCACTGCCCTCCAGTTCATCAAGGAGAAGATGCGCATCGAGGGCTGGAGCTACTCCAAGGGGCTCAAGCTGCTGATAGTCCTGGACGAGGCGTGGAAGATAGGCAAAGACGAGAACTCGGACGCGGTCATGATAGTCCGCGAGGGCCGCAAGTACAACTTCGCCATGATTATCGCGTCCCAGAACCCGACCGACATCAGCGAGGCCATCTTCTCCAACGTCGGCACCACGTTCATACTGAAAGTGAAGTTCGAGAAGTTCCTGGACTACCTCCAGGGCTCGCTCAACTTCAGCAACTACATGCGCGACGAGATAAGCCGGCTCGGCGTCGGGCAGTGCGCGGTCAACGTTGCGCTCACTCTTCCGACGCCTTATCCCTCCACCTTCCTGATAGAGAAGATAGAGGGAGAGGAGCCGACCAAGGAGTACTTCCTTGATCTGTCGGGCGTGCTCACTGACAAGCAGAGGAGGGATGTTTCGGTGTCGAGGAGCGTTTCGTTCCTGAAGGAGGATTTCAGAAGGAAGTTGAGGCAGTTCGGCCTGACCGACGAGAAGATAGAGGAGCTGACCAAGGTGTTCGAGAAGTCGAACCGGCGCATGGACGTCGTCTCGTTCGTCATCCAGCTCGAGCGCGACGGCATAGCGAGGCGCAACATCAGCGACTTCCTGAAAGACGCGGGCATAGACGACATAACGATAATCAACATCTTCGGCAAGGTGGACCTCAAGAAGAGCGGCGGCGTAGGCCGTGAGATAAGCCAGGTCGTCCTAGAGGAATGAATATGAAAGTCTGCGTCTCGTGCCAGCAGGACGTGTCCGCGAAGAAGGCCATGCCGGTCAAGGAGGACCGCATCATAAAGGGCATCCGCGCTGCCAAGAAGCTCCTCGGGATAGCCCAGATGAACGAGCTTTTCGTGTGCGAGGAGTGCATGCAGAAGCACCTCGAGCGGAGGCGCTCGTTCGAGAAGACGATGCTTTTCGCCAGCGTATTCGCAGGCCTGCTCCTCGTGATAATCATCCTCGTCCCTCTGCTCTCAGGGCGCTTCGACCCGTGGGCCGTCGTGTCAGGCGTGATAGTCGCCCTGTTCATACTGACGCTGCCCGTGTTCAAGTACGCGCCTGCGGTAGAGGGCGTCAGCGCGAACGCGTTCAAGATGGCAGCCAAGCCCGCCGCTGCGCCGTCCGCAACCCCTGCCCAGCCGGCCGGAGAGGCCCAGAAAAAGAGGAAAAAGAAGAAATGAGGTGCAATTATGCCGCTTCCCGCAAAAAAGACCGACAAGCCGTCTCCGGCCGCTTCCGCTCCCCAGCCTGCCGCCGCCCAGTCGACGAAGGAGGAGGCCCACCCGCCGCAGGTCGACGGCTTCAAGATAAAGGGCAGGCTGAAAGGGAAGCTCAAGGACCTTGCGGGGGTCCTTCGCTCGATATCATTCCTCGAGCTCGCGCCTGAAAAGGAAGTCCTGAACGTCATATACGTTGAGAGCAGGGACATAGACAAGAACCCCTACCTCTTCTCCATACTGAAGATGAAGGAGGACGAGATAGAGGTCCTCTACACCATCCCGCCCGAAATCGGCCCGAAGAAGAGGCGCGTGGACGTCATCCGCTACCTGCTGAACATCCTGTCCCTCATCGAATCTTACTTCGAGGTGGACAACAAGACCGTCTACCAGCTCATAGAGAACTCGATAAAGGAGCTGGCCGGCTCGGTGACAATGGATTACAACAAGCTTTACACCTCCTACGACTCGCTCAAGAAGGAGGTCGACGATTACAAGAAGAAGATAGACCGGCTGACCGAGCAGAGCCAGGCACTGACCTCGTCCAACTACGAGCTCAAGACGCAGAACGACGAGATGAAGCTCAGGCTGCAGCAGCTCGAGGGCCTTTCGGACGATGCGCTCAAGGCGAAGCTGCAGGAATGGGTTTCGGAGCACAGCGGCACCATAAACATCACTGAGTTCAGCAAGCTCCACAAGGTGGCCGAGGCAAAGGTGGAGGAGATGCTGAACCGGCTCGTGAGCGAGGGTTATCTCGAAGTGGTCCAGTAGGCTTAGATGGGGAACGGATGACGGCCCGGTATATGGGCCGGAATCCGGACGGAAACCCCACTAAGAAGGGCGTAGAGGGTTTTCACAATGGTCGAAATGGGCGCGAAGGTCAAGCGAAAAACGTACAAGTTCGAGCTCAAGAAGAAGTACCAGTACGTGAGCCACTACAAGATAAAGCAGAGGCCGCCCATAGATAAGATAAAGGACAAGTTCCGGGAGCTCCTCTCCCCGAAAAAGGCCGAGAAGAAGGCAGAGCCGGCCGCCCTGCAGCAGCCGCCCAAGGGCGGATTCAACTTCCTCGTTTTCGGAGGCTTCATACTCATAGCGCTCATCCTGCTCGCCATAGCCTGGCTGTACCTGACAATCCAGGTCGTCCAGCCCGGCGCCGGCGTTTTCCAGCCGCAGGTGGAAAAATCTTCCATAGACAACACCATCGAGAACGGAGATATCCTGACGACCGGATTGCGCGGCAGCACGAAGAACCTGGCGGCCGTGTTCGTGGACTACAATACCGTCAACCTGAAGAACTACACGGTCACGGTGACCACGTACGACACGAGGCTGCCATCCGAGGTATTCATACTCAACAGCGAGAGGTTCGAGGCCTCCACGTACCCGGATTTCATCCGCGTACTCAGGTCTAATTTGGCCAAGCGGAAGATACTTCTCAACGAGATAACAATCAAGCAGCTCGAGACGCTCCCCGAGGGCGCAGTCGTCATAGTGCCGAGCGGGGCGATCCCCAAGGAAATAATCGGCATAGACAGCCAGCTGACCATGAACGAGCTCTCTGACCGCGGCATAGTCCTCATATACCTGGGCCAGCCCTTCACCAAGATGCTGAACGGCACCCTGGTCTCATTCACGCCGCGCGACACCCTGAAGGACGTCCCGGCCACCTTCGACGAGAACGCCCAGCTCGAGTCCGAGCCCGGATTCAGCCTTTTCCAGCCGCTCTACCGCGTTGCTCCGCTCGGCGGCTGGAAGGGGGCGATAGCATACGGCTCGGTGAGCATCACAACCCGTGGCAACGGCGCCTTCGTTTTCGTCCCGCAGACGCTTGATGGCGGCTGGAGGGGCGACTACGAGGCCGCTGCGGACGACATCTCCCGCATCGTGTTCGAGACCCCCTGGGCGCAGCCGAACTCCGAGCCGAAGGTCTACGAGTTCACGAACCAGACCAATTACAGCGGGAGGCAGTATTTCTTCTCGAACGAGTTCGATTCTCCGAACGTCACGACCAAGGTGGAATTCATCGGCTACCCGCCGGCCTCGAACATCTCCATCCGGGAGACGCTCTTTGCCCAGCTCGAGAAGAGGAGGAACAACACCCTCCTCATAGAGCAGGGGGGCCGCGTCGTGTCGGCCAACATCACGAACCAGCCTGTCAGGATAAACGCCCAGCTCCGCGAGCCGGTAGCCGCGCAGCCGAGCATGTTCCTCTCGGTGGTCGACAACAAGGGCAATGAGATACAGACATTCCCGCAGGGCAACGTGAACGTCCAGGCCGACCAGAGCTTCGACGTTCTCATCTACCTCGACCGCGGGGAATACATCGTCAAGCTCGTCGATGACGAGTCCAACGTCTATGGCGAGACGTACATGAAGGTCGTGTCCATAGACATCAACTACCTCGGGCAGGACGTCCAGAAGCGCTCGACGTACAAGTTCTCGGTAACGATGGATGGCTCCCCGCGCACCCTCAGCGAGGTCACGGTGAGGGTGGATAACGGCCAGTACGGGACGCAGAAATTCACGAACGTCGACAACATGAGGGTGGACCTCAGCCAGTACGTGGGCAACGAGCCCCTTCCGCTGGGCAACCACACCTTCGAGTTCACGGCAGGCGCGCTCAAGGTCAACATACCGGTGGTGCACACCCGGCCCAAGACCATCTTCGATGAGCCCATCTTCTGGATAACCCTGATACTCACGGGCGGAATCGTGGGCGTGGGAGCCATCTTCGCAAGGGCGGAGGAGGTCTTCTTCGCGATTGACATCCCTGACTTCCCGCCTGTCGCCCGCACCAAGATTCCGCTGTCGCCGGACGTGGTCCTGAGCATCTTCGACAAGGTGAACGAGACCTACCGCTGGCAGACTACGCCGCTTACGGCCGCGGAGATGAAGAACGGCTTCAAGGACATATTCGTCCAGGGCAAGCCCATTTACATAACCGACTTCAACGTGGAGTACCTGCTGGTCGAGCTCGAGAAGAAGGGCCGCGTGAAGGAGTCGCTCGGCTACTTCGGCATGAGCGACTGGGAGCAAAAAAGCGGGCACACGATCGAGTACCTGGCGCTCATGCGCAGGCTGCGCGACATATGCGTGAACAACGCCATCCCGTTCACCGGCCTCGGGGAGTCAGAGGAGGCCGACAGCGTGATAACCGTGGTGGGCCAGCAGATGTCCATACACTTCTACGAGAGGCGCATAGACGTCGGGAAGCTCCTTGGCCGCGTCATACCGACGATAGGCCATGGCATCGCCATAATCATGTTCAAGAGCCCGCCGGACAAGGAATACTTCCAGACCATGATGAACTCCTCGCCCACAATCGGCCCGCTGATTGTGAAGATGGAGGCCGACAGCAGCTCCCTTCTCCTCCTCACGGCTGACGAACTCGAGAAGATGATGCTCGAGTTCAAGAGCATGTAGGCCCTTCCTTCTCCTTATCCAAGGATAAAGGGCTGCGAAACTTCCTGAGCCCGGACTAGTTCGATGTTGGGGGCGTCCAGGCTGCCCATGCTTATCATGGAGAAAAGCCGCCGAATCCGCTTCCCTTCCCCCATATCCCCAGAATCAGCCCTTCGATTTCTCGTACAATTCGTTCATCTTCTTCTCGTCGATGAATTCCAGCATCCTGTTGCAGCGCTCGCACCTGAACTCGCAGGTCGCGGCGGATTCGAAGTTCGTTATGCTCGAGGAGCCGCAGGCGGGGCAGAAATAGTAATCCTCGCCGGCCTCCGTCCCCATCGGGTTCAGCCGTCCTGCATGGTTCACGGCCCACTTCTCCATCCTCTGGTGGTTCAGGGACCAGCTGTAGGAATACCACCCGGTCTCGCTGTCCTTCTCGCGGATGTAGTTGACCAGGCCCTCGTTGTGGAGCTTGTTCAGCGTGGCGCGGACGTCGGAAATCTTGATTTTCAGCTTCTTGGCGAGCTCCTCGTCGCTGTGGTTGCCGTAGAAGTTGCGGACTATCGCCAGGGCGTTCTCGCCGCCTATCTCTATCAGGTTCTGCCTGACATTAGAGTCGCCGAGTATCTTCCCTACCTTCCTCAGGGTCTCCTTCTCGAGCTCGTCCCTCTTCACGACCGGCTCGATGGGAGCCTTCGCTTTCACGGGCGCCTTCGCCTTCCTGGCTTCCTTGACCGGCACCTTGGCAGGCTTCCTGACAGGCTTCGCCTTCCTGACGTCCCTTTTGACGACATTCTTAGATTTAGGAGTTTTAGTTTTCTTCCTGACCGCCACTAACATCACCCACAACAAGCCTATATTAGCTCATTTTTGATATTTAAATGTTTCTATCCAGCCGCTCCGCTATCCTCTGCCCCGCTATCACCATCCTTTTCAGCTCCTCGGCGTCCGGAGCAGCCATGGCGTCTATCTGCCTCAGGCGGTTGGCGTATTTCCGGTACGCTTTCACCGCCGCGGCGTAGGAGTCGCGCACGTGGGGGTCGTCTATGTGGCCGCCGATTTCCCGCTTTTCCACCCTGCTCATGCTCTCGGCGGGGCAGAAGACCTTCACATTGAGCCTTGCCGCCACCTTCTGCACGAAATGCGACGGCGGATGCGTGTCGGATGCTACAAGCACCGGGATGCCGAAGGACGAGACGGCCCGCACTATTCTCTCGTCGCTCGCCTCCTTCTCGCAGCCGCTCCCGACAAGGCTCCCGGACAGGTCGAGGACCGCATAGCCGGTGTTTATTCCGGCATCTATGCCGACAATCAGGTACCTACGCCTTCCGGACGAGCCTGCGGTATATCCTGAGGGTTTCACCAACGCTGTTTTCTATCGAATACCTTTTAGCGGTTTTCTTCCCTGCCTCGCCCAGCCTCTCCCTGAGCCGCTCATCGTCGAGGAGCCTCTCCATGGCTTTGGCCAATCCCGCGGTGTCCCCTGGCTCGACGAGAAGGCCGTTCCTCCCGTGCCTGATTATCTCCTTGGCGCCGAGCCTGCGGACGCCGATTGCAGGCACGCCCGCGTGCATCGCCTCCACGAAAGTCAGGCCGAAAGTCTCGCTGTCGGATGCCGAGGCGAACACGTCAGCGCAGCAGTATGCCGCCGCAGGGCGCTTCACGAAGCCGGCGAACACCGCGTTTTTCAGCCCGCGCGTCTTCGCGAAGTCCCTGAAGTCCTTCAGGTACGGGCCGCTGCCGGCGACGACGAGCACCCGCCCTGGCTTCTCGATCCTCCTGAATGCCTCGAGGAGCGCATCCAGCCGCTTCTCGAACGATATCCTCCCTAGGTATAGGACCACCTTCTTGCCCGTGAGGCCGTGCGATTTCCTGAAAGCCGCCGCCTCCCTCGGACTGCACCTCAATTTCGAGAAGTCTATGCCGTTCGGAAGATACTCGACATTGGTCAAGCCGTAGGAGCGCAGCTCGGCCGCAAGCTCGTTTGTGGGGGCGGTGACTACGTCCGCCATGCCAAAGACGTGCCTTATCATTCTTTTCACGGTGTAGCCGCTTATGTCGGCCAGCACCTTCGGGAGCTTGCCGTTCAGGAGGTGCGGCACGTAATCCGGGAAGTGCGTGTGGTAGGTGACGACAACGGGAATTTTTTTCCTCCTTGCCGCTATTATGCCCTGGAGACCGAGGTTCACCGGCGCGTGCGCATGCACCACGTCGGGCTTCTCCTTCCTGAGCAGGTTGCTCACCCGCTTGTAGTTTATCGAGGCTATCCGGTAGCCCTCGTAAAACGGGAACGGCGAGGAGGGCACCCAGTACGTCCTGAGCCTCCCGGCCTGCTCCACCCTAAGCTGGCGGCCAACGCCTGGCGCGAAAACCACCACGTCGTTGTCCCTGGAAAGCAGCCGGATCGCGTCGGAAAGATACGCGACGACTCCGTTCATCTGGGGGACGTACGTGTCCGTGAAGATGGCTATCCTCATGCATGGCTTGCGCTGACATGGATTAAAATCCCTCCCAAAGAGGGGAAAAACAAGAATCAGCCGGTCCCGTTGGTCGCGTTCTGCCCCTCGCTCTCGTTCTTGCCGTAGTTCTCGAAATAGTTCAGCAGCTTCTGGGGGTCCACCTCGAGGTCGCTCTCGTTCTTCGGGGACGCGGCCTGCTGGCAGTTTTCGAGCTTGCTCTGGTCCTTGACGCCCTCGCAGTAAGAGCTGTCCTTGTAAGCGCCGGCAAGCTCTATGTAGCAGTCGTCCTTGAACGATGCGTCCCTAATTGCCCCGCATATGGTCTGGTCCTTCGTAAGGGGGACGAGGGCGACCAGGCAGCGGTCCCTCCTGGAGCCGGCAAGGTCGCACAGGTCCTTCCTCTTGAGGATGAGCGCAAGGTCGGAGACGCATTTTTCGCGCTCCTCGCCCTGCCTTTCCGTGTGGCAGCCGGCGAGCTTTATCTGCTGCTCCCTCTCCTTCCTGAAGACCTCCACCGCGTCGCCGCTGAGGTTGGCCGGCGGCGTAATCGACGGCACCTGCTCCGTCCTGAAAAGGCTGACCCTCACGGTCCGGTTGTGCTCCATCCCGGATTTGTCGGCATACTCGAGGCTGGTCTCGTATGGCAGGCCGATTTCGGAGATGCATGCGCTGAGCCAGAACGTCTTTGGCGAGTCCGAGCTGATGCTGAACCTGCCCGCCTCCTCGAGCGAGAGGTTGCTGTAGTCTATGACATAGGATATGCGCCTGCACGGGATGGTGCCGACCGTCGCGTTCTCGACGGAAGGTCCGACGCTCAGGTAGCCCCTTGTCATGAGGTACTGTATGTTGCCCTTCGCCCTGTCCACGTTGGTGTCGTTGAAGAACCTGGACTGCACGAACTGGATGTAATTCTGCATCTCGGTGTCGTTCGCTATCGAGGAGCACGTCTCGTTGACCGGGTATTTTATGCAGAGTATGGTGTCGTTGCCAAGAAGGTAGACGCGCTTGGTGGACAGCGGGTTCTGGACCTCGGCCATCATCGCCCCTCCCTTCCTGATCAGGGAATATGTGGTCCGGTATCCGTCCGATACCTCGGTATATGAGTAGGCGTAATCAGCGAGTCCCTTGCCGAATCCGGAGCTGTTGAGCAGGAGCTCTTCCGCCTCGCTGCTGTCAGGGGCGGCCGGTGCCGGGGCGGTCGTGAAAGCTATGTAGAGAGCCGCCGCTACGAGAATCGCTGTAATCAGGAGCAATTTGTGCTGGTATTCCATCTGCACACCTCTCAATCATTTCGGGCGTGCCGGTTTTATAGCTTTGCGTGTGTTCCGGCCGCGACCGCAACCCTTAAATCAGCGCCGCAGATTTCCCATCATGGACTTCATCCCGAAAAAGCTCTTCTTCACAAAGGGAGCCGGCAAGAGCACCGAGCAGCTGACGTCATTCGAGTTCGCGCTGAGAGACGCCGGCATAGCGTCGTTCAACCTCGTCTCGGTCTCGAGCATCCTGCCGCCCGGGGCCGAGATAATCCCCAGGACCGAGGGGGTGAAGCTGCTCCGGAGCGGCCAGGTCGCGTTCGTCGTGCTTTCCCGGGCGGCATCGAACGAGCCGAACCGCCTGATTGCGGCCTCGGTCGGCTGCGCGGTCCCTGCGGACAAGGAGGCATACGGATATCTGAGCGAGCACCACGCTTTCGGGCAGACGGAGGAAAAGGCCGGCGATTACGCGGAGGACCTGGCCGCCACGATGCTGGCCTCATCGCTCGGCATGGAGTTCGACGCGCAATCCGCCTGGGACGAGCGCGAGCAGCACTTCCGGATGAGCGGAAAAATCGTGCGGACCATGAACGCGACGCAGTCCGCGGTCTCGGACAAGGGCGGGATGTGGACATCGGTGGTCGCCGCTGCTGTTTTAATATTTTGATGTTATATAATTGCAGGTGATTATGTGGGGTTCTGGGATTCTATCGTGGGCTCTGAGAAGCCTTCCGGGGAACAGGCACAGGGGGCGCAGTCGGCCAATCCGTTCAACGTGGCCGTGTCATTCGCGCCGCTCCGCCTCTCAGCCAACGCGCGCAGCTCGGTGAACCTTGTCGTCAAGGTGAAGAACGTTTCCGGCTCGCCGCAGCTGGTCTCCGTGGATGCCCTTCTTCCCCGCAACGCGATGGTCGGCTTCGACCCCGCGTGCATCAACAAGGCCGCGGAGAAGCGGGTTGGGGAGCTCAAGTCCGGCTCGAGCATCGAGGTCCCCATCACCATCTGGTCGAACACCCAGACGAAAGAGGGCAACTACCCGGTCGAGGTCACGGTCTTCTCGCACTACATCGGCTACGACAAGGTGCTAAGCTACATCAAGAAGAGCACGGCCCTCCGGGCGGTCTGATGGGCCCGGCAGGCTTGTCATCGCCGGCCGCTCATGCCTTCCTGGCCTTACAGGCACGCTTACATCCCACTAGTCCTCCCCGCATGGCGGGCCGCGCGGAGTCGCAGCCTGAGCCTTCGCCGATGATTCTATGACGCCGCCACGGATGGTGCCGCAAGCTCCCGAGCCAGCCGAAACGCAGAGGCAGGCGGTCCCGGTCCGCATTCAGCAACCCGGCCGCGAGAGGCCGGCGCGAATCATCCGCAACGAGCAGGAGGCGCGGCTGCACATGGCCGAGCAATCACGGCACTTTCTAAATCTCATCGAAGAGGCGAGGCGGCAGAGCACCCTGGCGGATGTGGTTGTAAGCGTCAGGCGTGCCGGTGGGACGGCCTACCGCGTGCTCCTGCCCCAATTGCGCAGGCTCGAGATGTTGTATGAGGAAACAGCGCGCGTCCCTCCGGGCAGGGCGCGTGAGATAGCCCTGGAGGAGACGGCCTTCCTGACAGGGGGGTATCTCGGCGATGCCCTTTACGCCCGCTTCACCGAAACGCCACCGTATGTCAGCTTCGTGCCGCGCGAAGTTCTTGAGGTGATGACCGACGCATACGGCTGTTTGTGGCGCGGGCAGTATATTCCGGATACCAACCATCTCCTTATGCATCCCTACGTGCGAAGCGAGGGCGAGATGCGGCTGACTATCGTCCACGAGCTTCTTCACTATGCATCATGGCTGGGAGGCGGCGCTACCGAATACAGATGGGCTGGCAATGACGGAAGGCCGGTTCAGCGGAACATCCCATGGCTGGACGAAGGCCTGACCGAACTCCATGCGCAGCAGATGCTCCGTGGGCGCGGCTTCGGATTGGATGTCGTCAGCTATGCCCCGGAAACAATCGTGGGCATCTACCTCCAACAGATCGTCGGCGCAGACATTCTCAGGCGCGCCTACCTGAGCGGGGATTTCCAGGAGGCCGGCCGGATTGTGGACTCCAGGCTCGGCGCAGGGTCTTTCGAGCGCCTGGCCGGCTACGGGCGGGGGGCCGAGGCGCTCTCCTTCCTGGAGCAGAGGCTCGATTCAGCGCGCATCGACCGCTCTTCGTGGGAAAGCGACCCAGTGGTCGTGCTCGCAAGGAGCCGGATGTGATTTTTTCGGGAATCGGCAGGCGCTGCTAGCCCTCGACCGCGGTCTTCAGCTCGTCTATTGCCTTGGCCACCTTCATCCCCTTCTCCGTGAGCCTGACAATCCTCTTCTTGCCCTTCGCCTCCACGGTGACGAACCCGGCCTTCGCGAGGTTCGCCACCAGCTTGGTCACATAGACGTACGTCGTCTCGCTTCCCTTGGCGAGCCGGGAAAGGTGCCAGGGGTTCTCGGAATCGCGCAGGATGAGCATGATGCGGCAGGGCTTTGGGCGCGCGAAGACGTTTAGCATGCATGCCATGCGCCGGCCGCGCTTATAAACATGCGGCGCGCGCGAATGGTAACTCCTCTTTAAAAACATGCTTTCTACGTCGTTCCGTCGGTGATAGCTTTATAAAATATCTCTCGGTGTATCTCTCGGAAATCTCAATTCCTCCCCGCGGGAGGCCAAGAAGGTGACAACATGGGACAGAAAGTTGGAAGCGAAAAGATTGCCAGGGAAGATGGATATCTGTACTTCGTCGGAAAGGACGGCTACGTCTGGGCCGCTCCCATGAAGCACAACAAGAAGGGTAAGAAGAAGAAGGTCGGCAACGAGAGAATCAGCAAGGAAGACGGCTTTATGTACTACCTCGGCAAGGACGGGTACGTATACAAGGCCAAGCTGAAGAATGCCTGAACTTTTTCTTTTTCCTCATCTTTTTTAAAATCATCCCCTGCTAATCCTCTTATCTGCTATTTGTCGAGGTGAAAGAATGCGGATAGTCATATCAGAAGCCAGCGGGAAGAGCTACCAGCTCGAACTCCCCAAGGACAAGGAATCGAACGTGATAGGCAGGAAGCTCGGCGAAGAGCTGGACGGCAACCTCGTGGGCGTGGCAGGCTACGTTCTCGAGCTGACCGGCGGCAGCGACGGAAGCGGCTTCCCGATGAGGAAGGAGGTGCACGGCGCCGCCAAGAAGATGGTGCTCACAAGCGAAGGCATCGGCTTCAAGGCCGAGCGCGGCGGCGAGCGCAGGAGGCGCTACGTGCGCGGGAACACCTACTCGGCGGAAATCGTCCAGGTGAACACGCGCGTCAAGTCCGCAGGCCCGACGTCCCTGGAGCAGCTCCTCCCGAAGGCCGAGAAAAAGGAGACCAAATGATGCAGGCCGAGATGAACATCGGCATGCTGGGGCATGTCGACCACGGGAAAACCACGCTGACAAAGGCCCTGACGGGCAAATGGACCGATACGCACAGCGAGGAGATTAAGCGGGGCATATCCATCCGCCTCGGCTACGCGGACGCATACATATACGAATGCCCGAAATGCCAGATGCTGGTTACGGGTGCCAAGTGCCCGCAATGCGGCGGCAAGACGAAGCTCCTCCGCAAAATCTCTATAGTGGACGCGCCAGGCCACGAGACGCTGATGACGACCGTGATATCCGCGACCAGCATACTCGACGGCGTGATGTTCCTGATAGCGGCCAACGAGCCCTGCCCGCAGCCGCAGACGGCAGAGCACCTCCTGGTCCTCAATTCGACAGGAATAAAGAACATCATCGTGGTGCAGACCAAGATAGACCTGGTGCCGCGGGAGAAGGCCATCGAGAACTACAAGCAGATAAAAGCGTTCCTCAAAGGCTCCGCAGCCGAGAACGCGCCAATCGTCCCAATATCGGCCAACGCCGGGCTGAACATAGACGCGCTCCTCAGGACCATAAACTCGGTCATGGCCGCCCCGAAGCACGAGGGCAAGGAACTCAGGATGTACGTATCCCGCTCATTCGACGTGAACCGCCCCGGAACGGCCATCAAGGACCTGAAAGGTGGCGTGCTCGGCGGCTCCATAGTGCAGGGCGTGCTGAGCGTCGGAGACGAGATAGAAATCAAGCCGGGCATAACCAAGAAGGAGGGCGCGAAGCCCGCCGCGGTGGTCTGCACGGTCAAGAGTCTGATGGAGGAGTCAGAGGCGCTGGACTCGGCCGGAGCCGGGGGGCTTGTCGCCATCGGCACCTCACTGGACCCCTCGCTCTCCAAGTCAGACTCGCTCGTCGGCTCGGTCGTGGGCCACAAGGGCCAGGTGCCGGAGCCCGTCGATGCCATCAGCGTCAAGTACAGCGTCCTTGAGAGGGCGGACATGCAGAACATGCCGCTGCGCGAGGGCGAGCCTGTCGTCGTCAACGTCCACACCTCGACCGGAGTCGGGGTGGTCGCCAAGCTCGGCAAGGGCGTTGCCTCGATAAAGCTCAAGAAGCCGACCGTGGTCTACAAGGACATGCATGTGGCGCTCTCGAGGCGCGTGGGCCAGAGATGGCGCCTGGCGGCATGGGGCAGGATCGTGTAAACAGATATATTCATTTCTTGTCTACATCAAGTGGTCTCCCGTTTCCAGTTTCGAGTTTTGATGGTACTGGGTGGGGACCAGAACTGCCGGATTGTTCCGAACGGAGTTCCGTTCGCGTTCCTCCGGCTTAGTCAAACCGGCTGAAGTTTGATGAAAATTTATCCGGCGTTTTATCTAAGGAAATTTTCCGCTGGGGTCGCCTAGACTGGTAGGGCGGCAGGTTGCTAACCTGTTGCGCGCAAGCGTCCGGGAGTTCAAATCTCCCCCCTAGCGTTTTTTGTTCACATGCCTCGCTTTTGTTCGTTAGCTCGCCTTCGGCTCGCACGAACACTCGCTCGGCGTGAACAAACGGGCCAATAACCCTCGCTTTGCCTTGCTCCGCTCGGCTGCTTTTACTGGCAAACTGTGGTGAATACTGGTTTAAAAACGTTTTTTCCCTAAACTAACTCAAGGCACAGAGGTATCTTCACATGGACATCCCCAAGTGCTCGCATTGCGCGATGCCGGTCGAATCCAGCAATATCCACCTCCGGGGCATGCTCCTCAAATGCCGCTACTGCGGATATTCCGGCCTCCCGCTGAACGCAGGCGCCTGCTTCTACGATAAAATCGAGATAGAGCGGCCGGAGCCGTATGATGCATTCAGGGGAGAGTTCGGCCCCCGGTCCGTCCTCTCGCATCTGGCCCTGCTCAGCCTGTTCTCCGCGATGCTGTCGCTGTGGTGGGAATCCCTTGGCGGCCTCACCCTGGCCCTATTCTCTGGCTTCGCCCTGTTTTCCGCCCTTTACGTCTTTGCCAGGCTGAAGCGCGCATGATGCGCATGCGCCCTCAATCCTCTGTGCGGTGAGGTAGAGCGAAGATAAGGCCACAACTGCCGTAATGACGCTTATCTCGAACCTGTGCTCCAGGAGGAAAAGCACCCCGCTGAAGCTGAGGAACGAGAACAGGGCGGAGATGCAGCTTGCGCAGGTGGCGCTCGCAAAAAGGCCGGATAACGCCCCGGATATGAATCCGGCGAACCCTATTCCGGCGTTCTCCACGGCCTTCACGCCCCTCCTCCAGGCGTATATCTGCATGGAGAACACGATGCCCATAATGAGCGACAGGCCGGCCATGGCGGCGAGTTCAGCCGGGGGCGTAGCTGCGAAGAAGAACCCGTAGGAGTTGCCGGGCACTGAGTAGACCGGTAGCGAGACATATAGAAAAAATGAGGAAATGGAAAGAAAAAGCGCGAGCAGCAAATATCGCGCCGCGCCGAAAACCCGCCCCATCGCGGCGGGAACGTTGCCAAGCCCCATAGCCTCACTGCAATAGCTGGTCTATGGTAGACTTGAAAACACTATACGGCTGCGCCCCGCTGATTGGCACTATGCTGCTCCCGTCCCTCTTTCCTATGAGGAATGCGGGCGTGCCCCTCACGCCTGCGGCCACGCCGTCGTCCTCATCAGCCTGCACCTCGCTCGCGTACTTGCCCGAATCGAGGCAGGTGTTGAACGCCGATGCATCAAGACCGCTTACCTGGGCTGCCCATGCCTTTATGTCGCTTACGCTGAACTGGACTGTTCCCTGGCCTTGCTTTGCCTGCTCCTGGAATATCTTGTCATGCATCTCCCATCCTTTGCCCTGCTCGTCCGCGCACTCCACGGCCTCGGCAGAAGGCTGTGCGGCAGGATGGAAGCTAAGCGGGAAATCCCGGTACACCAGCTGGACTTTTCCGGTGTCGATGTAGTCTTTTTTTATGCTGGGGAAGCTGCTCTCGAAGAAGCTCCTGCAGAAGGGGCACTGGAAATCCGAGAATTCCACGATGACGACTGGGGCGCTGTCCGAGCCGAGCTTCATGTCGTCGTCCATGAGGTCCTTGATGTCGCCGGCATTGCCGGCAGCCGCCGTGCCTCCGCTGCCCGCAGCCGCGGAGGGTTGCGTGCCGCCAGAAGGCTGGGTTGCGCCGGAAGGCTGCGATGGCTGGGCCGCTGGTGCGCCTGCCTGCTGTGCTGGAGCCTTCACGATGCCGAATCCCTGCGTGAAAATAGAAAGCATGAGCAGGGCCGCCAGGCCGACAATTAAGATGCCGTAGAGCGTATCCTTTCCGATAGTTATGCTGTCTTTTCCATCCGACATATTCACACCTTATGTAATGTTAATGTAACCTTAATGTAATAACCTTTATAAACCTGCTCCCGACCATTCCTACAGGTGAAATAATGATAACTGAAATCTCCGGGCTTCTCGACGTACTTCATCTGGCCGCAGGTGTCGGGTTCCTTGCGGCGGTCGCGTTCGCGCTCAAGCTCTATCTGGAGACGGATAAGGGCTGGTACTGGCTCTCCCTTGTCCTGTCAGCGGTGTTTTTCGCGCTCGCGCACTGGAGCTCTATTATCTTCCCAATCAGCCTTGAGAACTTCGAGTTCCTGGCAATAATCCAGGAGACGAGCGAGATAGTCGCCAGCATTCTCCTCTCAGTCTCGTGCTACGGCATCTACAAAACCATGAAGGAAATCCGCAAGAGGGTAGAATGAAGACCATTCTTTTCTACTGGAGCAAGGGCTCCGACACGCGCAGGAAGCTGGTGCGGGCGATTGCCGAGTGCGAACGCCATGGGGAAGCCTGCTACCTGAACTCACTTGCGGAAAAGATGGGCCTCAGCCATGTAGCGGTAAAAAAACACATGGCTCTTCTCGTTGATGAAGGGTATGTGAAGGTGCTGAACCCCGGCGGCAAGCCCATCTACCTCGCCCTTACTGACAAGGGCATTGAGGTGCTGAAGGAGTTCTCCGCCTGAGCGCCTGATGCCGGCTAGCTCAGCATGCTTTCCCATCGAGCTTCTGGACGATGGCGAGCGCAAGGGCCGCTATCGATACCACGCCCAGAAGGGGGCGCAGCGGGTCGAACCATTCGAAGAGGGCAGCATACCCGAGGAGCATCACGAGGAGCTTGTTGCATATTGGGCATGCGAAGGCAAGCAGGCCGAAGAAGGTGCCCCCGGCTGCCTTGCCATCCGCCGCGCAGGCATTGGTCGGAAGCGCAAGATACGCCCCTCCCAAAAGAGCGGTCGTGGCCAGGAAGAAGAAGTCCAGGGGCGAGGCCGGCATCATCCTCATGAAGATGGGGTTCGGTATCGTTGCCGTCACAAGGCCGAATAGCGCCAGGATGCCGATTGAATAAAGCAGCAGTCTAATCATCGTCCGCGCTTCGGAGAATGCGGCCGCGGCTTTCTGGAGTATGCGTTGCATCCCTGCTCACCGTTCCTCGAACCGGATTTCTTTGCCGCCTATCCTGCCGGGCATGGCGCTGAATGCTATCCTTCCTTTTTTCTCCGCCGCCCCGGCCTTCCGCCTCTCTCCGAGGTACTCCACCAGATATGGCCCGAAAGTGAGCAGCAGCATGGCGGCAACGGCCGGAACGAAAAATGGCGATGCGGCCATGAACGACCCTGCTCCCCCCAGCAGCATTAGCACCAGCACAAGTACCACCAGGTCCTGCTTCAGGCGCTGCTTAAGAGGCTTTTTGGCTTCCATTGCCGCCACCTCCGCTTTCAAGCGCGTTCAGCATCGGGACTGTGAACATCCCGGCTGCGATTCCTGCGATTGCCCCGGTTATCCACCTTATTGTATTGGTGCTTTCCTGCAGGCCGAAAGGATTCAGCCAGTAGAAAGAGGGATTGTCGAAAATGCCAGCGAGCATCTGCGTCGTGCCGTCAATCGCCAGCGGCAGCAGCCCCAGAACAAGCCAGAGAACGTGCGGGACCTTCGTCTGCTTCAGCCCGAACACAATGGGATACGCCATCATCGTAAGCATCCAGGGTATGTATATCGCGTAATCCCTGGTGTCGTTCGCGAACTTGTAGCCCGTCATCCCGTTCCTCACGACCCTCTCCGCCTTGTTCCTCCCTATCTGGTCCTGCTTGTATTCGGCGAATATGCCGTTATAGCGCGGGTCGCCATCGCCCGTATAGAGCGTGCTTATGTTTGCTTCCGCTTCCCGGCCGCGGACTATGCAATCCTCTATGCCGAGGCTGCCGCTGGCATCCTTGAAGACGCATTGCGAGCGGTAAATCCACTGGTGGTCATACGAGTGCACGTTATAGAGGAACGCCCCGGCCTCCTCGAAACCCGCGAATATGAGGAACGGCGGGGCGAGTATCGAGAGGTTGAGAATGAGAAAAAAACCCACGACCAGATAATAAACCGGCGAAGAGGGCAGGGCCATCTAATCCACCTCGAAGCTCGTCATCATGCCGGAGCCAAGATGCTCCGCGATGTGGCAGTGCATCATCCATTCCCCTTCGTTAGGGAAGTATGTGAGCAGCTCGGCAGTTTTCCCGGACGGTATGTTCACCGTGTCCTTCCACACCAGATTCCCGTTCTTCTGGCCGTCCATGCTGAGCACGAGGAACTGCGCCCCGTGCAGGTGGAGCGCGTGCTGCATCGGATGGGCTGAATTCCCGTCGTTCTCAATCCTTATCTTCACGACCTTGCCTTTCGGTATGGCCGCCGCTGCATCCATGTTTTTCTTGCCGCTCATCCTGTCCTTTATGACCCAGGTTGTCCTGTTGCTTGTGGAGAAGCTGTTCATGGCGAACATCGTGTCCTCCCACTCAATCCCTTCTTCGATGTGGGCCATCATGTCCCCCATCCCTCCGCTTTCCATGCCCATTCCCTCAATGTCTACCGTGAGGACATAGTCGAAATCCGCCGGATTGTCGAAATATTCCTCATAAGCGCCGATTTCCGAGATTATGTCGCTGTTATTCTTGAGAGCATAGAACCCCCCTTCACCCTCTCCATCCCCGCCCGATTCTTTCACGACTACTCTGCCCAGCGTCTGCTCGCCGAGCGGGTTCCTGTTTTTGATGGCGTATGTGCTAGGCTTGTCGAATTCAACCTCGACGATGAGCCTTTCCGAAGGCGAAATGATGACGGAATCAGCTAAATACTCCCTCTCCGCCTTCCCGCCGTCGCCTCCCACCACCTTCATGCGCATCCCATCTATCGAAAGATTGAACGTGCGGACGTTCGCCGCATCCAGTATGAAAAACCTCACTCTCTCCCCGTTCTCAACTTCGAGGGAGTAATCTGTCCTGCCATTCACGAGCATGACGTTGCCGAACCTTCCCATCAGGGCGAAATTGGTTTCGTTGCTGTCGAATGGATAGACGTCCCCGCCGGATAGCAGGATGTCGTCCAGGGCAAGCACCTCCTCCCGGTCGACTGCATTGTAATATCCGCTTTCGTTTGGCTCCACCAGGATGAATCCGTACAGGCCAAGCTCCTGCTGGAGGTCCTCCCTCACATGCGGATGGTACCAGTACGCGCCTTCATCAGGGAACTCCAGCCGGTAAAGGAAGCTTTCTCCGGGCATTACGGCCCGCTGCGTGACATCCGGAACGCCGTCGTACCTGTTCTGCAGCCTGAGCCCGTGCCAATGGACGGTCGTGTTTGAGTCCAGCGAGTTGGTGAAATTGACGAAAACCGTGCTTCCCTGCCTCACACGGATGACTGGTCCCGGGATTTGGCCGTTATAAGCGAATGCCCGTATCATCTTCCCGTCTATCTCCTTGGCAACCGGCCCGGCTTCGAGCGCGAAGACCGAGCCGTTCTCAAGCTCGTAAACCCCCTGCCCCGCTGCGGCCTCCAGACCGGTCGTATCCCTGTTTATCGGCTCGAAATCCCGGCCGCCCATCATGCCGCCGGCCATGCCGTTTCCTGCACCCGGCATCCCTCCCCCCGAGGCCAGCCCTGCGCCTCCCATCATCCCGCTTCTCTGTTGCGCTGAGCATCCGGCGGAAATAATTGTGGCCAGTAAAACAATCGCGAAAACGCCTCTCATCTCATCACTCGTACCTTATCTCGATAACGTCTCCGTCCGCCATCACATAATGCTCGAAATCGCCGTTTTCCCTTCCGTTGACGAGCATCTTCACGCCCTTTCCGCCCGCATTGCAGTAGTCGAAGACGCACTCGCTGTTGAATCTCTCCCCCCACACCTCGTTCATGAAATAGCCGACCGTCAGCTGGTTCTTGGGTATGGTGGCCTGGCTGAACTCGAAATGCACAGTCCCATCGCCCTCCTCATGGGTGTGCACCGGGAGATGGCGCCCGCCGCCAAGGCCGAGGTTGTCCGGAACCCCGACCTCTTTCCCATCGATAAAAATGGCGATTCTGGAGTGCCAGTGCAGCGGCCCGCCGACCGAGCCCTCGGCATACGCGTTCCTGCTCCCAAGAAGGAGGTACGCGGACACGGCGAGCGCAAGGAGGATGAATGCGTATACGTATCCTTTCATAGCTCACAACCTCGGCTTCCAGCCTCTCATCAGCAGGCTGTTCGAGACCACGCTCACCGAGCTGAACGCCATCGCAGCTCCTGCTATCACCGGACTTAGCAGGAAACCTGAGACCGGGAACAGGATGCCCATGGCAACCGGTATTCCTACAGTGTTGTATAGGAAGGCCCAGAAGAGGTTCTCCTTGATTTTCCTCATGGTATACCTGCTGAGCTGTATGGCGGATACGATGTCGCGCAGGTCGCTTTTCACCAGGACTATGCCCCCGCTCTCGATGGCCACGTCAGTACCGGCGCCAATCGCTATCCCCACATCCGCCTGCGCCAGTGCAGGAGCGTCATTTATGCCATCGCCGACGAACGCCACCTTGCTGCCTTCGTCCTGGAGCCTCTTCACCTCGTTGGCCTTGTCCTCCGGCATCACGTGCGCTAGCACCCGGTCGATGCCAGCCTGCTTCGCTATCGCCTGCGCGGTCCTCTCGTTGTCGCCGGTTATCATGGCAGTCTCATAGCCCATTTTGTGGAGCCTGTCGACGGCTTCTCTCGAATGCTCTTTTATGGTGTCCGCTATCGCTATGAGCCCGGCTATCCTATCCTCCGCAGCGACTATCACGACCGTCTTGCCCTCTTTCTCGAGCCCGTGCATCCTCTTTATAGCCCTGTCATCGACTTTCACGCCTTCCTTCTGCATCAGTGCCACGTTGCCGACAAGCACCCTCACGTTGCCGAAGACGGCGGATATGCCGTGGCCCGGAATCGCCTTGAAATCCCCGGGCTCCCCTATCCGGAGTTTCCTCTCCTTCGCCTTTTTCACGACCGCCTGGGCAAGATGGTGCTCGGAGTTGTTCTCCGCAGAGGCGGCTATCCGGAGGAGCTCATCATCCTTCATCCCGAAGGCAATCATCTCGGTGACGATCGCCTCCCCTTTTGTTATGGTGCCAGTTTTGTCGAACACCACTATCTTCACCTGATGCAGGAGCTCAAGCGCCTCGGCATTCTTTATAAGGATGCCGTTCTCGGCTCCCTTGCCCGTCCCTATCATGACGGCTGTGGGCGTGGCGAGGCCCATCGCGCACGGGCATGCGATGATAAGGGTCGATACGAGGATGGTAAGGGCAAAGAGGAATATCTGGCCCGCAAGGAAATACCAGTATACGAACGCCGCCAGGGCGAGGATTATTACGCCCTGAACGAAATAGCCGGCCACGGTATCCACAAGGCGCTGAATCGGAGCCTTGCTGCCCTGCGCGTCCTCGACCAGCTTTATTATCTGGGCGAGCATGGTGTCGCTCCCTACCTTGGTGGCCCTGAACCTGAAAGAGCCCGTCTTGTTTATGGTCGCTCCGATGACAATGTCCCCCTTGGTCTTATGCACCGGCAGGCTCTCCCCGGTTATCATGCTCTCATCGACGCTGCTGGCTCCATCAGCGACCACGCCGTCCACAGGAATCTTGTCCCCGGGCTTGACGATGATTATGTCGCCAACCACGACGTCCTTTATGGGTATCTCCATCTCCTTCCCGTCCCTTATGACCAGGGCGGTCTTGGGCTGAAGCCCTATCAGCCGTTTTATCGCCTCGGAAGTCTTCCCCTTGGCCACCGCCTCCAGGTACTTGCCGAGGACTATGAACGTCAGGAGGAGGGCCGCGGTCTCGTAGTATATGCTTCCCTCGATGAACCCGAAACCCACCAGAACGCTGTACGCATAAGCGGTCCCCACGCCAAGAGCCACCAGGCTGTCCATGCCCGGCATGCGGTTGAGCAGGCCCCTGAATCCGCGGGTGAAGAAATCCCTGTTCAGGTACATCACAGGGGTAGAAAGAAAGAACTGGAGCGCGGCCATGTTCTTCATGAGGAAATCAGGGTATTCGAGCGCGACGATGCCCTTGAGCATCTCCGGCAGCGCGAGGAGGAGGACCGGGACGGTGAGGAGCGCGGACCAGAGCACCCTGCCTTTCAGCTCCTTCACCTCTTTTTCCCGGGCGAGCTTCTCCTTGTCTATCTCCTCGCCGAGCTCCATCAGCTCTGCGTCGTATCCCGCGTCCACGATGGCTTTCCTGATGCGGGTGAAACCGGTTTTCCCCTTGTCATATTCTATGACGGCCTTCTCCAGGCCGAAATTCAGCTCGAACTTCTCCACTCCCGGAGCCTTCCTGAGCGCCTTCTCCACTATCCCGGCGCAGTGCAGGGAGTCCATGCCTATGACATGGAGGTACATCCTGTCCTTCCCTTTCTTCGGAGCCTCCTCCCCGATGTCCGCCCCGTAGCCAAGGCCTTCTATGGACTCCTTGAAATTACCCGGCCCGACTTTGGCTTCATCGTACTCGACGGTGGCCCTGCTGGTCGCGTAATTGACGTTCGCGCTCCGGACGCCATCGAGCTTCTTGAGCCTCCTCTCTATGTTGAGGGCGCAGGATGCGCAGTGCATCCCGCTTACCGGGATAGTCATCTTCATCATCATCACCTACGGATATACCAGGATGCCCTTGGGCCCATAAACCATCATCAGGGAAAGCGCTATGGCGAACGCGGCGCATGTTGCGGCGAACCCGGCGAAGCGGGTGCTGAATGCCTCCTTCGGGGCCGCCCCGCTCTCCCTGTACATCATGTAGCTGAGCCCGCCGAGGACGAAAGCGCATATCCCGAACAGGATATACAGGAACAGCACCAGGTTCTCCCGCAGCATCATCACCGAGGTCATTGCCCCCATGATGCCGGCCATCAGGCCCGCCATCACTCCTTCCATAGTGCCCATGACGCCGCAGCACCTGCCGAGGTTGCCGCCAAGGGCGATGCCGGCGGCCATCCCTACCGTGGAGCCTATGAACATGCCGTTCGTAGCGCCTATCAGCGCCCCGACCATGAAGCCGCTTATCATGCCCATGGTCATGCCGACCATCATGCCGTTGTTGCAGGATATCCCTTTGCCGTAGCTGCTCATGTGCAGGTACGAGAATACCGTCATGACGGAGGTCAGGATGGCCAGGGCAAGGAGGGGCATGTACGCCCCGAGCGATGATACCGAAGGGAGCGCCGCGGCGTATCCAAGGCCGCCCAGTACTACAAGGGCCGCGGTGGAGCCAAGGGCGTAATTCACGAGCTTCGATTCCACCTCGACATGCGGCTCTCCGGCTATGATGGACGAAAGGTACGTCTTCACCCTTGCCGGGTCCCCCCGCTGGCCGGCATCGCCTGCCTTTTCATTGAATCCTTTCTCGGCAAGCTGCCTCCTCAGCGTCTCGAGGGTGCCTTCCTCGCAGGAAAGCGCAACAACGCCGCTCTTCGCGTCTATCTCTTTGACTTTGGCGCCGTTCTGCTCGGCCACCCTCTCGATGAGCTTCTCGCACGAGCCGCATGTCATGCCGTTCAGCCGGAGCGTGTAATCATTCACCTCAAACCACCTTATAGCCCTCTTTCAATATAGTCTTCCTCACTTCATCGAGCACGCGCTCGTCCCTCACGCTGACGCGCACCAATCCGCCTTTGTGATCGGCACTGACCTTCTCAACGCCATTTACCTCTGATATCGAATCCGTGAGCAGCATCTCGCAGGACCTGCAGTGCATGCCTTCAACCTTCATTGTCTTTTCCATCTATCTCACCTCGCACGTACCGGATGCGGCCTTCAGCGAATTGTGCAGCGAAAACACCAGCAGCCCCAGGCTGAGAAGCCCCATATACAATCCTATGTCCGCCAGGAACGCCGTCGCCGAGCCGAGGCCGAGCCAGACCAGCCAAATCGGCTGGCAGACCGGGCAGGCGCTCGTGAAAAGCGCGGCCAGCGTCCCCAATGCGGTCGTCCCTCCGGCGGCCTTCATGGCCTCGTAGTTGTGGAGGAGCACTGCTCCGTTTAAGGCCATTAGGGATGCCACCGCGCCCATGATGGCTATCTTCGGGGCCTCTGCGGTCGGATTCAGCTCCAGCGTCCATGGTATTATTGTGGACGAGCTGACGCTAAGAAGCGGCAGGAGGATGACGAGGAGGGCGAGAAATGCCGTCCTGTACCTCCACTGCCCGAGGACAGCGGCAAGGGGCTCCAGGTAAATCATGCCGTCACCACGAACCTCCCCGGCGGGAACATCCTCATGCCGCAGTTGTATTCGTAGGTGCCTTCCTTATCAGGCGTGAATTCCACAACGGCCTCCTGGCCGTTCCTGGAGATGACCCTCACATCCGTTCCGTATATTACGAGCTGGGCCCCGCAGCCGGCATTTATGGCCGTGAAATGCAGCCTGACCGGGATGCCCCTCCTCACGGTTATCTCGCTCTTGTCATACCCCTGGGCTGTCGCCTTGAGGTAAACGTCCTGCACCCCGGGCACCGTGCCGGGAGCCGTATCAGCTCCGGTGGGCGGCTCCTGCGTGAGCGCCTGCGGCGTCCCGCTTCCTGCGCTGGCGCCGAAAACTATGAATCCCCCGACCGCGACGGCCAGAAGCAGGCCGGCCAGCAGGAATGCTGTCGTCTTCTGAATCTTTATCTCATTGCTCATGATTTCACCTATCGCGTCCGAGGCCGCGATAACATTGTTTCATTTACCCGAAACAATATATATTGATTCGTGAAACTATCCTCTGGTTTAAAGAAATGATATCGCACAAAGATGAAACATACATTCCATCAGTGGTACTATGGACATCCGTAAGAAGATAGTTCTTGGCCTCGTTATTGTCTCCGTATTCATCTTCCTGGTGACGGTGCTCGTATTCGCATACGCACTCTCGTCCCAAGGCCAGCCGCTCCCGGGCATCCTCGCCCCCTTCATGGAGTTTCACATCCACTTCATGGTCCTCATGGGCTTCTTCGGCGTCTTCTCCGGCCTTGTGGTATTCAACATCCTCAACGACACCCTAGAGAAGCAGAAGAGGCTCGTCAAGACCAATATCGGCATAATCATGAAGTTCCTCACCCCGGAAGACCGGGAGGTGGTGAGCCTGCTGATCAGCAAGGAGGGGATGACCACGCAGAGCGAAATCGCCCGGCTGCCCGGCATGAGCAGGCTGAAGGCGCACCGGATTGTCAAGAGGCTGGAGGAGCGCGGCATTATCCACGTCGAGAAATACGGCAAGGTGAACATGGTCCGCATCGTGGAGGAGCTGAGGGGGGTGCAATGATGGCAGCGAGCCGTTTCGAGAAGGCGGTCTATTCGGCCTGCGTTAGAATCCCTAAAGGGCGGGTTTCCACATATTCGGCAATCGCTTGGGCGATAGGGAAGCCTGGAGCCTCAAGAGCGGTCGGCAACGCCCTGAACAGGAATCCCTTCAAGGGAGTGCCATGCCACCGGGTGGTCCGCAGCGACGGGACGGTTGGCGGGTTCGCGCACGGAACGGCCCGGAAAGTTGCGATGCTTCTGAAAGAGGGCGTGAGGGTGGAAAACGGGAAAGTGGCCGGTTTCGGGAGGCTTCTCAAGAAACTTTAACCGCCGCCCTAATATTCAACGCTTATCCTGCCGCTTTTAATCCTGCAGACGCACATGAGCCTGTCCTTCGGGTCCGTTGAGAATGCCGAAAGTCCGGCCTGCTCAGCCTCGTTCGGCGGCTCGAGGTTCTCGCCGCCCTCCACGACCCTGACCTTGCATGAGCCGCAGCTTCCGACCTTGCAGGCGAAAAGTATGGAGCATTTGCCGTCCAGCTCTACGAGAAGGGAGCCGTCCGGCACCTCGACCTGCAGATTGTCGTTCTTGACTTCTACTAGCGCCATTGCCTCACCTTTGTTCTCTAACCCCTACTCAATCCGTTCGATATCCAGCTTTATGGGATTCGTCAGGCAGTAAACGCCCGGGCATCGCTCCTTCGCAAGCCTCATCAGCTCTTCGACGTCTTTTCCGCCGGATACGCTGACCTTCAGTCTTACGCTTTCCACTATCGGCTCTTCGCCAAGGCCAAGGGCTTTGCGCAGATTTACCCTATTCGCGGCGCTCACCTTCAGCTTCTTCAGCATTATCCCCTTCTCGGCCGCTACCGCGGCTAAGGTCTGCGCATAACAGGCTGCAAGGCCGAACAGGCAGTACTGGACCGGGTCCGGCTTCGAAGAAGAGCCGCCCATGAATCCGGGGCCGTCGGCTTCCACCACCGTACTTGCCTCCCCATGCTTCAGGCTCGCCCTGAACTGGGGTTTGCCGTCATCAAAAACCCACTCGCCTTCCACGCTCTTTTCTTTTATGGCCTTTTTCGGGTCCGCCTCCGCTTCCGCGATAAACGCTCCGGCTTTTTCCGTGTCGATGTTGTTTATCCTCATTCCACAGCGCCTCATTCAAGGGATTTCTTCATCTCCTCGTACTCCTTCTTCGAGATCTCGCCCTTTGCGAATCTCTGCTTGAGTATCTCGGCCGCAGACTGGCCGGCGCTGCGTCCGGTGACGCTCCGGTAAAGCCAGACAACCACCAGAAGGAGGGCGATTATAAGCAAAACCCAGAACACCAAACCCGCAAGCCATCCATACCCGCCCATCATGTCGTAACCATAGCCCATCATCCCGTATCCCATCATATCGCCTCCGGCACCCGGACCCCAGCCACCAGCACCCGGCATCCAGCCCCCTGCATAGAACATGGGCATCATCGCCATCATCCCCCCGTAAGTCACGTTCGTGTCCGTCCGGCCGCAGTGCAGGACCAGCGCCATCTGGATGTGCTGGCGCTTCAGGCTCTCGCTTCCCTCCCCGCCCATCATCCTGTCCATGGCTTCGTGGGCCTGTCCAGGATGCATCTGCTCCATGTAATACTCGCCTATGAGCTCAAGCTGCGAGTCGCTGAGGCTGTCGCAGCTTGCGTTGGAATCGACAAGTTGTCTCGCTCTAGAAAAATCCTCAGCGCTCATGGTCGCATATGCGATACCTGCCAGCAATACCAGGATAAGAAAGGGGGCTCTCATGGATAGTGCGAAGCGTCAGACATTTATAATTGTTTGTCGCTGGGGGAATATTTTTAGTCTTTTGCAGGGGAAGCCTGCGCATGGCCGGAAGAAAGGCGGTTCTGCTCATAGGTGACATGGACTGCGCAAGCGACTGCCCCATCATCGAAAAGACGCTAAAAAAGAAGGATGGCGTAATCGGGGTCACGGTGAATTTCGTGACGGAGAAGATGTACATACGATATGATGATAAGCGGCTATCCCTTGGCGAGATAGAAAATGAGATAAAGAGGCTGGGATATACTGATATAATTCTGAAAAATGCATGATCCGGGGTAAATATGCAGGTTGATGTAGCTATCGCAGGAGCAAGTTTTGCGGGCTTAGGCGTAGCCCATTATCTTCGGGATGCCGGTTTCGATGTGCTGCTGATAGACCGGAAAGATGTCGGGGAGGGCAGAACATCGACATGCGGCGTGCCAAAGAGACTCGTTGATGAGGTCGCGCCAGGCACGATACTCCGGACAGTCAAAAATTTTTACATCGAAACGCAGAGGCTGAGAAGAAAATTCGAGATTCCTGAAGAATATGGCGTAATCGATTACAAAAAGTCATGCGTTTCGCTTTTCGAAAAATCAGCCGCCGGGTTCATGAAAGCGGAGGTTCTGGGAACTGCGGACGGAAAGATAAACACCTCGGAGGGCGGGGTAGAAGCGAAATTCATCATAGATTGCACAGGCTGGCGGAGAGTTCTGTCGGGAAACAAGGGTGCGGGCAAGCTGCTCATAGTCTAGGACAAAATTAGACGAACTTTTATAAATTGTCCTCCGTAGATACTATCTATGGTCTGGCATCTACCAAAAGGAGATGAATTCCTCCCCAAAATATCCGTTGAAGAGTTAAGGCAAAC
>JBFMCO010000072.1:0-12116 GCA_040754495.1 Microcaldota archaeon
ATTCATAGACTCGTTCACCCGCGAGCTTCCTATGGAATACGCCGTCGAGCTGAACAGGCTCATCGAAGTGCAGCTTGAAGGAGCGGTAGGTTGAGGGCGCGGGGCCGAAATGCCAGGGAACACGGCTTAGCCGACTACTTCGACCCGGAACACGACGCACGTGTCATCCTTGTACTTCAGCGTGCAGACCATGGGGTTGGCCTGCGAGTGCTGCGAGGAGGCGTTCACGTATGCTGAATAGACCAGCTCATCCCCGTCCAGGCCGATGACCAGGTAGGGAATGTCGCCCTCGTCCCTGAACACGCTTGCCAGCATGACGCGCCGGCTGAAGTCGGCAAGGTCGAACCCGTCCTCGCTCGATACCACCGAGCAGCCCCTGAGCTTGGATTTGAGCTCCTCGAGGTCCACCTGCTCTGCGCCATCAGGCGGAAGGAGGCCGTCATAGCCCTTCTTAGCGACGCCGGACGGCGCGTTCAGCACCCCGCGCAGCTCCTTTCCTGACACGCGCAGGATTGTCAGCGTGCGCCCGTCCGGAGCTGATGCGACGCTGACCTTGGACATGTCTATCGCGGACAGCTCCGGGATGGCGCCCATCTGCTCCGGGGTCCCGGAATACGTGATGAACGCGGAGCTGCGCGTGAAAAGGACGTCCAGCACGTTTCCACCGAGGCGCACCTGCTTCAGGCCGCGCACGTTGCGGACGAAATTGTCGAAATTGAACCCGGCCGGGTCGGACGAACGCTCCAGCGCATAGCTTTCAAGGTGCTGCCTCAGCGTGTAGAGCCGCAGCGGCGGCGCGTTGAACGGGATTTCCTCGAGCTTCGGGTCCTTGAGGGTGAATGTGAGCGTGGAATCCGCCTCCCTCGGGCGCCTTGCCGCCCCGTCCTTCTTTTTTTCGTCAGGCATTCAGACCACTATGGGACGCCGCCCATGTAAAGCGTGCAGATGTCGTTCTTGTACCTGATGCGCGTGATGCCCAGGCACCCTTCCGGGGCAGGGGGCTCGGCGTTGATGTAGAGCCAGTAGTCCTGCTCCTCGGCTCCGGAGACTATGTAGTAGTGGTTCCCGCTCGCGTCCTGTATGGGCGTCATGAACTTGATTCCGTCGGCGAATTCATTCATGTCGAAGAAAAGGTCGGTGCTGTGCTCCACGACCGCGGAGCGGAGCTTCCGCACCACCTCGTCGTGCGAGAAAACCCCGTCATCGCCAGGCGCGAGGGTGTCCAGGGGCTGGGCCTTTTTCGCTGCCGACTGGGCCGCAATCGCATTGAGCATGTTGAGGTCCTCCCTGGAGATGCGGGAGAGGAACATCGTCTTTCCGGTCTCGGTCGCGAGCACGTCGCGCAGCTTCAAATCCAGGCCCATGAAGCGCTCGTCCTCGTACAGCGATTCCGGCGCCTTGTCATAGACCAGCAGCCAGGTGGAGCGCGTCCTTCCCACGATGAACGTGGTGTCCTTTATCGTGAGCTTCCAGGCCCCGCGCAAATTCGGCGGCAGGTTCTTGTAGCGCATCTGGCCCGAGCCTTCCGGGCTTTCCTCGCAGCCTATGCCGGAATCGTTGACAAGCACCATCATCTTGGCGAGCCTGTCCTTGAGGGCATCGAGCAGCTTGTCCGAGGTCTTCGGAAGGAAGCCGATGCCCTCCTCGGCCGCGGGTGCAGCCGTGCTGAAAGCGAGTGTGGACGTGGATTCTCTCGGCGCCGCCCTTACTGAGGCCTTGCCGGGTTTTTGGTCGTCATGCTTGCCGCGCATGGAATAGAGATTGGCGGAAACGCTTTTTAATCCTTTTCTTCCTTTTTTCAACACTAAATTAGGCAGATATCAGGAATACCTTTAAATCGAGCCTGCCGGATATCCTGTGGTTTTCATGAGAGAGGCAAGCCTGAAGGGAAAGGACAGCCTTGAGATAACAGGGGACGCGCTTGTCACGATAGAGGACGGGGCGAAGGCCCGCGTGGTCATCAGGGCTGGTAAGGATGCCGCGGTCGAGCTCCGCATAGGCAGGGGCTGCCATGTCGAGTCATTCATAATACAGGGGAAGGATGCGCACATCACCCAGACGAGCAGGGTCGGGGAGGGCTCAATCCTGCGCACCGCAGGCCTCTGGCTCTCCGGCGGCGAGGGAAAAATCCACAACATCCTGGAAGGGCCGCGCTCGGAAGCCTACGACCTGCAGGTGTTTGTCGGGCGCGATGCGCACAGGCTGCATCTCGGCTCGGTTCTCAGGCACACCGGCAAGGATACGAAGGGGGACATACTCGTGAAGGGCGTCGTGAAGGACGGCGCTTCGGCCAGGCTGGATGGCATGATTAAGATAGACAAGGGCGGGGCGGGGGCGGAATCGTTCCTCGCAGAGCACGTCATGCTGCTCGATCCGGGCGCGCACGCGAGCGCGAACCCGGAGCTGGAAATCGAGAACAACGACGTGTCCTCGAGGCACGCAGCTTCGGTCTCGCGGATTGACGAGGAGAAGGTATTCTACCTGATGTCGCGGGGCATCGGGCGGGATTCGGCGCGCAAGCTCATCGTTGAGGGCTTCCTGGATTCCGCAATCGGCAGGATAGCGGACGAAAAGCTCAGGGAGCTTTTCTCCAAGGAAGCGATGGCTGCGCTGTAGATTTCCCTAAATTCGCAATCTTTTTAATGCCACTCTGAGAAATCGCCTCACTAACCTACCAACGAGGTCTATTGCTATGCGAAAAGAGGACGAGTTCGGGTTCGAGAGGGTTATCGAGGTATACGACCAGAGGACGGGCATGCAGGGCGTCTGCGTCATACACAACACCGCGCGCGGGCCGGGGAAGGGCGGCATAAGGATGGTTCCTGACGTTAGCGTCGAGGAGGTCATGGGCCTTGCGCGGGCGATGACCTGGAAGAACGCCATGGCTGATTTGCCGTTCGGCGGCGCGAAAAGCGGGATAAAGGCCGACCCGAGGAAGCTCACGCCGGAGCAGAAGGAGGAGCACATGCGCGCCTTCGCGAGGAAGATAAAGGAGGTCGTGCCGGAGCTTTACATCGCAGGCCCGGACATGAACACGACCGAGAGGGAGATGGCGCAGTTCGCCGATGAGATAGGCACGCCGCGCGCATGCACCGGCAAGCCGGCAAGCGTCGGCGGCCTGCCGCACGAATTAGGCTCGACCGGATTCGGCGTCGCGATAGCCGCGAAGGTCGCGGTGGAGCATTCCGGGAAGAAGCTGCACGGCATGAGCGTCGCGATCGAGGGCTTCGGGAACGTGGGCACCTTCGCCATGAAATACCTCCACGGGCTCGGCGCTAACGTCGTCGCGGTATCGGACTCCAGGGGCACGATATACAACCAGCACGGCCTGAACTACGACGACCTGATTAAGACCAAGGCCGAGAAGGGCACGGTCACAGCGTATGCAAAGGGCGAGAAACTCGACGCCGCGAAGCTCTTCGAGATGGACGTGGACATGCTCATACCCGGCGCGCGGCCGGACGTCATCCACAAGGACAACGTGGGCAAGGTGAAGGCGAAATACGTCATCGAGGCCGCCAACCTCCCTGCGAAATACGACATAGAGCAGGTGCTCATGAAGAAAGGGGTGGTGGTCGTCCCGGATTTCGTCGCGAACGCCGGCGGCGTGATTTCGAGCTTCTGCGAGACCATGGGCTGGGACCCCCAGGCCATGTTCAAGGTCGTCGAGGACAAGGTCAAGAACAACACGAAGATGATGCTTGAGCGGGCCACGGACAACGACACGCGCAAGGCCGCGCTCGGGATAGCCAAGGAGCGCGTCCGCGACGCGATGGAGTTCCGGGGGTGGCTGAGAAAGTGAAGGATTGGCTCCCTGCGGCGGCGGCCGTTATCGTCATTATCTTCTTTCTGCTCCTGACATGCGGGATTGTCGCTTTGCTCTTCATCATCCCCCAGCCGGCTTCCGTAGGCCCTTCCCAACCCAACCAGACAGGCCCGCCAGGGAATGCCACTCCGCCGCCAGGGGGAAACGGGACCGGCCAGAATATCTCCGGGGAGGACCTCGCGCTCTGGGACCTCATAACGCCTGCGAACGTGGAGGACGCCTGCTTAAGGAGGGCGAGGGAGGAGGCGGGCGAGAGCGCGGAACTGGTCTATAGCTGCAGCTGCACCGAGAGCTTGTCGCCAGGGCGCAAGACGTTTGCGTGCGACATAGACACCGCCGACCCCTTCACGAGGTATTTCGCGAACGTAGACTGCTTCCTGGACGGCGCGGCATGCACGATAGAGACCAATTATGGCACGAAGACAGTAACGTTCGCAGAGCTCGCCGAATGGTACGGAAAATAGGCCGCGCACCCGCGTTTCTTTAGGGCAGCCTTAATTTGAACCACTTTAATACCTTTCGCACCATATAGGCAGCATGCAAGACCGCGAGCTCCGGGCTGTCGCGTCCCGCATCAGGGAGTCCGGAAACCCGCTTGCTGCCGGAAAGGAACTGCTTCTCGAGGAATTCCGGAAGACCTGCGGGGTCAGGGACGCGAGGTTGGATGTTACTGCCAGCTTCGAGATTCTCCGCTCGCTCGTGGTGCAGACCATTTACGAGGTTTCCTGCCAGCCAGGCATGGAGTGGCTCGAGGCAGGCTCGGTCGAGCCCGAATCCGTCCAGGCGAAGCTGGAGAGGGCGCTTTATCTGGATGGGGAGGGGCTCGGGAAGGCCTGCGCCGGGGCGGAGTGGCTCACGGATGGCGAGAAGGCCCGCCTTGCAATGCTCGAGGATAGGGCGATGGGGCATGAGCGCTTCCTCGGCTCTTACAGGAGTTATCTGGCGGGAGCCGGATACGCGGTGAGCGTGAGGAAGAGGAGCTCCCACAACCAGGATTCGTTCGCATTATACGCAAACGGCGCATCGAGCGCCATTGCCGTGGCTGACGGCTGCGGCTCAGACCGCTTCTCTGCGATAGCGAGCCACATGAGCGCTGCGAGGGCCGTATCGCCCGGCCTGGATAAGGCAGCGGTATGCGCCCTGAGCGCTGAGATAGCGCATCTCTTCAACGGCACGCTTATGGTTTCGGCTCTCAAGAGCGGGAGCAGCAGCACGCTCGTCGCGGGCTCGGCGGCCGGGCGCGCAAGGCGCGTGCTGAAGGTCGGCGACAGCATGGCGTACAGGCTGGCAGTCGTCGGGGATGGGATGCATGCGGAGACGCTGGCGGACACCGCTGAGCTCAGGAACGTAATCGGCCAGGTGGCGCTCCTTCGGGAAAGCGAGGTGGAGGAGCATTCGAGGGAGGGCGGCAGGCTCGTGCTGGTCAGCGACGGCGTGACGTACTACCTGCAGGATGCCGCATCTAGGATAGGGCACTGGGCCGGCCTGACCGACGACCCGGTGTTCCTTGCCGAGAAGATAGTCCGCTCGGCGCTGAGGAACCAGGCGGAGTGGGGTCATGCGGACGACGTTACGGTCATAGTCCAGGACACGCGGAGGTAATGGCATGGAGCTCGCGACGGTTGGCAGGAGCAGGCTGAAAAGGGACCGCATCGCGGCCCCGGGCGGGGTGCTTGTCGAATACGCTTACGCGGACAATATGAAGCCGCGCACCATCGCGTTCGTGAACGGCTGGGGCACGACGTCGTATTCCGAATGGGCCAAGCAGCTCCGGATAAGGGAGCACAACCTCCTTTTCTTCAACAACCGCGGCATGGGCAACACCGGCCTCGGGGACGGCCCATACCTCCGCTCCTGCGCCGGGGACCTTGCCATGATATGCGCCAGGATGGGGATTGCCGAAATCGACCTGGTCGGCCACAGCATGGGCGGCCTGATAGCCGCGCTTTTCTTCAGCGAATTCCGGCAGTCGGTTGCCGTCCGCTCGATGACGTTCGTGAGCTCCCCGGACGGCGACCCGCTCGCTGCCTTCCCGTACCGGAGGCTCCTGCCCCCGGCGGCGGTGGACAGGATGACAGAGTCGCTTGAGGACGGCGTCCTGTCCGACATCGCCCATATCATCGAAAGGAGGAGGATGTTCGAGAAGCTCGCGTACGCGGCGACGCGGGGCATCGGGGTGAACGTGGAGGAGCGCGTATTCTCCGCCCTCTACCATAATTTCCTTTCCAGGAGGAAGGCCGTGGCTATTGCCCTGAATGACATGCGCGAGCACGGCAAAGCCATCGGGGAGGGCATGCGCCAGATAGACGTCCCGGCGCTCATCGTCCATGGGAGGAACGACTTTTTCGTCTCGCCCGAGGCGGCACGCAGGATGCATGAGAGGATAAATGGCTCCAGGCTGTGCTTCATGGACCGCTCCACCCATGCGCCCATGTTCGAGCAGCCATCCCTGTTCAACAGCATGCTCCTTTCCTTCCTTGCCGAGTGCGGGCCGGCCGGGGCCGCCGCAGAGGGGAGCGGGATAAATAACATTTAAAAACACTTAAGGACACATATTATGATGGTCCGGCGCCAGCCCGGGACAAGACTGATTGCATGAAACGATTCTACAAACCCATGGCCAGGATGAAGGAGCACGAGGAGGAGCTCAGGTTCCGGACCGTGCTGCCCGGGGCCGGGCAGGACGTGCTTCCGAAGGACATAGACAGCGGCGAATACCGCGTCAGGTTCAGTGGCAGGATAGCCGGCGGCTACCGGGTCAACGTCTTCCGGAGCGACGGCACCGAAGTGGCACGGGGCGTGAAGCTGCGCCGCTGGGTCTGGGCCAAGACCGTGGAGGACGCGGCCAACGACAACAAGGTGATGCTGAAGCTCAGCTTCAACGCGCCGCCAGCGCTCGTGATGACCATCCTCGGCGACGGCGAGCTGAGCATGGAGTCGGTCCGCACGGGCATCGAGGACCTCGGATGCTCCGGCCTGGACTGGCGCATGAACGGAGGCTATCTCCTCGGCAAGACCGCAATGGCCGGCCTGGACATCTCGGATGCCTTTTCCGCGCTTTCCACAGCCCTTTCCGACATCGACAAGCGCGTCCGCACCAACGCGGCATGGGCACTGTCAATGGCAGCGGAGCAGGGGGCTGACATCGCGCCGGCGGTTCCCGCGCTCTGGGGGGCCAGCGAGGACAAATGCCCGGAGGTCCGGCAGAACGCGGCGGCCGCCCTGATGAGGCACTTTTCAAACAGAGGCGACAACGAAGGCATCCGGTGCGTCCTTTGCCATCCGCTGGATGATATCCGGAAGTTCGCCGCGGGGATGCTCAGCTAGTTCTTCTGAAGAGGAGGGCATAGGCGGCAGTAGCGAGCACTACGAATACTGCGAGCGAGAGGGCGAGGTCGTCGGGGCCTATGTCCGTCGCCTTGAAAACGGAGGGGATTATCTCCAGGGCCGACGTCTCGTAATTGACGAGCAGGATGAACATGTTGTTCGCCGCATGCGCCCCTATTGCAAGCTCCGCGCCGCCGTCCTTAAGCGTCACGAGGCAGAGCCAGAAGCCGATTGCGAAGTAATACGCCGCGGCGAGGTAAAGGCCGCTCGATGTCTCCGGATTCGCCATGTGCGCGAGCACGAATATGAAGGACGAGAGGACGGCTGCAAGTAGAGGCTTCTTCAGCGCGTTCCCGAACCCCTGCAGGAGGTAGCCGCGGAAGAGCATCTCCTCGGACGTCGTCTGGAGGGCGGTGAGGGCGATGAAGAGCGGCGCTATGATGAGCAGGCGGAGCGGCTCGATGGAGATTTTGATGCTGGATGGCTCGAGGGCGAACGAGACGAGCGTGGCGATTGCGTTCATGGCGATGAAGAGCGCGAATCCTTTTGCGACGCGCTGCATATCCGGCTTCGGCCTCGAAGTGATGGCTGATGCGAGGCTGCGCCCGTGGATGAATTTGACGGATATGGCGACGCCAGCGGCAAGCATGAGGAATGAGAACGACACCGGAAGGTAGAAGGTGACGAAAGGGTCGGTGGAGGCGAGCGGGCCGGATGCAGGCTCGCCGTTCCACGGGACCGGAAGGCCGCCGTTCATGACGAGGACGAGAAGAAATGGGACCGAGCCGACGATTAGCCAGAGGAAGAGTATGAGGAGAAATGAGGCAAGATAGCGCCACCAGTCGTTTTTGCCGCTTGCGGCCATCCCTACGAAATCGCCCATGGGATAAAGGAGCGCGGCCGGGTTTAAGAATATTGCAGGAGAAAGCAGGCCGGGAGGTAGGCGTATGGACGATAGGATTGCTCTTAATGCCGGTTTGAAATTCATCGGCCTGCTGGTGCTGGGTTTCTTTTTGCTCGTGTTCCTGCTCGTGTTCTTCCCCGTGAGGGTGGTGAACGCGGGCGAGGTCGGCGTTTTGCTGGAGTTCGGCAGGGTGAAGGAGATATGGTATCCGGGCCTGCACCTGATGATACCGTTCATGAACTCGGTGGAGATGGTGTCCACCCAGATACAGAAATTCGAGACCGACGCCTCGGCCGCGTCATCCGACCTGCAGGTCGTGCAGACGACGATAGCGGTCAACTACAGGCTCCCGGAGGACGATGCGTCCATCCAGAGCCTCTACGAGAATTTCAGGGGAAACCACGAGGCGAGGATAATCGCCCCAGTCGTGCAGGAGGTCGTGAAGGCGAACACCGCGAAATACACTGCGGGCGAGCTGATCACCAAGCGGGGGGAGCTGAAATCCGTGATAGGGGCCAACCTGAAGGAGAAGCTGAAGGGCTACGACATAGACGTCGTGGAGGTCTCGATAACGAATTTCGACTTCTCTCCGGAGTTCAACGACGCCATCGAGCAGAAGGTCGTGGCAGAGCAGAACAAGCTCCAGGCGCAGTTCGAGCTGGAGAAGAAGCAGATAGAGGTGCAGAAGGTCATAGCCGAGAAGAACGCCACTGCGACAGCGAACGTGCTCGAGGCCGAGGGCGAGGCGAAGTCCAAGCTCATCCGGGCCAAGGCCGAGGCCGAAGCCATCGAGACCATAACGAAGACGGTCACTGACCCGTACATCCGCTATTACTACGTGCAGAAGTGGAACGGGCAGCTCCCGAAGGTCGTGGGCTCCGGCGAGACGATAATAGACATCAGCCAGCTTCTTGGAAACGACGGAAGCGCGTATGGCTCCAACGCGACGGGCTGACCGCTTTCTTTCCCTTTTTTCTTATGATTCTACTGCATATTCGCCTATGCTCTCTAGGATGAGTATGGCTGCGGTCTTAACCGTATCATAGGGGCTTGAAGAGGATATCTGCTCGAGCTCCTTCCGGAGGGCTCTCGCCGTGCCGTGGTCCATGCCTTCCAGCGTCTCGAGAAGCTCGTCCTCGCCGGGCCCGGAGCGCGGCGTGTCTATATGGGCCCTCAGCAATTCAGATTCCTGCGAGAAAACGAGGGCGGCTGCGGCCACCTTTATGTCCAGCTCCACCCGCTCATCGTCAAGGATGGCCTTGGCAAGCCCGTATGCCACATCCGCATCGCCGTCCAGCGCCCTGGTGATTGACCGGATTTGCGCCTCGGTGTCTTCGTCGAAGCTTTCGCTCCCCAGGCCGAGGATTCTCAGGCCCGCGGCCCTCCATTCCGAGACAAGGGAATTCGCCATGCCGCATACCTGGGCCGTGAGTGCGAGGCGGAAAGCGGCCCGGGCCTTCCCGAGAGGCTCGTCCAGCGGCTCCGAAAGGCCAGCGGCTTTTGCGGCATCGGCAAAGCCCTGGGGCCTGCTTTCGGCCGGAGCGCCTGATTTGAGTCTTCGCACCATCGGACTATGTGTGTATATAAATGTTTAAAAGAGCTAGGTTAGGGCGCTGCTGGAGTGAATGCAAAAGCGATAATAAGGTTTCACGCGAATCAGTTTCGATGCTCAAGCGCAAACGCAAGGTGGCGGCCAAGGCGGTCACAAAGATAAGCGAGGCCGACCTCAGGAAAATCGAGGATGAAACGATAGAGAGGGTCAACAAGACCGTCTCCGCCCTCGAGAGCGCCATCGCGAGCTGGGACGCCGCCGGGACGAAGCCTGCCGAGCTCAAGGCCAAATTCTCAAAATACCGGCTCGTGCACGAAGTGCTGACAAGATGGCAGTCGAAGGCCATGAAATCCAGGGGCAAGAGCGACGTTGACGAGCGCCTGGGGGTGCTCTGGGAGTTCGTAGACATCTGCAGGATATACATAGGGGGAGACGTTGGCGGACCAGATAAGAAAGAGACCGGATGACGCCGCAAGGCGCGCGGACGAGCACCTTGCCCAGCTTCCGCCGCAGGCCGGCGTCATAAGGACGTACATTACGCCGGCGCCTGTCCATGTGGAGACGACGCACTTATACAACCAGGCCCGCGGAGCCGACACGGCGCTGCGCGAGCTGGACAGGTACGGCGAGAGGGAGCTCCCGCGGAAAATCCCGCACATGGAAGGCGGGCTGAAGCACAGGCATTCCGAGGCCCGGAGGCACGAGGTCCGGGTGCAGATTGACGCCACCGAACAGACCATGGCGCAGTTCGTGCAGACGCTCCAGCCCGCGCTGCGCGAGAGGCTCGAGGATGAGACGCAGGACATCCTTGAGGAGCTTGCCGAGGCGAGGCATGAGGCCGAGGAGGGCGACCCTGAAGCCGCCGAGGAGAGGCACGAGCGGGCGAGGGCGAAGGTTGCGAAGCTGCGCAGGGTGGCTGGCATCGAGACCGTTCTCATCGAGGGCGGCATAGAGGAGGCCGTGGGTGAGGGAGAGCTCGATGCGCTCCTGGACGGGCTCGAGTCCGCGGTGCTAGATGCCGGAACCGAGAACGAGGAGCGCGGGGATGCGATACTCGAGGCCGCGGAGCTTTATGCAGAGAACAGTGAGATACTTGATGCTGATTCAGAGGATGCCCGCGGGCTCCGGGAGCGGATTCTCGGATTCATCATGGAAAGCGGCTTTACGGCAGGCATCCGTGAGCGCTATGAAGAGGAAACACGGGATTCGGACAGGGAGGCACTGAATGATTTCAGGACGAGGCTCGATTCGCTGCTCGGAAGGATGAGGGCAGGATACACGAATGTGCTCCAGGAGCTTTCGCAGGACCTCGGAACTAGGCTGGGGACGCTGGCCGAAGACAGCCCGGTGCGCGAGCGGATGCAGTCTCTCCTTGACAGGATTGGCACCGCTCTCGAGCGGCTGCGGGGCGAGAACTGGAGGGAAGAGCGGGGCGAGATTGGCGAGATAGGGCAGGAGTATTCGGAGCTCACGCGCGAGCCGGGCGAAGTGATGGAGCAGACGCCCGAGGAGGCGGAGGCAGCTCTTCGCGAAAGCGCGACATCGCTGCGCGGGAGCGGAAGGGAAGCGGACAGGCTGGCGCAGCAGGAGGGGACGCAGCAGTGGTTCGCGGAGAAGGCGCTCGATGCGCTCCAGAGCGGCAAGCTGGAGGTCGCGGGACTGACGCTCTCCATGGGGCTGCTTGAGAGGGCTGCGAAAACGCTCGGATTGAATGCTTCTGATTTGGTTCCGCAGGCAGCATTTGCCCGGATAATGGACATAGTCGGGGGAAGGACCGATGCCGATGGCGCCGCTGTGGAGGCGCTGAGGCGCGAATCAGGGCTGGATGCAAGAAGCGGGTTCCGGCCGGAGCAGCTGCGCGAGCGGTTTGGCCAGCACGTCCAGCGCCTGCAGGCGAACCTGCGCGAGGCCGGGGCTCCTGAGTGGCTCACGAACGCCCTCGGAGCTGCGACCGGATTCCTGGGGACCGCGGAGGAGCCGCGGGCCGGCCTGCTGATGCGGGCTGCTACGACATTCATGCAGAACAGGCACCGCCTGGAGACCCCTCAAGGCGAAGGCATCCTTGGGGCGCTGCAGAGCCTTGTAACGCAGGTAGCTGACGGCGCTATTTCAATAGATATGGAAGCCGCCGAGCGTGGATTCGACCAGGTGGATGCGGCGCTTGCCGGCCTGCCCGAAGCAGAGAGACCGGAGGAGAGCCTCGAGGCCGCCATCCCGTTTTTCCAGCAGCTCCTCAGGGAGGATGCGCTTGAGACGCTTGAGCCGCAGATAAATGCGCTCATACGGGACAACAGGAATATTATTGAAAGGCTTGCAAGGGGCGAGCATGTCAGCGACGAGGAGCTGCAGCGGCTTGAAGCGAGGAATGCCCAGCTCACTGCGATTTCCCAGACGCTCCAGGGCATCCCGCAGCGGAACCTGAGGCAGCAGGTCGCAAGGATATACGCGGCGGCCCTTGACGTTCTTGCCGGAGGCGGAAGCGACCGGATCTTCGGGCTTCTTTTCCT